>NZ_JBIARC010000008.1:0-241096 GCF_042889625.1 Streptomyces sp. NPDC002573 | reverse complement strand
CGGGGTATCAACATATCTGGCGTTGACTTTTGGCACGCTGTTGAGTTCTCAAGGAACGGACGCTTCCTTCGTACTCACCCGAGAGACTCTCTCAGGCTTTCCTCCGGGCGCTTCCCTTCGGTGTTTCCGACTCTATCAGATCTTTTCTCGACCCGATTTCCTCGGCGCTTTCCAGGTTCCCGCTTCCGCGTTTCCCTTTCCGGCTTTCCCGACTTTATCAGAAGCTTCGGGGCCGATTGACCGGCGTCCATTTCTGAATCATCGGGGGGTGGCTCCACGGAATCGATGTTCCAGGAGCAAGTAGATATTCTCGGTTGGTCCCGGGGTGGAGGTCCACCTCCAGGCAACTGTTCGAATCTACCTCCTCGCTCAACCCGTGTCAACAGGCCTTGCGCGGCGAAGAGGAGACTAGCAGGTCAACGGAGTGCGACGCACATCCGACGGGCCACCCCCGCGTCACGCCGCGCTGGGGACGGTCGCACTGCGCTCGTGCGCTTCCAGGTCGCCCGTGTAGCCGGCTCGTGCCGCGCGCCCGCCCAGGACGAACACATACGTGAGAAAGGCCAGCTCAGCGAGGACGCCGATCGCTATCCGCGCCCATGTGGGGAGGCCGGACGGAGTCACGAAGCCCTCGATGGCGCCCGACACGAAGAGGACGAGGGCGAGGCCGATCGCCATGCCCAGGGCTGCCCGGCCCTCCTCCGCGAGAGCGCTGCGGCGGCTGCGGGGGCCCGGATCGATGAGGGTCCAGCCGAGCCGTAGCCCTGTGCCGGCGGCCACGAAGACGGCCGTCAGCTCCAGGAGACCATGCGGAAGGATCAGCCCGAGGAAGGTGTCGAGACGGCCCGCCGAGGACATGAGGCCGAGGCCCACGCCCAGGTTCAGCATGTTCTCGAAAAGGATCCACAGGACCGGCAGGCCCAGGAAGATGCCGAGGACCAGGCACATCGCGGCGGCCTTGGCGTTGTTCGTCCACACCTGGGCGGCGAAGGCGGCGGCCGGATGACTTGAGTAGTACGTCTCGTATTCGCCGCCGGGGCGGGTCAGGTTGCGCAGTTCACCGGGGGCCGCGATCGAGGACTGGATCTCCGGATGGGTGCCGATCCACCACCCCAGGAGCGCGCCGATCACCGTGGAGAGCAACGCGGTGGGTACCCACCAGCGGCGCGAGCGATAGACCGCGGCGGGAAAGCCATGGGTGAGGAAGCGGGTGACATCGCGCCACGAGGCACGGCGCGTGCCCGTCACGGCACTGCGCGCGCGTGCCACCAGCTGACTGAGCCGGCCCGTGAGCTGCGGGTCCGGTGCACTGGACCGGACGAGCGAGAGATGGGTCGCGGTGCGCTGGTAGAGGACGACGAGTTCGTCCGCCTCGGCTCCCGTGAGGCGGCGCTGGCGGCGCAGCAGAGCCTCGAGACGGTCCCACTCGGCGCTGTGGGCGGACACGAACACGTCGAGGTCCATGGGTCCGGCTGCTCCTCGTCCTCTCGTACTGCGTGTCAGCTTGTCGCACTGGAGCGCGATGCGCCCACAGCTTGGCAGACTGTCGTATCCCGGGGTGGGTCAGGGGAAGGACGCGGGACATGAGTGAACTGGTCACGGGCGAGGCGGTGGCGCTTGAGCTGCGCCCCGCGAAACTGCCGAGCAGGGTGCTCGCGGTGGTGCTCGACATGGTGGTGGCTGTCACCGCCTATGTCATCGTGATGATCGCTCTGGTGGCGTCGACGTCCGGTCTGGACGACGCCGCGCAGATCGCGCTGTCGATCGCGGCCTTCGTTCTGGTCCCGGTGGGCGGACCGATCGCGGTGGAGACCCTGACCCACGGCCGTTCGCTGGGCAAGCTGGCCTGCGGGCTGCGCGTGGTGCGCGACGACGGAGGACCGATCCGGTTCCGTCACGCGCTGGTCCGGGGCGCGGTCGGGGTGGTCGAGATCCAGATGACGTTCGGGGTCGTCGCGTGCATCGCCTCGCTCGTGTCGGCCCGGGGCAGGCGCCTCGGGGACGTCTTCGCGGGCACGCTGGTCGTGCGGGAGCGGGTCCCGGCGGGGCGTACGGCCCTTGTGCCCCCGCCGCCGCCCTGGCTCGCCGGACGGTTCGCTGAGCTGGATCTCTCGGCGGTGCCGGACGGGTTGTGGCTGGCGATCCGGCAGTACCTGGCGCGGATGCAGTCCCTGGATCCGCAGGTGGGCTGGGCGATGGCGGAACGTCTCGCCTCGGATCTCGCGGCTCGTACAGGTGCACCGGCGCCGCAGGGTGTCCCGCCGGCCGCGTACCTGGCGGCGGTGGTGCAGGAGCGCCAGTCCAGGGAGGCGCGGCGGACGCCGGGTGGCCAGGGGGTCGAGGGGACCGTGGCGTCGCAGGGGATGCCGGACGGGCAGGTCGGGCACGCGCCTGCGGCCGTACAGGCTCCCGTGCCGGGGCGCGCTGCCGCCCCGCGGAGCGAAGGGAGCCCGTGGGCGGCTCCCGGGTCCTACGAGGCCGAGCGGGCGACGGCACCTGTCGGTGTGGACGATTGGCCCGGAAAGGCTGTGCAGCCGCAGACATATGGCATCCCCCAGGCCCCGGCTACCGACCCGCAGGAAGACCGGCGGCCCTCGCCGTCGCGGACGGCAGCGCCGTCGGACCGTCCTGCCACCGGGTTCGTGCCCCCGGCGTGACCCTGCGGCGGGGCCCCGCGTCAGCTGAACGCCGACGGCGGTGATTCGAGGTCTTCCAACTCGACGCCGGGCGCCGCGAGCACGACGTCACCGGCGATGTGGACGGTGTGCCGCTCCCCCGTGTCCAGGGCTGTGACCTGGTATTCGTCAACGATCAGCGGGTCGTTGTCAGTGGGGTGTGCTTCTCTTTCGATCAGGGCCCAGGACTGGTCCACGGTGCGGGGGGCGAGGACCGGATCGGTGAAGGCGACGAGGCGTACGCGCGTCGCCGCGGAGGAGGGGGTGAGACGCAGCAGCCGGGCGGTGGCGACGAGAAACGCGGGGGAGGTGCCGGTGAAGGCGTGGGCGCGGACATTGCCTTCGGTGGCGTGGGTGCCGGTGGGGTCGGTGCGGACCCAGGTGACGCCGTCCAGCGCGGCGCCACGCACCTGCCAGCTCGCGGCGTGCAGTTCGAGGCGGATGGGACGGCCGAGCTCGTCGAGGGCGAGGTCGACGGAGCCGGCGTGGTCGCCGGAGGGGGTGGTCACTTGGGAGACATAGCGCCAGCCCGAGGGGCCGGGTGCGCACTGGAAGTGTTCTTCGGCCAGGAGGGAGCCGTCGTGCGGGTCGTGAAGCGAATATCGGCCGCGGGGCATGGGGGTCCTGGGGGTGTGACGGGCCGGCCCGGCCGGCCGGGCCAAAGGGACAGGCCCCCGACACGGGGGTGCGGGGGCCTGCCTGAGGGCCTGGTCGGTACCGGTCGCGGGTATCGGTGGCCGGTACCGGGGTGGTCCTGTCAGTACCGGTAGTGGTCCGACTTGTACGGGCCCTCGACGTCGACGCCGATGTACGCGGCCTGCTCGGGGCGGAGCGTGGTCAGCTTCACGCCGAGCGAGTCCAGGTGGAGACGGGCGACCTTCTCGTCGAGGTGCTTGGGCAGCGTGTACACACCGGTCGGGTACGCGTCGGGCTTGGTGAACAGCTCGATCTGGGCCAGCGTCTGGTCCGCGAAGGAGTTGGACATCACGAACGACGGGTGACCGGTGGCGTTGCCCAGGTTCAGCAGACGGCCCTCGGACAGGACGATGATCGTCTTGCCGTCGGGGAAGGTCCAGGTGTGGACCTGCGGCTTGACCTCGTCCTTGACGATGCCGGGGACCTTGGCGAGGCCGGCCATGTCGATCTCGTTGTCGAAGTGACCGATGTTGCCGACGATCGCCTGGTGCTTCATCTTGGCCATGTCCGCGGCCATGATGATGTCCTTGTTGCCCGTCGTGGTGACGAAGATGTCGGCCTTGTCGACGACCTCGTCGAGGGTCGTGACCTGGTAGCCGTCCATCGCCGCCTGCAGCGCGCAGATCGGGTCGATCTCGGTGACGATCACGCGGGCGCCCTGTCCGCGCAGGGACTCCGCGCAGCCCTTGCCCACGTCGCCGTAACCGCACACGACCGCGGTCTTGCCACCGATCAGGACGTCGGTGGCGCGGTTGATGCCGTCGATCAGCGAGTGGCGGCAGCCGTACTTGTTGTCGAACTTCGACTTGGTGACGGCGTCGTTGACGTTGATCGCCGGGAACAGCAGGACGCCGTCGCGCTGCATCTCGTACAGGCGGTGGACACCGGTCGTGGTCTCCTCCGTGACACCACGGATCTCCGAGGCCAGCTGGGTCCACTTCTGGGGGTTCTCGCCCAGGGTGCGGTGCAGCAGCTGAAGGATCACGCGGTGCTCGTCGGACTCGGCGGTCTCGACGGCCGGGACCTTGCCGTCCTTCTCGTACTCCACGCCCTTGTGGACGAGGAGGGTGGCGTCACCACCGTCGTCGAGGATCATGTTCGGGCCGCCGGTGGGCACGCCCGGCCAGGTCAGCGCCTGCTCCGTGCACCACCAGTACTCCTCCAGCGTCTCGCCCTTCCAGGCGAAGACCGGGATGCCCTGGGGGTTGTCCGGCGTGCCGTTCGGGCCGACGGCGATGGCGGCGGCCGCGTGGTCCTGGGTGGAGAAGATGTTGCAGGAGGCCCAGCGGACCTGCGCACCCAGCGCCACCAGCGTCTCGATGAGCACGGCGGTCTGGACGGTCATGTGCAGGGAACCGGTGACACGGGCGCCGGCCAAGGGCTGCGCCTCCGCGTACTCCTTGCGGATCGCCATCAGACCGGGCATCTCGTGCTCGGCGAGAGTGATCTCCTTGCGGCCGAACTCGGCCAGGGAGAGGTCGGCGACCTTGAAGTCCTGTCGGCTGTCGACAGTCGTCATTGCGAGGTGCTCCTCGGAGTCGGGGCGAGGTGGGTAGGGCTGGTCTGCGCGGCGGCGGACACAGGGGTGCCCGAAGAGGACACAGGCATGCCCGCGTGCGCGCAGCGCAGTCCGTCGGAGGCCCTCTCTCCCTCGGCCGGCCCGTCTGGGCCGCCCGACCGCCATCAGCAGCGACGTCTGGCTCCGTCCCAAGCTACACCGAGGGACCCAGCCGCCCCCAGTCCGCCTCCGGACACATCGCTGGCGCGGCGAAGCGGACCCCGCGCTGCCCGAGGCCCTGCGCCGGGACCCGGCAAAGCCTGATGAGCAGGGCGTTTCCATGGCTCTGCGCTCGGACGATCAGGGGGACGCCGGGGCGTCGGGGGTACCGGATCGGTCGTTCGCGGCGGCGTGCCGTGTGAGGAAGGCGTCAGGTGGGCGTCGAGGCCCGGCGCTCAGGTGACGCACGGGTCGTCGCTAGCCTCTGCGCGTGCGGACGGGCCGTGCGGGGAGGGGATGGCGATGGGTAAGGGACGGGGACTGGCGCTCGCGGCGTGGTTGACGCTGCCACTGGGGCTGATCTTGTTGGTGGGCTCCCTGCTCTATGTGCGCTCGGCCTACACGGCCGTCACGGTGAGCGGCGGAAGCATGGAGCCCACCTATGGCATCGGCAAGCAGCTCGTCGTACGGCGGCTGGACGGCGCCGAGATACACCGAGGGGATGTCATCCTCTTCGCCACGCCGGACCGCTACAACGGCGCGGCCGTGCTGAAGCGGGTGATCGGTGTGGGCGGCGATCACGTGGTGTGCTGCGGCAACGGCACGGACGAACGCATCACCGTCAACGGGCGGCCGCTGGTGGAGCCGTATGTGAAGGACGGCATCGCCGACGGTATGCATCGGCCGTACGACGTGAAGGTGCCCGAGGGCCGACTGTTCGTGCTGGGTGACCATCGGGTCAACTCCGTGGACTCCCGGTTTTTCGCCACCGACGGCCACCAGGGGACGGTGGCCGTCGGCGATGTGGAGGGGCGCGTCGCCGGTGGTCCGGGACGGCTTGTGGGCTGGCTCCTGTCCGGGCTGCTCGGACTGATCCTGACCGCCACGGGGATCGGCCTGGGGATCGCCGCCGTGGTGGTGCGCAGGAGGCGGGTCGTGCCGCCCGCGCCGCCGTGGCCCGTCCAGATGTGAGGGTCAGTGGCCGGCGGTCCGGTCCGGGCCCCCGGGCGTCGCCTCGGGGTCCGGGCCCTTGGCCGCCTCCGCCTCGCTGTAGATGTCGGGTTCCAGGTAGATGACCCGCGCTATCGGGACCGTGGCGCGGATCCGGGCCTCGGCGGCGTCGATCGCGGTGGCGACCTGGGTGGCGGTGTCGTCGTGCCGGACGGCGATCTTGGCGGCGACCAGCAGTTCCTCGGGGCCGAGGTGCAGGGTGCGCATGTGGATGATGCCGGTGACGGTCTCACCGTCGACGGTCGCCGACTCGATCTGCCTGATCACGTCCGGGCCGGCGGCCTCGCCGAGGAGCAGGGACGAGGTCTCGGCGGCGAGGACGAGGGCGATCGAGACAAGGAGGACACCGATGCAGACGGTGCCGATGCCGTCCCAGATGCCGTCGCCGGTGAGCACCGCGAGGCCGACGCCGCCGAGGGCGAGCACCAGGCCGATCAGCGCGCCGAAGTCCTCCAGGAGGACGACGGGCAGCTCGGGCGCCTTGGCGCGGCGGATGAACTGCGCCCAGGACATCGATCCGCGCAGCTCGTTGGACTCCTTTATCGCGGTGCGGAAGGAGAAGCCCTCGGCGATCACCGCGAAGACGAGGACGCCCACCGGCCAGTACCAGTTGTCGAGTCCGTGCGGGTGCTGGATCTTCTCGTAGCCCTCGTAGATGGCGAACATGCCGCCGATCGAGAAGAGGACGATCGAGACCAGGAAGGCATAGATGAAGCGCTCGCGGCCGTAGCCGAACGGATGCTGCGGGGTAGCCTCGCGCTGGGCTCGCTTGCCGCCGATCAGCAGCAGGAACTGGTTCCCGGAGTCGGCGAGCGAGTGGACGCCCTCGGCGAGCATCGAGGACGAGCCGCTGAAGGCGAACGCCACGAATTTCGATGCCGCGATCGCGAGGTTGGCGCCGAGTGCCGCCACAATCGCCTTGCTGCCGCCTGACGCGCTCATGAGTTCGCGTTGTCCCTTCGTTACCGTCCCGCCCTGGCTCGTCGTACTCGCGTAGCGCGTCCAGGGTTTTGCCCCGCCTTTGCCGGTGGGCCATTGTTGCAGCCGGGTCCGACGCGGTGTTGCGCCGGACCGGCGTCGGACGGCGTGCGGCTGTGCGTCAGGCGACGACCGCGGCCCGGAAGAGGGTGCCGGCCCCGGAGGCCTCGGCGGTCTCGTCCGCCGCTACGAAGACGGACTGGCCCGGGGCGAGGAGGTGTTCGCCGACGCGTACGGAACCCGCCGTGCACAGCAGGATCTGCGGGGTCGGGCGGGTCAGGTCGTGTGCGGCAGTGCCCTCGGGAAGGACGTAGCGGGACAGGCGGAACTCGTCGATGGGGGTCTCGTAGACCTCCTCGCCGTCGGGGGACGCCTCCGGGCGCAGCACGCCGGGGTCGGCCGCCTCGAAGCGGACGATGCGCAGCAGTTCGGGGACGTCGACGTGCTTCGGAGTCAGGCCGCAGCGCAGGACGTTGTCGGAGTTGGCCATGATCTCGACGCCGAGGCCGCTCAGATAGGCGTGCGGGACGCCGGCACCGAGGAAGAGGGCCTCGCCGGGCTGCAGCTGTACATAGTTGAGCAGCATGGCCGCGATCACGCCGGGGTCGCCGGGGTAGTGGTGGGCGAGGTCCGCGTACGGGGCGTAGGCGCCGCCGAGGCGGGCGCAGGCGGCCGCGGCCTCGGTGACCGTGTGGGCCATCTCCGCGGGGTCGGCGCTCAGGACCGCGGTGAGGACCTCGCGCAGGGCGGCGTCCTCGGGGTGCGCGTGCAGCAGGTCGACGTACGGCTTGAGGGAGTCGACGTCGAGACCGGCGAGCAGTTCGGCGGCCTCGTCGGGGGCGCGGAAGCCGCACAGACCGTCGAACTCGGTGAGGGCGCAGATCAGTTCGGGCTTGTGGTTGGCGTCCTTGTAGTTGCGGTGGGGGGCGTCGAGGGGGATGCCGCGGCGCTCCTCGTCCTCGTAGCCCTCCTTCGCCTGCGCCAGGTCGGGGTGCACCTGGAGGGAGAGCGGGGCGCCGGCGGCGAGGATCTTCAGCAGAAACGGCAGCCGGGGGCCGAACTTGGCGACCGTGCGGGCGCCGAGCTCCTGCTCGGGCGACTTGTCGATCACCTCGTTGAGCGGTCCGCGCGCGGTGCGCGAGGGTGCGCCCGGGTGGGCGCCCATCCACATCTCCGCCTGGGGCTCACCGGTCGGCTCCACGCCGAGGAGGCGGGGGATGGCGGTGGTCGAACCCCAGGCGTAGGGGCGGACGGTGTTGTCGAGGCGATCCATGGGTGTCTTTTTCTCCGTAGGTACGCGGGGCGCAGACGCCGTCAGACGGCGTGAGCCAAGGTCAGGCCCCCGAAGCGAGCGCCACGTAAACAGCGGCGAAATCTGTGACGGCGATCAGTTCCGCGAGGGTCTCCAGCTCACTGCCGTCCTCCGGTTCCAGTTCGCTGATCGCCGTGTCGTGGCTGAGTGCCAGCTCCCGTGCGGCGGGGGCCGCGCTCAGTCCTCCGATGGGCCGGTCGCGCAGCAGCACCACGCGCGCGTGGAGGGCCTGGGCCTCCTCGACGCGGTCGCGGAAGAAGTCCTCGGGGTCGGCGCCGGCGGCGAGCGCGCCGGAGAGCAGCACATGGTGCGAGGCCAGCGCCTCGGGCAGCCGTGCGGTGAGCGCGGGGCGGCCGGCCAGCTCGGCGAGCGCGGCGGCGAAGCGTCGGCCGGCTGGCGCCGCGGAGACGCCCTCCGTCCAGATCACCGGCAGGGATTCGGCGAGTTCGGCGGCGAGGGTCTTGGCGGGGTTGCTGTAGGTGGCGATGACCGGGCCGCAGCGCTCGGCGACCTGGTCGAGGCGGTCGGCGACCTTCTCCAGGGCGTCGGCCGGGGCGGAGAGCAACCCGGTGCGGTCCAGCAGGGCGAGCAGCGGGGTGAGCAGGGCCCACAGGACGCCGGGCGCGGAGGCCGCGAGCGGTTCCTCCTGCTCGTAGGGGGCGATCGCCATCGGGACGAACAGGCCGTGCGCGCCGTCCACCGCCTCCGTGACCGGGGATCCGGCAGGGGCCACGGCGACGACCGTGCAGCCTCGGCGGTAGGCCTGCTCGACGAGGATCCCGAGGCCCGGTTCGGTGCCGTCGGGCGTGGCGATCAGCAGGAGGTCCACGGGGCCCGCCCAGCCGGGCAGGTCCCAGCGCAGGGCGCCGGCGGCCGGGGCGACACCGGTCGGGTGGATGCGGGTGACCGGGCAGGAGGCGCCGGCGAGGGTGCCGAGCAGTTCGGCGACCCCCACGGAGGCGGTCCCGGGGCCCGCGATGAGGACGGCGCGGGGGCGGCCGTCGGGCTTCAGATCGTTGATCCCCGCCTCGGCGGCGTGCCGTACGGCGGTGCGGACGCGGGCGCCGGCCTCGGCGGCGCCGCGCAGCAGGGCGCGGCGGTCGGCGAGGGCCAGCGCATCGGGGTCGTCCAGCAGCGATTCGTCGAGCATGAGCGGCAGTCTCCGATCGCCGGTTGCGTCAGGCGGGGCGGCGGGCCTCGTCCACGAGCAGGACCGGGATGCCGTCCCGGACGGGGTAGGCGAGGCCGCAGTCCTGACCGGTGCAGACCAGCTCGCTGTCCTCCTCCTTGAGGGGGGCGTGGCACGCCGGGCAGGCGAGGATCTCCAGGAGGCCGGCTTCGAGCGGCATGAGGGGTCCCTTCGGAGCGAGTGCGCTTGACCTGGTCAGATTACCGCCGCGGGGGCGGCGCGGTGGGGGTTGGGCGTGGTGGCGCGGTCTCGGGCGGTGTGATGGGGGCCGGGCGTGGTGGCACGGCGGCGGGCGCCCCGCTCGGAAGGGGTGCCCGCCGCGGCCGTGTCGTGCGGCGCGGAGGTCAGCCGCGGATGACGGCCAGGGCCTCGTCCCGGATCTTGGCCATGGTGGCCTCGTCCCTCGCCTCCGCGTTCAGGCGGAGCAGCGGTTCGGTGTTGGAGGGGCGGACGTTGAACCACCAGTCGGCGGTCGAGACCGTCAGACCGTCCAGCTCGTCGAGGGTGACGCCCTCACGGCCCTCGTACGCCGCCCTGATCGCGGCCAGGCGGCCCTGCTGGTCGTCGACCGTGGAGTTGATCTCTCCGGAGCCCGCGTAGCGGTCGTACTCG
The DNA here is from genome assembly GCF_042889625.1 of Streptomyces sp. NPDC002573. NCBI lineage: Bacteria > Bacillati > Actinomycetota > Actinomycetes > Kitasatosporales > Streptomycetaceae > Streptomyces > Streptomyces sp. NPDC002573. Next base: position 230,906 of record NZ_JBIARC010000008.1, on the reverse strand, counting down.
GCGACCAGCTGCGACAGCGGGCCGTCCTGCTCGCCGAGGGCCGCCAGGACGTGGAGCGCGGCCAGCATCCCCGTGTCCGCGTTCCAGAAGTCCTTGAAGTAGTAGTGCGCGGAGTGCTCGCCGCCGAAGATCGCGCCGGTGCGTGCCATCTCGGCCTTGATGAAGGAGTGGCCCACACGGGTGCGCACGGGCGAGCCGCCGTGCTCGCGGACGACCTCGGGCACGGACCACGAGGTGATCAGGTTGTGGATGACCGTGCCCTTGCCGCCGTGCTTGGCCAGTTCGCGCCCGGCGACCAGGGCCGTGACGGCGGAGGGCGAGACGGGGTCGCCGTGCTCGTCGACGACGAAGCACCGGTCGGCGTCGCCGTCGAAGGCGATGCCGATGTCGGCGTGCTCCTCGCGGACGCGCTTCTGCAGATCGACGATGTTCTCGGGGTCGAGCGGGTTGGCCTCGTGGTTGGGGAAGGTGCCGTCCAGCTCGAAGTACATCGGGACCACGTCGAGCGGCAGTCCGGCGACGACGGTGGGCACGGTGTGGCCGCCCATGCCGTTGCCGGCGTCGACGACGACCTTCAGGGGCCGGATGGAGGTCAGGTCGACCAGCGAGCGCAGATGTGCCGCGTAGTCCTTCAGCGTGTCCTGCTGGGTGACCGTGCCGGGCGTCTGCGCGGGCTCCGGAGCGCCCTCGTCCACCCATCGCTCGACCAGGGCGCGGATCTCGGCGAGGCCGGTGTCCTGGCCGACCGGTGCGGCGCCCGCGCGGCACATCTTGATGCCGTTGTACTGGGCCGGGTTGTGCGAGGCGGTGAACATGGCGCCCGGCAGGTTCAGCGCGCCCGAGGCGTAGTAGAGCTGGTCCGTCGAGCACAGGCCGATCTCGGTGACGTCGACTCCGAGGGCGGCGGCCCCGCGGGCGAACGCGCCCGAGAGTCCCGGGGAGGAGGGTCGCATGTCATGGCCGATCACGATGGCGTCCGCGCCGGTCACCTGGGCGAAGGCCGCCCCGAAGAGTTCGGCCAGCGACTCGTCCCACTGGTCGGGGACGACTCCGCGCACGTCGTACGCCTTCACGATCTGCGACAGATCAGCAGCCACGGCCAACCCTCCTGAGGTCTTGACGATGGCCCCAAACTACCTGCTGGAAGCAGCCCTCGGTGGTGGGTCCAGCGGGCCGGGAGGGCAGTTCCAACGGAGTTCATACCGGGGTTCACACCCGGACTTCACGAAGGCTGCCCCGCGCTCAGTTGTCCGGCGAGCGCAGAACCCGCAGATGACCGCGGCGCGCGACCTCCATCGGGTCCGCCGTCCGCGCGCTGCCGCCGGCCTCCGCCGCGCGCTGCTGCGGGCGGGCCGCCTCACGGACCGCGTTGGCGAGCGCCTCCAGGTCGTCGCCGCTGGGGCGGGCGGGGGCGGAGCCGTCCAGGAGCCGGACGACCTCCCAGCCGCGCGGTGCGGTCAGGCGCTCGGAGTGCTCGGCGCACAGGTCGTAGCAGTGGGGTTCGGCGTAGGTGGCGAGCGGACCGAGGACCGCGGTCGAGTCGGCGTAGACGTACGTCAGCGTCGCTACGGCGGGTCGGCCGCAAGCGGTGCGCGAACAACGACGTACAGGGCTCACGACGTTGGACGGTACCGCACTCTTGAGCGGGCCGCGACGACTCTCCCCCAGGTCACTCCACCGTGTCGTGCTGTGAAACACCCCACACGCCCCTCCCGGCGGACCTCGGTGACCTGCACGGAGACCGCGGGATCCGGCCTCGGGACCGTCTGAAATCGGTCACCACTTGGTACAAACCTTGCCAATTCTCATGAGGTCGACGGTCCGGGAGGGATATGGAATCGAGCCCAACCTTGGCTGGAATGGTCATCCTGCGACATGCCCGACGGCTTCGGCCGGCCTCCGGCGGCCGGCCCGGCGAGCCGTGTGGACGAGACGGACGGAGGGGGCGCGAGGCCGTGTGGGGCCGGGCACCGAGCCCCGGCGGGGACTACGCTTCATCAGTGATGGACAACGCCGTACCGCCCCGCTCCGCCGCACCCGGACCCCGCCGCCGTGATCGCCACGGCAGGGGCATGCGCGGACCCATCGCGCCGCCCCAGGTGCCGCTCGCCGCGAGCCGTGCCGAGGTGTTCGCGGACCTGGTGCAGGACTCCGTGGAGCGTCTGGAGCGGCGCTGGCCGCAGCTCGCCGAGATCGACTTCGTCGTTCTTGAGGTGCCGCGCCTCGACGGCCCCGGTCAGGTGTGGAGCGACGACGCGGTGCCTCTGGGGGGCACGGTGCCGTCCGGTGACGGGCGCCGGGGGCGGGTCGTCGTCTACCGTCGCCCCGTGGAGATCCGCACCAAGGGCCGCGACGAGCGTGCCGCCCTGGTCCACGAGGTGGTCGTGGAGCAGGTGGCGGAGCTGCTGGGGCTCACTCCGGAGACCGTGGATCCGCGCTACGGCGAGGACTGACCCCCGGGGGCCCGGCGGCCCTCGGCCCTCCGGACCGTCACTTCACGAAGAACCCGGGGTGCACCTCTTCGGTGGCCCCGGGCCTTCGCTTCACGAACGAGCCGGGGCCCGGCCTCTCCGGTGGCCCCGGGCCGTCACTTCTTCAGCAGGACGGACAGGTCCTGGTCCGTCTCGGGCACCGCCACCGTGCCCCGGTCGTCGGGAAGGGTCTGCACGGTGAACGCTGGTACGCCCTCGAGGGTCGTCTGCAGCATACGAGCGGCGTAGACGGGTCCTCCGGAGACCGGTTCGACGGTGAGCGCGTACGTGCCCTTCACACCGCTCGGCACGGGCGCGTCCACGTTCTGCGTCGTACCGCCCTTGATCGTGTACTCCTTGGCGGCCGCCGTGCCGCCGTCGCTGCCCGCGGACGCGGTGACCTTGACCGTGGCCGTGCCTTCCGGCGCGGTCAGCGCGAGCGTGCTGTCCTTGGCGCTGTTGTCGGCGGCCGACGCGCGCGTGCCGACCGGCGCGCTCGCCGGGATGAACGCGGACTCCTGCTTGTCGCCCTTGCCGCGCACCACCCGCAGGGCGGCGACCACCGGGACCGGGGTGTCGCCGGGGCTCAGCACCAGGGAACCCGCCTCGCCGCGGGTGACGTCGCCGAGGTCGACGCCGGTGGTCATACCGCCCTTCACATGGACCGTCTCGTTCCCGGCCGGGGTGATCTGCCCGGAGGGCGAGGCGAGGCGCACCTTGAGGTCGGCGTCGCTGTCCCCGGGCGCGAAGACCACCAGACGGACGTCCGTGGCGTCCTTGGGGATGCCGGGCAGCACCAGGGAGCCCGCGGGGTCCGCCGAGGCGGCCAGCCAGTCGCCGCCCAGCTTGTCGTCGAGGGCCTGCACGGCGGCGGCGACACGGCCGCTGCGGACGCTCACGTGGACCGTGACGTCGGGCTCCTGCGCGTCGGTGAGTGTGGAGAGCAGGATCGGCTCGCTGGCGTGCGGCTGGACCGTGATGCCCTCGCCCACCGTCGACTTGAGGTTGCCGTCCTTGCCGTACAGCTCGATGTCGACGACCGCGGCGGAGTCGTCCGGGTTGGTGAGGTGCACATAGTCGGTGCGGGAGGCGGCGGTGCTGGCGCCCGCGAACCAGAACTCGGTGTCCGGGGTGCTGCAGGCGGTGCCGAGCAGCCCGCGGCCGACGCCCGCGGCGACCTGGGTGGTCTCCTGGACCGTCCAGCCGGGGGCGAGGCCTCCCGTGGCGGTGCCGATCAGCGCGGGCGTGTCCGAGCCCGAGCTGTCCGCGGTGACCGGGGTGCCGGGGTCCTTGGGAGTCACGGTGGGCGCGTCGGACTGCGCCTTGCTCTTGCCGCCCTTGGTGCTCTTCCCGCCTTTCCCGCTCTTGCCGCCGCTGCCGCTCTTGCCGGTGTCCGTGCTGTCCGCCGACTGCGTGTCGGCGGGGGTGAGTTGGGCCTTGCCGCTGCCGCTCGTGCCCTGGGAGACGGGTGTGAACGACGTGTACGTGGTGTCGGCGATGTCGGAGGTGCTCGGCTCGGGGCACAGCAGCCGGGTCTGCTCCACGGGCAGCCGGGCGGCCGTCTTCGCGGTGCTGCTGCCGGGCGCGTGGGGCGCGTCGAGCGCGGCGAACCCGGTGACGGCGGCGAGCGCGGTCACGCCGGCGATCAGGGACAGGGTCGTGCGGTTCACTGCTGGCTCCCGTCGGGGCGCTCACTGTCGGTGCCGTGCGCCGGGTCGTACGGCGCGGCGTAGCCCTGGTGGTACGTCGGGTCGTACGGCGCCGTGTTGCCGTAGGCGTACGGGTCGTACTGGGCGCCCTGGTAGGGGTCGGCCTGGTACTGCTGCTGCTCGTAGGCGCCCTGCGCGTACTCCTGGGTGCTCTGGTACTGCTCGCCGCCGTAGGTGTCGTACTCGGTGCCCGCGTAGCCCGTCGTGTCCCACTCCCCGTACGCCTGCTGCTGCGGGATCGCGACGGGTTCGAACACCTCCTCCTCGGCCGGGTCCGGGGCGTCGGTGTCCTGTGCCGCCTCCTCGGCCTCGGCTTCGGCTTCGGCCTGGGCGCGCAGCCTGCGGGCCCTGCGGCCCTCGCCGCCGGCGTCCTGGACCGGCGCGGGCCGCTCTTCGGGGAGGTCGTCGTCGACGTCCCGGCGGCGGCCCGGCAGGGCGAGCACCACGAGGACGACCGCGAGCGCGCCCTGCGCCCACAGCCACCCGGTGTGGCCGAACGGCGTGTCGTAGGTCACGTCCAACGTGCCGCCGGAGGCGGGCAGTTCGAAGCCCTGGGCCCAGCCGTCGACCGTGGTGCGGGTGAGCGGCTTGCCGTCCAGGGTGGCGGTCCAGTCCGCGTCGGCGGTGTCGGCGATCCGCAGGATGCGGCCGTCGGTGCCGGACGGGATCTTGGTGTGGATCCCGACGGATCCGGCCGCCACGGGCTGCGGTGCGGCGGAGCCGCTGACGATCGTCGCGCGGGAGACCTCGCGGTCCACCCGCCACAGGGCGCTGCCGTCCTGCTGGCTGAGCCGGCTCAGGCCGGGCGTGGCGTCCAGGACGCGGCTGACGTCGCGGGGGGCGCCCTTGCGGACGAGGACGTAGCGCACGGCGAAGCCGCCGAGTTCGTCGGCCTGGTCGGCGCCGGAGCCCGCCACGAGGTTGGCGACGACCTTGTCGAGCTGCTTGTTCTCGCCGTCCTCGGCGGCGAGTTCGGCGTCGCCGAGGCGGGCGCCGGAGCCGCGGACCAGGGTGTAGCGCACGAGCGCGGTGGACTCGCCGTCCAGGACGAGGGTGCGGGCCTGGTCGCTGGTGCCGCCCTCCTCGGCGACGAAGGCGGGCACCTGCGCGGGGTCGCGCCGCTCCACGGGCCCGTCCGCGCCGCGGATCATCCACCCGCCGGCGATGAGCAGGGGACCCGCGGCGGACGCGAACGCGATGAGCGCGGCCACGGGCTGACGCCAGCCGAAGCTCTGCTCGGCCACGCGGGTGCGGGCGCCGTCCGCGCCGACCGCGGCGGCGGCGAGCAGCGCGAGGCCGTAGACGAGGGTCGCGGGTCCGGCCCAGGTCGAGGCGTTGGACAGGACCGCGAAGACGAGCGCCACCAGGGCCGCCGTCCATGCCGTCCAGGCGGCCTTGCGGCGACCGGCGCGCACGAGGGCCGCGAGCGCGGCGAGGACGATGCCGATGAGCATCAGGCCGCTGACCGTGCCGGGGCCGCCGGGGCTCGCGCCCAGCAGATCGGAGGCGGAGGCCGTGCCCTTGCCGTAGGCGAGACCGGCCTCCCGGAAGAAGCCGAGGGGCAGCAGCGTGAGCGACCAGGGGGCGAGCACCAGCAGCGGGGTGCCCAACTGGGCGAGAACGCGCGGCACGTAGCCGAGGATCTCGTTTCTGCGCACGGCGAGCAGGGCGAGGCCCAGGACCGCCGCGATGGGCCACACGATCGGGGTGAACGCGGTGGTGATCGTCAGCAGAAGGGCGTACGCCCAGGTGGCGCGCCAGCTGCCGCGCGCGCCGGAGGAGTGGGCGAGTCCGGAGGCCGCGATGCCCGCGCGCGCGATGAGCGGCAGCAGCACGGCGAGGACCGCGGTGCCGATGCGGCCGCCGGCGAGGGCGCCGGTGGCTGCGGGCAGGAAGGCGTACGCGATGGACGCCCAGGCGCGCAGCAGCCGGGACTCGACGAGCGGCCGCGAGGCGAAGTAGGCGGTGAATCCGGCCAGCGGCACGGAGAAGACGAGCAGCACCGTCACCGCGAGGCCGGTGGAGCCGAAGAGGAGGCTCGCGAGCATGGCGACGAGCGCGAGGTACGGCGGCGCGGAGTGGGTGCCGCCGACGCCCACGGGATGCCAGGCGTCGAGATAGCTCGACCACAGGTCGGAGGAGGCTGCGGGCGCGGGCAGCAGCGCGCCGCCGGCGAGCGCCCCGCCGCCGAGCAGGGCGCGGCAGGCGACCAGCGAGACGAGCAGGAGGACGGCGAAGAGCAGCGGGCCCGGTTTGCGGGCGATGCGCTTGAGCCGGCCGAACTGCTCGACCTCGAGGAAGTCGGCGTCGTCGCCGCCCGGTCCGGACTCCAGGCCGCCGCCGTGCCGGCCGGCCGAGGAGACCTCGGGGTCGGAGCGGCCCACGAGGTTGCTCGCGACCTGTTCGACGGTGGCCCGGATCGTCGCTCCGGGCGGCGGGAACAGCGGGCGCAGCTCGCCCTTGTCGATCTGCGGACGGCCGCGCCTGCGTCGTCCGGCGATGATCCGCTCGGGCCGCAGCAGGGTGCCCAGCAGGCCGCGGATCTCGTCGACGGCCTGTCCGGGCACCTTGCCGACGAGGTACGCGACCGTGCGCAGCAGGGTGCCGAGGACCAGGCGGAGCAGGACCCAGGGCAGCTGTGCCGTACGGGCGTTGGCGAGCAGGGTGTAGACGGCGCCCGCTTTGTCCACCTTGTGCGGGGAGGCCGTGGTGCGGCCCGCGCAGTCGACGGCGCGGCGCTCGCGGGAGGCGGCCTCCGCGTGCCGTACGACCGCGTCGGGGGCGATCAGGACACGGTGGCCGGCGGCATGGGCGCGCCAGCACAGATCGACGTCGTCGCGCATCAGCGGCAGATGCCGGTCGAAGCCGCCGAGCTCCTCGAAGACGTCGCGCCGGATCAGCATGCCGGCCGTGGAGACGGACAGCACCGGGCGGATGTGGTCGTGCTGGCCCTGGTCCTGTTCGCGGCGGTCCAGACCGGTCCAGCGACGGCCGGAGTTGGCGATGGTGACGCCGACCTCCAGGAGCTGCCGGCGGTCGTACCAGCCGCGGAGCTTGGGGCCGACCACGGCCACGTCGTCGCGGCCCAGCTCCAGTTCGTTCTCCACGACCCGCAGGAGCTGGGCCAGGGCGTCGGGTTCGGGGGCGCAGTCGTCGTGCAGGAGCCACAGCCACTGCACCGGCTCCCCGTACGGCAGGTCGGGCAGGTCGTACGCCTCGTCCCGCCAGGTGCGGGTGACCGGATCCCAGCCGCTGGGGCGCTTGAGATAGGGCAGGTCGTCCGGGGTCAGCACGGCCGCGCCGCGGTTCGCCTCATCGACGGCCTGGCCGAAGCCGGTGCGCCGGGCGAGGTGCAGGACCCGGTCGCCGCCGAGGGCGTCGGTGAGCAACCGGGCGGAGTCGTCGGCGCTGCCGGTGTCGGCCGCCATGGCGTTCTGAACGGGGCGCTCCTGGCCGAGCAGCCCGGCGAGCGCGTCGGGCAGCCAGCGGGCGCCGTCGTGGGCGACGAGGACCGCGGTGACCACATGACGCGGGAACTCAGGTGTGGCAGCGGTGTCTTGATGGGCTGCCGTATGGCTGTGCACGGACATCGAGGTACGGGCCCCGGTTCGATGGACTGCGGTGGACGCCTGTGCCCCGCGGGGGCAGCGGTGCGTCTCGGACGAGCGACCACACTATCGGCTGGGCAGCACGACGGCCCGCCGCCTGTGGATAACCCACCTGCGACGGGCCGTCGTGACATCTGGGCAGCAGGCCGTGCGCCGTTGTCCCGGGCCAGGGCGCCGGAGGTCTCCGGCGGGACCGTGTCAGACCGCGGCCTTTTTCAGGCGGCGGCGCTCACGCTCGGACAGACCGCCCCAGATGCCGAAGCGCTCGTCGTTGGCGAGCGCGTATTCGAGGCACTCCGAGCGGACTTCACAGGCGAGGCAGACCTTCTTGGCCTCGCGGGTGGAGCCGCCCTTCTCGGGAAAAAAGGACTCGGGGTCGGTCTGGGCGCACAGCGCGCGCTCCTGCCAGCCGAGTTCCTCGTCCGCGTCGTCGACCAGCAGTTGCTGCACCAGCTCGGTCATGTGCGCCCCTCGTCAGTCTTTCGCGTCCCCGTGATGTAGCCGTTACCGATTTCGGCTGAACGACACGAGTGAAATTACAAGTGTGCCGATCCGGGCCAGTCAAGCCGAGATCTGCTATTGAGCCCCTTATTCACTCTGCGGAACCAAGGCTATGCGGAAAGTGTTCAAATCGGCATAAACCAAGACACTCGACAAGGGCCCTGATGGGCGACCACCCCGTCATAGGGGAGGACGTCCGGACGTTCGATCTCGTTCCGACCCGCACCGCGAAGCGAACCGGATCACAGTCGGATCACGAGATCGCAACGGCGTTCGCGCGCCCGGCGGTGCGCTCCATGTGTCCCGGACTCCCCGTGAACAAACCTTTCGTCTCGCAGATGAACCGGATGAGGTGAAACACCTCCCGCATCGCGGACCTCAAGTTGACAGGGGAGGTGTGAACCGGTGTCCTAGGGGGCATGCTCGCGAACCCGGCACTCACCCAGACCCGCTCCGCCGGGTCCCACGGTGCTGCCCGCGCTCGCTGTAGCTGTTGCTGTTTCGGCTGTTGAGCCTCTCCCACCGCTCCGGCCGCATCTGAGTCCACCGACTCGGCTGTTGTTCCCCGCCCCTATCAGGGCCCCCGCCACGCCCGCGACCCGGGCGGACGCCTCGCGACATCCAGCCGCCCCCCCACTCTCGCCGAGGAATGACCGCACCCCATGAACAGCGACAGCGACCTGCAGATCGCCGGCGACATCCTGGAAGTACCGCATCTGCTCCAGCCGCCGCGAGAGCACCCGGCCACCGTGGCCGAGTTCGCCGGCCTCGCCCGCTCCATCGCCGCCGACCGCTCCCAGTGGGAGCACCTCGTGCGGTACGACGCGACCTCCCGCTGGTACCACCGGCTGCGCACCGGGCCCTGCTACGAGGTGTGGCTGCTGTCCTGGGTCGCCGGGCAGGGCAGCGGACTGCACGGCCACGGGGGCTCGTCCGGCGTGCTGACCGTCCTGCACGGCGCACTGACAGAGCGCACAGAGCGCGGAACCCGCGCGTTGAGTGCGGGGGCGCAGAGGGTCTTCGCGCCGGGGTACGTGCACGAGGTGGTCAATGACGCGCTGGAGCCGGCGGTCAGCCTGCACATCTACTTCCCGGGCCTGACCGAGATGCCCATGCTCCCCGAGTCCCGGCTCCGTGCGGCCGGGGCGGCCGGCGAAATCGCCGGGGTCACCGGGGCCGCGGAGACCCGCGTCTCGGCGTGCGCGGCGGAGCACGGCCCGGTGGACACGGTCACCGGCTGAGCTCCGGCCGGAGCTCACGACACGGTCACCGGCTGTGCCCGGCGGACGTCCCCAACCGGTCCCGAGTCGTCGCCTTCGATCGCAGGACCGTCCCGTCCGTCCCGCGTCGACCACCCCCGCCGAGTCGGCCCGGCGGCTGACACACTGTCTCAATGCGCATTGTGGTTCTGGCAGGCGGCATCGGCGGTGCCCGGTTTCTGCGCGGTCTGAAGCAGGCCGCTCCCGACGCGGACATCACGGTCATCGGCAACACCGGCGACGACATCCACCTCTTCGGGCTGAAGGTCTGCCCGGACCTCGACACGGTGATGTACACACTCGGCGGCGGCATCAACGAGGAACAGGGCTGGGGCCGGGCCGACGAGACCTTCCACCTCAAGGAGGAACTCGCGGCCTACGGCGTGGGCCCGGAGTGGTTCGGGCTCGGCGACCGCGACTTCGCAACGCACATCGTGCGGACGCAGATGCTGGGCGCCGGCTATCCGCTCAGCGCGGTCACCGAGGCCCTGTGCGACCGCTGGAAGCCGGGGGTCCGGCTGCTGCCCATGTCGGACGACCGCGTGGAGACCCATGTCGCCGCCGAACTGGACGGCGAGCGCAAGGCGATCCACTTCCAGGAGTACTGGGTGCGGCTGCGGGCCTCCGTCCCGGCCGAGGCGATCGTGCCGGTGGGCGCCGAGCTGGCGAAACCGGCCCCCGGTGTCCTGGAGGCCATCGCCGAGGCGGACGTGGTGCTCTTCCCGCCGTCCAACCCGGTGGTGTCCGTCGGCACCATCCTCGCGGTGCCCGGCATCCGGGAGGCCATCGCGAACGCCGGGGTGCCGGTGGTGGGCCTCTCCCCCATCGTCGGTGACGCGCCCGTGCGCGGCATGGCCGACAAGGTGCTCGCGGCGGTCGGCGTGGAGTCGACGGCCGCGGCGGTCGCCGAGCACTACGGCTCCGGGCTGCTGGACGGCTGGCTCGTCGACTCGGTGGACGCGGCCGCCGTGGAGCGCGTCGAGGCCGCGGGCATCCGCTGCCGCGCGGTGCCGCTGATGATGACCGACCTGGAGGCGACGGCCCGGATGGCCCGCGAGGCGCTGGCGCTGGCGGAGGAGGTGCGGGGCGCTTGAGCGGCGGGCTTTCCACGAGCGAGGTCGGCGGGGCCCTGGGCGGCCCCTCGGCCGACGGTGCGCAGGGCTACCGCGTGTGGGCCGTGCCCGGGCTGCCCGAGATCCGTGAGGGCGACGACCTGGCCAAGGTCATCGCCGCGGCGGAGCCCGGGCTCGCCGACGGCGACGTGCTCCTCGTCACCTCGAAGATCGTGTCCAAGGCCGAGGGCCGGGTCGTCCGGGCGGACGACCGGGAGGCCGCCATCGACGCCGAGACCGTGCGGGTCGTCGCCCGGCGCGGACCGCTCAGGATCGTCGAGAACCGGCAGGGCCTGGTGATGGCCGCCGCCGGGGTCGACGCCTCCAACACCCCGGCGGGGACCGTGCTGTTGCTGCCGGAGGACCCCGACGCCTCCGCACGGGCCGTCCGGGACGGGCTGCGGGACGCGCTCGGCGTCGACGTCGGCGTGATCGTCACGGACACCTTCGGGCGGCCGTGGCGCACCGGACTCACCGATGTCGCCATCGGGGCCGCGGGCGTACGGGTTCTGGACGATCTGCGCGGCGGCACGGACGCGCACGGCATTCCGCTGAGCGCGACCGTCGTCGCCACCGCCGACGAACTGGCCGCGGCCGGTGACCTGGTCAAGGGCAAGGCCGAGGGGCTGCCCGTCGCCGTCGTGCGCGGGCTGCCGCATCTGATGGCCGGGGACGACGGCGAGGGCGCGCGGGCGATGGTGCGCGGCGCGCGCGACGACATGTTCCGGCTGGGCACCTCCGAGGCGGTACGGGAGGCGGTGACGCAGCGGCGCACGGTGCGGGCGTTCACCGACGAGCCCGTCGACCCCGGTGCCGTACGGCGCGCGGTGGCCGCCGCCGTGACCGCGCCCGCCCCGCACCACACGACACCGTGGCGGTTCGTGCTGCTGGAGTCCGAGGAGTCGCGGACGCGACTGCTGGACGCGATGCGGGAGGCGTGGATCGTCGATCTGCGCCGGGACGGGAAGAGCGAGGAGTCCATCGCGAAGCGGGTCCGGCGCGGAGACGTGCTGCGCAACGCGCCGTATCTCGTCGTGCCCTGCATGGTCATGGACGGCTCCCACAGCTACGGTCATGCGCGGCGGGACGCGGCCGAGCGGGAGATGTTCGTGGTCGCCACCGGCGCGGGCGTGCAGAACCTGCTGGTGGCGCTCGCCGGGGAGCGACTGGGCTCGGCCTGGGTGTCGTCGACGATGTTCTGCCGCGACGTCGTACGCGAGGTACTGGGGCTCCCGGAGACCTGGGAGCCGATGGGCGCCGTGGCGGTCGGGCATCCGGCCGAGGAGCCGAGGCCCCGGCCGGAGCGGGATCCCGGGGCGTTCATCGAGGTGCGGTGAGCGCGCGGAGCGCCGGCCCCGGGTCGCCCGGCCCGGACTCGGGACGCGTGGTGCGGACGGTCGCCCCCGCGCGGCCGTCGCGCGCTCTACTCTCTTAAGACACGTGACTCTCTCAAGAGACGTAGGACACGACTCTCTCGAGACACCCAGGACACGTAAGACACGCCAGTTTCCAGGACCCGCCTCCCTAGGACCCCCGCCGTGGCCGGACGCTTCCCTCTCCGCCCCACCCCGACGACCCTGCGCGGTGGGGACGTCGTCGTACCCAGGGGCGTGCCACGGCAGGCCACGGCCCCGGGCCGGCGGCGGACCTGGACCCCGACCGGCCCGCTCGACCTCGGGCTGGTGCTGGGGCCGCTGCGGCGCGGGCCCGCCGACCCCACGTTCCGGGCGACCCCGGACGGCTCGGTGTGGCGGGCCAGCCACACCCCTCAGGGGCCGGGCACCCTGCGCGTCGCGCTGCGGCACGGGAACGCCGAGGCGGAGGCCTGGGGGCCCGGGGCGGAGTGGCTGCTGGAGCAGTTGCCCGAGATGCTCGGCGCGTCGGACGATCCGGGCGCCTTCGAGCCAAGGCACCGGCTGCTCGCGCTGACCTGGAAGCGGCGTCCCGGGCTGCGGCTGACGCGCACGGGCCTGGTCCTGGAGTCGCTGATCCCGTCGGTCCTGGAGCAGAAGGTCACCACGGACGAGGCGTACCGGGCGTGGCGGCTGCTGGTACGGAAGTTCGGCGAGCCGGCGCCGGGCCCCGCGCCGGGACGGATGCATGTGATGCCGGCCCCGCGTACCTGGGCACTGATCCCGTCGTGGGAATGGCATCGCGCCGGTGTCGACGACAAACGGGCGTCGACGATCCTGCGGGCGGTACGGCTCGCCGCGCGGCTGGAGGAGGCGACGGGGATGGCGCCGGCCGAGGCGCAGGCGCGGCTCGAGGTGGTGCCGGGGATCGGGCCGTGGACCTCCGCGGAGACCGTGCAGCGCAGTCATGGGGCGGCGGACTCGGTGACCGTCGGGGATCTGCATCTGCCGGGGATCGTGGGGTACGCCCTCGCGGGGGACCGGAACGCGGACGACGAGAGGATGCTGTCGTTGCTGGAGCCGTACGCGGGGCAGCGGCACCGGGCGGCGCGGCTGATCCTGCTGAGCGGCTCCGTGCCCCCGCGCCGGGCCCCGCGGATGCGGCGCGGGGACATCGGGCGGCTGTGAGGGAGTTACGGAGCAATAGGCAGTAGAAGGAGTACGACGTCGGGGCAGCGGTGAGGGCCGGGACGGTGCTCCCGGCCCGTCCCGGCCCTCACCTGACCCTTGCCAGGTTCTTACCTTCGATCCCCGGCAGTGCCGTGCTCGCTCGGCCTCACTGGTCCGACGAGAAGCGCACCGCGCCCGCGGGGATCCGCGCGTCGCACCAGACCCGTACCCCGTCACGGAGTTCGTTGTCCGCGCCGACCACGGCGCCGTCACCGATGACCGCGCCCGTGAGGACCGAGCGCTCGCCGATCCGGGAGCGCGCGCCGATCAGGGAGTCGGTGATGACGGCACCCGGTTCCACCACCGCGCCGGAGAGCAGCGTGCTGCCCGAGATCCGGGCGCCCTCCCCGACGAACGCGCCCTCGCCCACCACCGTGCCGCCCGTCAGCTTCGCGCCGGTGGCGACCGACGCCGTCGGCAGGATCAGGCGGTCACCGCAGCGGCCGGGCACCGCGGGGGACGGGGCGCGGCCCAGGACCAGGTCCGCCGAGCCGCGCACGAAGGCGGCCGGAGTGCCCAGGTCGAGCCAGTACGTCGAGTCCACCATGCCCTGGAGATGGGCTCCGGCGGCCAGCAGGTCGGGGAAGGTCTCCCGCTCCACCGAGACCGGGCGGCCCATCGGGATGGTGTCGATCACCGAGCGGCGGAAGACGTACGCCCCGGCGTTGATCTGGTCGGTGACGATCTCCTCGGGGGTCTGCGGCTTCTCCAGGAACGCCGTGACCCGGCCCGACTCGTCGGTGGGGACCAGTCCGTACGCCCTCGGGTCCGTCACCTTCGTCAGGTGGAGGGAGACGTCCGCGCCCGTCGACTCGTGGGTGTGCACCAGGGCGCGGATGTCCAGGCCCGTGAGGATGTCACCGTTGAAGATGAGCACCGGTTCGTCGGGGCCCGAGTGGAGGCGGCTCGCCACGTTGCGGATGGCGCCGCCCGTACCGAGCGGCTCCTCCTCCGTCACGTACTCCAGCCGGAGGCCGAAGGCCGACCCGTCGCCGAAATACGGCTCGAACACCTCGGCGAGATAGGACGTGGCGAGCACGATGTGCTCGACTCCCGCCGCCCTGGCCCGCGCCAGCTGGTGCGTGAGGAACGGGACCCCGGCCGCTGGAACCATGGGCTTGGGGGTGTGCACCGTGAGGGGGCGTAGCCGGGTGCCTCTGCCGCCGACCAGGAGGATCGCTTCTGTCACCTGTCGTCTCTGCTTCCTGCCGGGACCGGCCGAACTGTCCATCGGCCGGCCAGTGTATGCAGACCGTGTTATGAGGACCGCTAAAGGCGTTATGAGGACCGTTAGAGGCGCCTTCGACGACAGTGGGGTGTCCTTCGACGGCTGTGTGGGGAAACGCCCCCGCACGCCTTCATACGGATGAACTCGTGCGGCATGCGCGAGACGTCGTGCGGTGTGGTGCCCGTCACCGTACGACGCCACGCGGGCGGTCGCGTACGACGTCCCGCGACCGCCCCCTCCTCAGCGGCCCTGGTAGCGGGCCGCCTTGAGGCGGATCAGGCCGAGTTCGCCGTAGAGCAGCCTTCCGGGGCACTCCGTGGCGAATCCGTCCCGATGGCCGGAGATCACGTTCAGTCGTACGTTCTCGCCCTTTGGGTAGAGATTGCCACCCCCGGACTCCAGATATGTCTTGGCGCGCGGATCCACACCGAAGAGGCCGAGTTTCCATGCGGTGAGCCGGGCGATGGCGTCCACCGCGGCGGCCGTCGGGGCGGTGCTGGAATAGGTGCCGATGACGGCGATCCCCGTGGTGTCGCTGTTGAAACCGAGGGTGTGGGCGCCCTGGACGGGCTTCTCCACGCCTCCCGCGCGGCCTTCGTAGATGGTTCCGCACCTGTCGACGAGGAAGTTGTAGCCGATGTCGCGCCAGCCGCTGCTCACCACGTGGTAGCGGTAGATACTGCGGATGACGGAAGGGGCTTGGGCGCAGGTGTAGTTGTTGCCCGTGGCGGTGTGGTGCACGAAGGCGGCCTTCACGGTGTCCGTGTAGAGAAAGTCCGGCTCGCGCAGACTCTCGTCGGCGCCCCAGCCGCTGCGCGAGACGATGCGCGGGCGCGGGGCGGCGTAGGCCTGCCGGGTGCGCTCCGTGGGCGTGTCCTTCCCGGCCGCCCTCCCCGGCTTCCGCGATTCCTCCGGGCCCTTCCAAGGGCCCGGGATCCCCAGGCCGTTGAGGGGGGCCAGGCCGGCTTCGACGGCGGACGTGATCGTTTCCGCGTCCGTGCCCGCGCCCACGGCCTGGTCCGGTGCGTCCGTGACCGGGCCGTCCGGCTCCTCGGCGAGACCTGCGGGATCCGCGGGATTTGCGGGATTTGCGGGATTTGCGGGCGCGTCCTCCCCCGGTGCCCGGCCCGGGTCGACCAGCTCGACGTGCAGGCCGTCGGGGAGCCGCGGGGCGCGGGTCTCACCGGATCCGGCCTCGTCGGCGCGGACCGACACCTGCACACCGTCCGAGGCGCCCACCCACAGCGGCGCCGTGGCTCCGCGCATCCGGCGCGAGCTGCCCTCCCTGGTGCTCGGGTCGGGGCCGTGGTCCTCGTTCCGGACCTCCAGTTCCTGCCAGCCGGACCACCGGCCCGTGCCGTCCGCCCGGGTGCGGATCCGGACATGGCCGTGGAGTCGGGCGGCCGGGTCGTCCCAGACGACGCCGACCAGGGAGAAGGAACGCACGGTCTGCGGGGCGAGGCCCCGCTCGGTCGCGGCCTCGGGGGCGCGCGAGCCGGTGAGGGGCGCGAGAGGGAGCGACTGGGTACTGCCGGGGACGGCCGCCGCGGCGACCGGCCCGGCCGCCGCGGCCGGGGGCGCCAGGGGCAGGGCGAGTACGGCGCAGCTGACACCGATCGAGGAAGCAAGGAATCCACGCATGACCACGATCTTGTACATAGTCAGACATATATGTCCATCAAGGAACTGACGGGTCGTCGGATCCGCTCGGCCGAACCGGTGGCTCGTCACACACCCGCCGCGCCGCCCCCGGCCATCGCCCCCCGCGTACGCTTGCGCGCGTGAACGCCACCGACCGCACCCCTGCCGACCTGCTGCGTTCCGCGCTCGTCGCGGACCCCTCGCGCCCCCTGGTGACCTTCTACGACGACGCCACCGGCGAACGCGTCGAACTCTCCGTCACCACCTTCGCCAATTGGGTGGCCAAGACCGCCAACCTGCTCCAGGGCGACCTCGCCGCCGAGCCCGGCGACCGGGTCGCGCTGCTGCTGCCCGCCCACTGGCAGACGGCGGTGTGGCTGCTCGCGTGCGCGTCCGTGGGCGTCGTCGCGGACCTCGGCGGCGACGCGTCGGCCGCGGACCTCGTCGTCAGCGGGCCCGACACGCTCGACGCGGCGCGCGCCTGCCCCGGGGAGCGCGTCGCCCTCGCCCTGCGTCCCCTCGGCGGACGCTTCCCGCAGGTGCCGGCCGGCTTCCTGGACTACGCGGCCGAAGTGCCGGGCCAGGGCGACCGTTTCCAGCCGTACGCGCCCGTCGATCCGCAGGCGGCGGCGCTGATCGTCGCCGGGGCGGAGTACACGGGCGCGGAGGTCGTGGAGCGGGCCCGCGCCGAGGCGCCCGCCCTCGGCCTGACCGGGCCCGGCTCCCGGCTCCTGTCCGGGTTGCCGTACGACACCTGGGAAGGGCTGAGCGCCGGGCTGTACGCGCCCCTGGCCACCGGCGGCTCGGTGGTGCTCTGCCGGCACCTGGACCGGCTCGGCGAGGACGCGCTCGCCCAGCGGATCGACAGCGAACGCGTGTCGGCCACCGCCACCGCTCGCTGAGCGGTCCGCCCCGGTCCACCACGGCGCGCACGGCCCTCCCGCCCGCGCCGGAGGGCACCGCACGCCCCCGTCCGGAACGTCCCCCGTTCGGAGCAGCAACACCCGCCTGTCGGCCCCGCCCCGGGCCATGGTCGTAGGAGCCCGACACGCTCGTACGCGCAAGGGGGTGCACCGGCAGTGACGATCCACGGCACCGCGTGGCGGCCACCCCGACGGCGCCGGCGCTGGGTGCGCCGCTCCGCGCTCGGCCTCGCCGTGCTCGTGCTCGGGACCAGCGGGCTCGCGTGGGCCGCGTACGAGAAGCTGAACGCGAACATCACCGCCGACAACGACGCGGCGTCCGAGCTGGCCCGCTACGAGAAGGACCGGCCCAGCGCGCCGGCTCACGGCGCGCAGAACATCCTGATCATCGGGTCCGACCGGCGGTCGGGCGCCGGGAACGGGCAGTACGGGCGGGACTCCGGGACCGAGCGGTCCGACACCGCGATCCTGCTCCACCTCGCGTCGAACCGGCGCACCGCCACCTCGGTGTCCCTGCCCCGGGACCTCATGGTGGACGTGCCCGACTGCCGGCGGCCGGACGGCAGCCGTACCCGGCCTGTTCACACGATGCTCAACCACGCCTTCGCGACGGGCGGTTCCGCGTGCACGGTGCGCACCGTGGAGAAGCTGACGAACATCCGGATCGACCACTTCATGGTCGTCGACTTCAACGGCTTCAAGGAGATGGTCGACGCCCTCCACGGTGTCACGGTGTGCCTGAAGAGGCCTGTCGACGACAAGGACGCCCGGCTGAAGCTGCCCGCGGGCAGGGTGACGCTCGACGGTGAACAGGCGCTCGGCTATGTGCGGGCCCGCAAGAGCCTCGGCAACGGCAGCGACACCGAGCGGATGGAACGCCAGCAGCTCTTCCTCGGCGCGCTGGTCGGCAAGGTGCGCCGCAACGACGTCCTGCTGAATCCGGTGACGCTGTATCCCGTGCTGGACGCGGCCACCTCGGCCCTGACCACGGATCCGGCCCTGGCGAGTCTGCGCGAGCTCTACCAGCTTGTGAGAGGGCTGCGGAACCTCGGCGCCGAGCACGTGCAGTTCCTGACCGTCCCGCGCACCCCGTACCCGGGCGACGCCAATCGCGATCAACTCGTGCAGCCTCAGGCGCAGAATCTCTTCGCACGGTTGCGCGCGGACCAGCCCGTCGAGGTCACCAAGGAAGTACCGGCCGATTCGCCCGGAAAAACGAGCGAGAAGGCAGGCGGT
The DNA here is from genome assembly GCF_042889625.1 of Streptomyces sp. NPDC002573. Taxonomy (NCBI): domain Bacteria; kingdom Bacillati; phylum Actinomycetota; class Actinomycetes; order Kitasatosporales; family Streptomycetaceae; genus Streptomyces; species Streptomyces sp. NPDC002573. Next base: position 212,636 of record NZ_JBIARC010000008.1, on the reverse strand, counting down.
TTCAGTGACGGCCCGGAGTCGTACGGCAACGGAATGTCCGGTGGAAAGGCCCCTGTTGGCCCCGGTGTTCCGCGCCGGAGTCCCGAACCCCCGCCCACTTTCCGCGGGAACACGGCCGCGCAGGACGCGTGCGGGTAAAGTGCGGCCCAAGGCGGGGAACGTGTGAGCTAAGAACTCTCTGAGAATTAGGGCGGATTGCCCGGTTGTAGGGGAGTGGAATTTGTCACCGCCGTCGCTGGACGCTGAACTGGGCGGATAGTGTGAGCGAGCTGGTGCCATACCCATGAGGTCCGTCCTGGGTCACGCACCGACTCAAGAGACCCGTGCGCCTCGAGGGGGAAGGCGCCGCGTGGCCCCGACGGAGGATTCGGACAACCGTGGACGCGCAAGGCCGTGGGCGGGCGGACAACATCGACCCCGCAGATCAGTGGGTACTCAACCCGAACACCGGCGAATACGAACTGCGACTGGCCCCTTCCGCACCGCAGTCGGCCGTGCCGAGACCCCGCCGGGGCAATCCCCCGCCGGGCGCTCAGGGAGGCACCCGTACCGCACCCGGATCCCGGGGATCGGCTCCGAGCACGGCGCCCCCGGACACCGTCCCGGGACCCCGCCGGCGCCGGGGTGCCCCCGAGGAGCCGCCGCCGGGCCGGCGCCGTGGACGTACCAAGCCCAAGAAGGGCAAGGCGAAGAAGGTCCTGCTGTGGACCGGCGGCAGCATGGCCTTCGTGCTCGTCGCGGTCTCCGCGGCGGGTTACCTCTACATCAAGCACCTCAACGACAACATCACCTCCGTGTCGGACGACGGCGCGAGCACCGGCGGCTTCCAGAAGGACAAGGCGATCAACATCCTGTTGATCGGCACCGACAAGCGCACCGGCAAGGGCAACACGGGATACGGCGACGCCGGCAGCGTCGGGCACGCCGACACCAACATCCTTCTGCACGTCTCCAAGGACCGCTCGAACGCGACCGCCCTGAGCATCCCGCGTGACCTGATCGTCGACGTTCCGGACTGCCCGACGAAGCAGGCGGACGGCACCACGAAGGTCATCCCCGGCACGAAGGGCGTGCGCTTCAACACGAGCCTCGGCCAGGACGACCGCACACCGAGCTGCACCATGCGCACGGTCACCGAGCTGACCGGCATCACCCCGGACGACTTCATGGTCGCCGACTTCAACGCGGTCAAGACGCTGACGTCGGCCGTCGGCGGTGTCGACGTGTGTCTGGGCAAGGACATACACGACCCGGACTCGCACCTCAATCTGAAGAAGGGCATGCGCCACATCGAGGGCGAGACGGCGCTGGCCTTCGTACGCACCCGGCACGCCGTGGGCTTCGGCGGCGACCTGAGCCGGATCCAGTTGCAGCAGCAGTTCCTCAGCGCGCTGATGCGCAAGCTGAAGTCCAACTCCACGCTCAGCGATCCGACGAAGATGCTGGACGTGGCGGAGGCCGCCACCAAGGCACTGACGGTCGACTCGAAGATCGACAGCATCGGCAAGCTGAAGGACCTGGGTCTGGAGCTGGGCAAGCTCAACCCCAAGAACCTGACGTTCACGACGGTGCCGGTCCTCGACAACCCCGCCGACGGCGCGGTCAAGAAGACGGTCATCCTGAGCCCCGGCAAGGCGCCTCAGGTCTTCGAGGCGATCAAGGCGGACGTCTCCTTCACCGCGGTCAAGAAGCAGCAGAAGGCCGCCGTGGACGCCCGGCTCAAGGGCTCCCGCTCGGCCGCCGCCGACATCCGCGTCGACATCTACAACGGCGGCGCCCTGGGCGGCAGCGCGCAGAAGACGCTCGACTGGCTGCAGAACACCGAGGGCGTGACCAAGTCCAGCCAGCTCGGCAACGCGGGCGTCAACCTCGACAAGACGACCCTGGAGTACGCCCCCGACCAGGCCGACCAGGCCCGCAAGCTGGCGGACCTCATGGGTCTGCCCGCGTCGGCGCTGAAGCCGGGCAAGAGCGAGAAGAACGACCAGGGACTGCCCGCGATCGTGCTGACCCTCGGCAAGGACTTCAAGGGTGCCGGGGTGCCGCTGACGGCCCCGACCAAGGCGCCGGCCGTCGACTCCAAGTCCACGGCCGACGAGGTTCAGTGCGCCAAGTGACCTGAGCGGCCCGCGGCGCGTCTAACACGGCGCAAGACCTGCCCCGAGGAGTACATCCTGCGGGGCGGGTCAAGCGTCCTACTGGACGCGGGAACATCTGCGGGGCGCGACGGGCGTCCCGCCCACGACGAAGGTCCCGGGAGCGGCGCGATCAGCCTGCTCCGGGACGGACCCGCTTGCCGGGCGCAGGGTGGGGAGGCAGGGACTTGGTGCAGAGCAAGGTGCGGGGGAAGGGGGCGCGACCACGTGTCCATGACGCCGGTGAACTGGGCTGGGACGAGAGCCTGTACGACGCGAAAGGCGACGGCGCCCAGGACGGCGGGGACACTCCGCCGACCGAACCGCGCGGCGGAGGCCCGACCGACGGCTCGGGCGGGCACGACAAGACCGACGGGCAGCGCCCACGCCGCAGACGCCGCGCCCTGCGCTGGTCGGCGACGATCCTGGCGGTCGTCATACTCGGCACCGCCGGGGCGGGATACCTCTACTACCAGCATTTGAACGACAACCTGAAGAAGGACGCCCTCAACATCGGGGACGCCAAGGACCGGGCGGCCGCGCCGAAGCCGAACGCGGCGGGCCAGACCCCGCTGAACATCCTTCTTCTCGGGTCGGACGCGCGTGACACCAAGGAGAACCAGCAGCTCGGCGGCGCCAAGGACACCTTCGGTACGCCACCCCGCGCGGACGTCCAGATCCTGCTGCACGTCTCCGCCGACCGCACCAACATGTCGGTGGTCAGCATGCCGCGCGACACCCTGCTGTCCATCCCCAAGTGCACCGACCCCAAAGGGCATGTCTACCCGGCGTTGCAGCAGTGGATCACGAACGACTCACTGGGCCGCGGCGGCCCGGGCTGTTCCGTCGCCACCTGGGAGAAGCTCACCGGCATCCATATCGACCACTTCATCATGGTCGACTTCTCGGGTGTGGTCTCGATGGCCGACGCGGTCGGCGGCGTCCCCGTCTGCGTCGACAAGAACATCTACTCGCACACCTCCTCGGGCCATGGCTCGGGCCTGAAGCTCAAGGCGGGCACCACCTACGTCAAGGGCACGCAGGCCCTGCAGTGGCTGCGCACCCGCTACGGGTTCGAGGACGGCAGCGACATCGCCCGCACCAAGGCCCAGCACCAGTACATGAGCGCGATGGTCCGCGAGCTGCGCGCCAACGCCACGCTGAACAAACCCGACAAGCTGCGCAATCTCGCCGAGACGGCCACCCGGTCGCTCACCGTGGACAAGGGCCTCGGCACGGTCGCGAAACTCTACGACCTGAGCACCGAGTTGAAGAAGGTGCCCACCGACCGCATCACCATGACCACGATGCCGTACGACTACGTCGGGGAACGCGTGGTGCCCAAGCCGGGGGACGCGGACAAGCTGTTCCGCCTGGTGCGCGAGGACATCGCGCTCGACGGCAAGGACACGAAGAAGAAGGCCACGCCCCAGGCGACGACGGCCCCGACGGACAGCGACGACAAGATCGCGGTCCAGGTGCAGAACGGCACCGGCACCTCCACGCTCGACCCGGCCCCCGGGCGGGCGGGCGCCGTGGCCCAGTTGCTCGCCGGCAAGGGCTTCAGCGAGGCCGGCGCGGACACCTCGATGGTGGTCTCCGAGGACAGGACGGTGATCCGCTACCCGAGCGCGGATCTGAAGGGCGACGCCGAGCGGGTCGCCAAGGTCCTGGGCATCCCCGCGAGTTCGGTGGTGAAGTCCACGGACGTCTCCGGGGTCACCCTGGTCGTGGGCGCCGACTGGCGGTCGGGCACCGCGTACAAGGCGCCGAGGGAGGACGACAAGACCCCGACGACGGCGAACATTCTCAACGGGGCGACGAAGCAGTGCATGACGGTGGATCCCCACTACACCTGGTGACCGCCGCCCCTGTCCGGTGACCGCGACACGTAGGGCCCCTCTCCACTGCGGAGAGGGGCCCTATGCGGTCGCCGATGCGCTCAGCGGGAGGTGAGGACCGCCGGCCGCCGGGACGCGATGACCTTCTTCGCCAGCGATTTCGGGCTGGTCAGAAAGCCCCAGCCCCACGACATGTGCATGGTCGCGAGGGCGACGGGGATCCGCAGCCGCGCCGGCAGCGGCAGGCCCTTGCCCGCGGGGACGGAGCCCAGGACGATCGCCGCGAGATAGCCGCCCGGGATCACGAAGGCCCAGGGGGTCAGCGCGGCGCCCGCCACGACACCGGCCGCTATCGCGCACACCGCGGTCGGCGGGGCGAGGTAGCGCAGGTTGATGGAGCCCTCGTGGTAGCGGGCGACGACGTGCCGCCAGCGGCCGTAGTCCTTGTACTGCTTGGCCAGCGCCCGCACGCTCGGCCGGGGCCGGTAGGACACCTTCAGCTCCGGCGAGAACCAGATGAGGCCGCCCGCCTCGCGGATGCGGAAGTTGAGCTCCCAGTCCTGGGCGCGGATGAACTCCTCGTTGTAGCCGCCCTGCTGCTCCAGCGCCTCGCGCCGGAAGACACCGAGGTAGACCGTCTCCGCCGGAGCGGCCTGGCCACCGGTGTGGAAGGCGGCGTTGCCGACCCCGATCTTCGAGGTCATGGCCGCGGCGACCGCGTGCTCCCAGGCGTTCTCGCCCTCGGCGTGCATGATCCCGCCGACGTTCTGCGCCCCGGTCTCCTCCAGGAGGCGGACGGCGGTCGCGATGTAGTTCGGCGAGAGCATGCCGTGGCCGTCCACACGCACCACGATCGGGTGGCGGGAGGCCTTGATCGCGGCGTTGAGCGCGGCGGGCGTCCGGCCGGTCGGGTTCGGGACCGTGTGCACCCGCGGGTCCTCGCGGACCAGCTCGGCCGCGATCTCGTCCGTGCGGTCCGCGGAGGGACCGAGGGCGATCACGACCTCCATCTCGCCGGCGTACTCCTGGGCCAGGATCGCTTGGACGGCTCCGCGCAGATGCCGTTCCTCGTTGAGCACGGGCATGATCACGGAAACGGCGGGGAGTCGCACGTCGGGATTGGCGTTCATAGGAGGCTCACGTTACCGCGAACGGGGGACACCGGTGCGCGCCGCCCGGGCGCCGCCCCGGGCCCCGGAACCTGTCGGCTTACGGTGCCCAGGGATCCCCCATCCAGCTCCGCGGAGGTCTCCCCCGTGCCCAGCCCGACCCGCTCGCCCGCGCGCCCTCGGCCGGCCCGTCGCTCACCCGCCCGGCGGCCGCCCGTACGGCGGAGGAAGACCGGCTGGACCATGCGGGCGGTCACCACACTCTCCGTGGTGGTGCTCGCCTCGGCCGGCATCGGGCACGCGGTGATCACGGGCCTCGACGAGAACATCGGCCGGATCGACCCCTTCAAGGACATGAAGGACCGTCCCGAGGCGGGCCACGGGATGAACGTCCTGCTGGTGGGCACCGACGGCCGCGACAGGATCACGGAGCAGGAGCGGCACAGATTCCGGCTCGGCGGTGCGCCCTGCCACTGCACCGACACGATCATGATCGTGCACCTCTCGGCGGACGGGAACCGGGCGACCGTGGTCAGCCTGCCGCGCGACTCGTACGCGGAGGTGCCGACGCGCACCGCACACCCCGGGCGGCGGCACGAGACCCACCCGATCCGACTGAACGCGGCGTACGCGGAGGGTGGCCCGAACCTGACCGTGCGCACGGTCGAGCACATGACCCGTCTGAAGATCGACCACTATCTGGAGGTCGACTTCGTCAGCTTCATGAAGACCGTGGACGTGCTCGGCGGGGTCCGGGTGTGCACCCCGCAGCCGCTGAAGGACCCCTACACCGGACTGAACCTGTCCCCCGGCACCCATGTGCTGAACGGCGGCCAGGCCCTGCAGTATGTGCGCTCACGCCATGTCGACGGCGCCTCCGACCTGGGCCGGATGCAGCGGCAGCAGAAGTTCCTGGCGGCGCTGATCGACCGGGCGACCTCTTCCGGCCTTCTGCTGAACCCGCTGAGGTTCCGGGAGGTGGCCCGGGCGGCGCTCGGCTCGGTGCGGGCAGACCCGGGCTTCGGCACCGACCAGCTGCTCGACCTGGGCCGGGTGATGCGGAACTTCTCACCCCGCTCGTCGGAGTTCACGACCGTGCCGATCGGGCAGATGACCTACGAGGTCAAGGGCCTCGGCTCGACCGTGAAGTGGGACGACGCGAAGGCGCGGGAGCTGTTCACGTCACTGCGCGACGACAGGCCGCTCGCCCCGTCCCGGCCGCCGCGTAAGAAGGGCCCCGCCGCGGTCGAGGTGGAGGTGGACCCCCGGCAGATCCAGGTCCAGGTGGAGAACGGGACGGCCACCGAGGGGCTCGGCAAGCGGCTGGACGACGGCCTCGCGGCCACCGGGTTCCGCACCACGCACCGGCCGGCGAGCGCGGCGGGCCCGGCGGCGCAGCGCACGGTCGTCGTCTACGACCCGCGCTGGGACCGCTCGGCGAAGTCCCTCGCGGCGGCCCTGCCGGGCAGCCAGCTGCGGCCCGCACCCGGGCAGGGCCCGACGCTGAAGGTGATCGCGGGGACCGACTTCAAGGAGGTGCGGCCGGTGCGGACGCCCCCTCCCCCGCCCGCGCCCGGGGCGGCACCGGCGGTGGTGACCGGGGACGAGGTGGTGTGCCCGTAGGAGCCCGGCGGGCCGGACGCGAGGAGCCGTGGTCACGGAGTCACACCGCGCAGCCGTCGGCCCCCGGGCCGTCACTCCTCGTAGCCCTGTGCCGTCCTCTTCTCCCGCAGTTCCTTGATCGCGCGGCGGCGCGCCAGCCGGTGGGTGCGGCGGATCTGGGCCTCCTGGTGGCGGCGCCGGTCCCGGTCCGTCTCCGGGACCACCGGCGGCACCGGCCGCGGCTTGCCGTCGGAGTCGACCCCGGCGAAGACCAGATACGCGGAGCCGACGTGGGTGGCCGGCGCGGACTCGTTCCAGCGTTCGGCCAGCACCCGCACCCCGACCTCCATGGAGGTGCGGCCGGTCCAGTTGACCTGAGCCTTCACATGAACCAGATCACCGACTCTGACCGGCTCCAGGAAGACCATCTCGTCCATCGAGGCGGTGACGGCCGGGCCGCCGGAGTGCCGGCCGGCCACGGCGCCCGCCGCGTCGTCGACGAGTTTCATGATCACGCCGCCGTGCACCGTGCCCAGGAGATTGGTGTCGTTGTGGGTCATGATGTGGCTGAGGGTGGTGCGGGACGCGGAAGTGGGCTTCCCGGGTATGTCACCCGCTTTTTCGCCCGGAATTTCTGATTCCGGGGCGGGGGCCAGGTCTGTCATGCGGTCCACCTTATGCCGGGCGGCCGCTGCGGAGACTTTGTGTCAGCTTCGCAACAGCCCTGACCCTGTTCTCCTCGGCCCCTTGTCGGGCCCATACCGGGACCCTGCACACTGGGGCGCATGAACGATTGGCCCGAGGCATGGTCCGACGACAACCGCGGCAACCGCTACGGACGCGGCAGCGGCAGCACGCAGCCTGAGAGCGCCCGCGTGATGCGCCAGGTCCGGCGCCAGCCGGGTGGCCCGGGCGGTCCTCAGGCCGCACCGCCCTACGGCGGGATCCCGCAGCAGCCGACGTACGACCAGGGCTACGGCGGCTATGACAGCGACTACAACACCGGCCAGGTCTACGGCACCCCGGGCGGCGGTCCCCAGGGGCCGGGCGGCTACGGTCCGGGGCCCGGGCGCCCGGCGCCGAACTGGGGCCGCCGGATCAAGTGGACCGCGATCACCCTGGTCACCCTGCTGGTGGTGACGTCGGTGGCCACGTACTTCTGGGCCGACTCCAAGCTCCACCGGGACGTCGACCTCTCCAAGGTCATCGACCGGCCGGCCGCCGGCGAGGGCACGAACTACCTGATCGTCGGCTCCGACAGCCGCGCGGGCATGTCGGACGAGGAGAAGAAGAAGCTGCACACCGGGTCCGCCGAGGGCAAGCGGACGGACTCGATGATGATCCTGCACGTCGGCGACAACGGCGACACCCTGGTATCGCTGCCCCGTGACTCGGATGTGGAGATACCCACATACAAGGGCTCGACGTCCGGCAAGATCTACCAGGGCAAGGGCCGCCACACGAAGCTGAACGCGGCCTACGCGGAGGACGGCCCCGAGCTGCTGGTCCGCACCGTCGAGTACAACACCGGCCTGCACATCGACCACTACGTGGAGATCGGCTTCGCGGGCTTCGCGAACATCGTGGACGCGGTCGGCGGTGTCGAGATGACCATCGACAAGGGCTTCAAGGACAAGTACTCGGGCGCCGACTTCAAGGCGGGCACGCAGACGCTGAACGGCGAGCAGGCCCTCGCCTTCGTCCGCACCCGGCACGCCTTCGCCACCAGCGACCTGCAGCGCACGAAGAACCAGCAGAAGTTCCTCTCCGCGCTGGCGCACCAGGTCGCCACCCCGTCCACGATCCTCAACCCCTTCACCCTCTACCCGACGATGAGCGCGGGCCTGGACTCCCTGACGGTCGACAAGGACATGAGCCTGTGGGACCTGGGGTCCATGTTCTGGGCGATGAAGGGCGTCAGCGGCGGCGACGGCACCTCGATGAACATGCCGGTCTCGGGCTCCACCGGCGGCAATCTGGTGTGGGACAAGTCCAAGGTCAAGACGCTGGTGGACGAGCTGAAGAACGACGAGAAGGTGACGGTCACGGGCAACTGAGCCGTCCGTCCACCGGGCAAGGGCCCCGCCGAGAGGTTCGGCGGGGCCCTTCGCGTTCCGGCGGCGCCGCGGGCCGCTGTGCCGCGGGTCAGGAGGCGCAGAGGCAGAACGGGTGCCCGGCGGGGTCCGCGTACACCCGGAAGGTGCGCGCGCGGTCCTCCACGTCAAGCGGCCGGGCGCCCAGCGCGAGCACACCCCGCTCCGCGACGTCCAGATCGTCGACCACCAGGTCCAGGTGGAACTGCTGCGAGTCGTCGGGGGACGGCCACTTCGGCGGTACGTGGCCGGGCGCCTCCTGGAACGCCAGCGACTGGCCACCGGGCACCTTCAGGTCCACCCACTCGCCGTTGTCCTCCACCGTGCCGCCCAGCACCTCGGCGTAGAAACCGGCGAGGGCGCGCGGGTCGGGGCAGTCCAGGACGACGACGTCCAGCTTGGCGAGTGCCATGACTTCCTCCTTGGAGTCCTGATCGTCAGTGTTACCTGTAGAACCGGTCAACCGGTAACGGCACCGGTTACCCCATGCTGGCGGACAGGAGGTAACGTCGCAAGGGAAATAGGAGAGGTGGCGTCGCGGGCATGAGGGCACAGAGGTCGCGGAGATGACGGACAGAGCCCCCGCTCCCGGCGGCCTCGCCCTGGTGGAGGCCCTGGTCAACACCCTGGACCTGGAGTCGGGCGAGGACCGGCTGGACACACCGGAAGGGCGCGCCGAGTTCGGCGTCACGGAGGCCGGACTGGCGGACGTACGCGCACTGCGGGAGTCGCTGCGCGCCGTCTGCCTCGCCCACGCGGGACATCCCCCGCACCGTGAGGTCACGCCCCTGGGCGCGCTGCTGGCGCGGGCACCGCTGCTGGTGGCCGTCGACGAGCGGGACGGCTCGGCAGCCCTCGCCCCCGCCGACGCAGGCGATCTGCCGTCCCGGGTGGCGGCCGCCGTCGCGGAGGCGCTCACGGCGGGCACCTGGCTGCGCCTCAAGGCCTGTGAACTGCCCGACTGTCACTGGGCGTACTTCGACCGCAGCCCAGCCGGCAAGGGCCGCTGGTGCTCGATGTCGGTGTGCGGGGCGCGCGCGAAGATGCGGCGATACCGGGCGAAATAGGCGCCCGGTTCACAGGGTTGGGTACTCGCCGCTCACGCGTCCGGGCCGTGGTGCAGAATGCACAGGACGCCGGTCCGGCCGACTGAGCCTCGGCCGGACCGGCGTCACCCTTCTTCTCGCGCTTCCTCCGCCCCTCTTACGCGGTCGGGCGGCCCATCGCGCGGTACATCCACCCGGCCCGGCGCCACAGCTCGGGGTCCAGCGCGTTACGGCCGTCGAGGATCACCCGGGAGGTCGCGACCGCGCCCAGCTCGGCCGGATCCAGCTCGCGGAACTCCCGCCACTCCGTCAGGTGCAGCACGACGTCGGCGCCCCGGACCGCCGCCAGGGCCGAGTCCGCGTACCCGAGCGTCGGGAAGATCCGCCGGGCGTTCTCCATGCCCTTGGGGTCGTAGACCGTGACCTGGCCGCCCTGGAGGTGTATCTGTCCGGCGACGTTCAGCGCCGGCGAGTCGCGGACGTCGTCGGAGTCCGGCTTGAAGGTGGCGCCGAGCACTGCGACCCGCTTGCCGAGGAAGGACCCGCCGCCCCCCGCCTCGCGCGCCATCTCGACCATCTGGCCGCGGCGGCGCATGTTGATGGAGTCGATCTCGCGCAGGAAGGTCAGCGCCTGGTCGGCGCCCAGCTCGCCCGCGCGCGCCATGAACGCCCGGATGTCCTTCGGCAGACAGCCGCCGCCGAAGCCGATGCCGGCCCGCAGGAACTTCTTGCCGATCCGGTCGTCGTGCCCGATGGCCTCCGCGAGCTTGGCCACATCGCCGCCCGCGGCCTCGCACACCTCCGCCATCGCGTTGATGAAGGAGATCTTGGTGGCGAGGAAGGAGTTCGCGGAGGTCTTCACCAGCTCAGCGGTCGGGAAGTCGGTCACCACGAAGGGCGAGCCCGCGGCGACCGGGGTCGCGTAGACCTCGCGCAGCAGCTTCTCCGCCCGCTCGCTGCGTACGCCGACCACGATCCGGTCGGGGTGCAGCGTGTCCTGGACGGCGAAGCCCTCCCGCAGGAACTCCGGGTTCCAGGCCAGCTCGGCGTCCCGGCCCGCGGGCGCGTGCTCGGCGAGATAGGCGGCCAGGCGGTCCGCGGAGCCGACCGGCACGGTCGACTTGCCGACGACGAGGGCGGGGCCCGTCAGATGCGGCGCGAGGGAGGCGACCGCGGCGTCGACGTACGACATGTCGCAGGCGTACTCGCCGTGCTTCTGCGGGGTGTTCACACAGATGAAGTGGATGTCGCCGAACGCGGCCACCTCGGCCCAGTCCATGGTGAACCGCAGCCGCCCGGTGGCGCCCTCGATGCCCGCGACATGCTTGCGGAGCAGTTCCCCCAGCCCCGGCTCGTACATGGGGACCTCGCCCCGCTGAAGCATCTCGATCTTCTCGGGGACGACATCGAGACCGAGCACCTCGAACCCCAGCTCGGCCATGGCCGCGGCATGTGTGGCGCCGAGATAGCCGGTACCGATCACGGTGATCTTCAGGCTCATGCGGTGCTCCAGGAAATACGGCGGTGAATCGGTGCCTGAGCATAGCCGGGCACCTCGGCGGGCAGGTTTCCCGCTGTCGCCAAGCTCACGTATCCCTCGCGTGGGCGTACCCCTAAAATTTGGGTTACTTAACGGTAATTAGCGTCAGCACAGCCTCTTTGGAGCGTGAGAGACCTTGGCCGGATCGGCTGACTTCGACCTGTACCGCCCGTCCGAGGAGCACGACATGCTCCGCGACGCCATCCGCTCGCTGGCCGAGGCGAAGATCGCGCCGCACGCCGCCGCGGTGGACGAGGAGGCCCGCTTCCCGCAGGAGGCACTGGAGGCCCTCGTCGCCAACGACCTGCACGCGGTGCACGTGCCCGAGGAGTACGGCGGCGCGGGCGCGGACGCGCTCGCCACGGTCATCGTGATCGAGGAGGTGGCCCGCGCGTGCGTGTCGTCCTCCCTCATCCCGGCCGTGAACAAGCTCGGTTCGCTGCCCGTGATCCTCTCCGGCTCCGAGGAGCTGAAGAAGAAGTACCTGGGCCCGCTGGCCCAGGGCGATGCGATGTTCTCGTACTGCCTGTCCGAGCCGGAGGCGGGTTCCGACGCGGCCGGTATGAAGACGCGGGCCGTACGCGACGGCGACCACTGGGTACTCAACGGCGTGAAGCGCTGGATCACCAACGCGGGTGTTTCCGACTACTACACGGTCATGGCGGTGACCGACCCCGAGAAGCGCTCCAAGGGCATCTCCGCGTTCGTCGTCGAGAAGTCGGACGAGGGTGTCTCCTTCGGCGCCCCGGAGAAGAAGCTCGGCATCAAGGGCTCCCCCACCCGCGAGGTCTACTTCGACAACGTCCGCATCCCGGCGGACCGGATGATCGGCGAGGAGGGCACGGGCTTCGCCACGGCGATGCGCACGCTCGACCACACCCGCATCACCATCGCCGCCCAGGCCCTCGGTGTCGCCCAGGGCGCCCTCGACTACGCCAAGGGCTATGTCAAGGAGCGCAAGCAGTTCGGCAAGCCGATCGCCGACTTCCAGGGCATCCAGTTCATGCTCGCGGACATGGCCATGAAGATCGCCGCCGCCCGCGCCCTGACCTACCAGGCCGCGGCCGCCTCGGAGCGCGGCGACAGCGACCTCACCTTCCAGGGCGCCGCCGCCAAGTGCTTCGCCTCGGACGTGGCGATGGAGGTCACCACGGACGCCGTCCAGCTTCTCGGCGGTTACGGCTACACCCGTGACTACCCGGTCGAGCGCATGATGCGCGACGCCAAGATCACCCAGATCTACGAGGGCACGAACCAGGTCCAGCGGATCGTGATGGCGCGCAACCTGCCGTAGCGCGCGGCCCGTCGCGGCAATGCGCGGTGGGTTCCGGGGCACCCTGCGGGGTGCCCCTTTTCCTCGTACGGCAGGGTAGGGACATGAGTGATCCGGCGACGGCCGAGCTGCCGTCCTTTCCGTACCACCCGGACCCCCTGGCCACCGGTGCGGTGGTCGCCGGGGACACGGAGTGTCTGTGCTGCGGGCTGCGGCGCGGATATGTGTACGTGGGACCCGTGTACGCGGTGGCGGACATCCGCGCCGAGCTGTGCCCCTGGTGCATCGCCGACGGCAGCGCGGCGGAGCGGTTCGGGGCGCAGTTCACAGAGGTGACGGGCGAGGCGCCGAAGTCGGTGGTGCGTACCGTGGAACGGCGCACGCCGGGCTTCGCCGGCTGGCAGCAGGAGCGCTGGCTGACGCACTGCGGGGACGCGGCGGCGTATCTGGGCCGCGCGGGCGCCAAGGAGCTGGCGGACCATCCGGAGGCCGCGCAGAGCCTGCGCGAGACGCTGGGCGAGACGTTCTTCGCGTCGCTGGACGCCGACGGCCAGCCCACCGCGTATCTGTTCCGCTGCCGCAGCTGCGCACAGCACCTGGCCTACGCGGATTTCACCTGACGGACGAACAGGGGCGCCGGCGGTCGCGGCGCCCCCTCGTCTCAGCTGTCCAGTTCCTCCAGCGTCGCGTTCGACGGACCCCGGCGCCCCTTCAGGTCGCGGGCCACGTCCTCGGCCGCGCCCAGCACCCGTACGGAGTTCTGCCAGGTCAGCTTGGCCAGGTCGGCGGTCGACCAGCCGCGGTCCAGCAGTTCCGCGACCAGGTTCGGGTAGCCGGAGACATCGTTCAGGCCGTCCGGCGTGAACGCGGTGCCGTCGTAGTCGCCGCCGATGCCGAGATGGTCGACGCCCGCCACCTCGCGCATGTGGTCCAGGTGGTCGGCGACCGTCGCGGCCGTGGCGATCGGGCGCGGGTTGCGCTCCTCGAAGGCGTGGTGCACCTTCATCGCCTCGGCGGTGGTGTCGAGGTGGTGGAAGCCGTGCGCCCGCATGTTCTCGTCCGCCGCCGCCGTCCAGTCGACGGCCGCCTGGAGGACGAACTTCGGCACGAACGTCACCATCGCCACACCGCCGTTGGCGGGGAGGCGTTCCAGGACGTCGTCGGGGATGTTGCGCGGGTGGTCGCACACCGCACGGGCGGAGGAGTGCGAGAAGATCACCGGGGCGTCCGTCGTGTCCAGCGCGTCCCGCATGGTCGTCGCGGCGACGTGCGAGAGGTCGACGAGCATGCCGAGGCGGTTCATCTCGCGGACGACCTCGCGGCCGAACCGGGTGAGACCGCCGGCCACCGGCGCGTCGGTCGCCGAGTCCGCCCACGCGACGTTGTCGTTGTGCGTGAGCGTCATATAGCGCACGCCCAGCTCGTACAGCCCGCGCAGGGTGCCGAGGGAGTTCGCGATGGAGTGGCCGCCCTCCGCACCCATCAGGGAGGCGATACGGCCCTCCGCGCGCGCCGCCTCCATGTCGGCGGCGGTCGACGCCGCACGCAGGTCGTCCGGGTGACGTACTATCAACTGACGTACGCAGTCGATCTGTTCGAGGGTCGCCGGGACCGCGTCGGGCAGGTCGGAGCGGACGTACACCGACCAGTACTGCGCACCGACGCCGCCCTCGCGCAACCGCGGGATGTCGGTGTGCAGATGGGCGTTCTGGTGGGTGGCGATGTCACGGGCGTCGAGGTCGTAGCGGACCTGTTCGCGCAGGGCCCAGGGCAGGTCGTTGTGCCCGTCGACGACCGGGAACACGCGCAGGAGTTCGCGCGCCGCTTCGAGTGAGCTGCTCATGGCGGTCACTTCCCCGTGCCGAAGCCGAATCCGGCGGCCGATCCGTCGACCTTGGCGCGCAGCCGCTTGCCCTTCTCGGTGGCCTGGTCGTTCAGGTCGTGCTGGAAGTCCCGCATTTTGCCGAGGAGTTCCTCGTCGTGCGCGGCGAGGATGCGGGCCGCGAGCAGACCGGCGTTGCGGGCACCGCCCACCGAGACCGTGGCGACGGGCACGCCGGCCGGCATCTGCACGATCGACAGCAGCGAGTCCATGCCGTCGAGGTACTTCAGCGGGACGGGGACGCCGATGACCGGCAGCGGGGTGACGGAGGCCAGCATGCCCGGCAGATGGGCGGCACCGCCGGCACCGGCGATGATCACCTTCAGACCGCGGTCCGCGGCGTGCTCGCCGTAGGTGATCATCTCGCGCGGCATCCGGTGCGCGGAGACGACGTCGACCTCGTAGGCGATCTCGAACTCGTCGAGGGCCTTGGCGGCGCCCTCCATGACGGGCCAGTCGGAGTCCGACCCCATGACAATGCCTACGACCGGGCTCATTCCGTGATCGTCCCTCTCAGATAGCCGGCAGCGTGACGGGCGCGCTCCAGCACGTCGTCGAGGTCGTCGCCGTAGGTGTTGACGTGGCCCACCTTACGGCCCGGCTTCACGTCCTTGCCGTACATGTGGATCTTCAACTGAGGGTCGCGGGCCATGCAGTGCAGGTACGCGGAGTACATGTCGGGGTAGTCGCCGCCGAGGACGTTGACCATGACGGTCCATCGGGCGCGGGGGCGGGGGTCGCCGAGCGGGAGGTCGAGGACCGCCCGTACATGGTTGGCGAACTGCGAGGTGATCGCGCCGTCCTGGCTCCAGTGGCCGGAGTTGTGCGGGCGCATCGCCAGCTCGTTGACGAGGATGCGGCCGTCGCGCGTCTGGAAGAGCTCGACGGCGAGGTGCCCGACGACACCGAGTTCCTTGGCGATCCGCAGGGCCAGTTCCTCGGCCTTGAGCGCCAGTTCCTCGGCCAGGCCGGGGGCGGGGGCGATCACGGTGTCACAGACCCCGTTGACCTGCTGCGACTCCACCACGGGGTAGGCCACGGCCTGACCGTGCGGCGAGCGTACGACGTTGGCGGCCAGCTCCCGGACGAAGTCGACCTTCTCCTCGGCGAGCACGGGCACACCGGCGCGGAACGGCTCGGCGGCCTCCTCGGCCGACCGTACGACCCACACGCCCTTGCCGTCGTAGCCACCGCGGACGGTCTTCAGGACGACCGGGAAGCCGTCGCCCTCCGCGGCGAACGCGGCCACGTCCGCCGGGTCGCTCACGATCCGGTGCCGTGGGCACGGCACCCCGATCGCGTCGAGCTTCGCCCGCATCACGCCCTTGTCCTGCGCGTGCACGAGCGCGTCCGGGCCGGGGCGCACGGGGATGCCGTCCGCCTCCAGGGCCCGCAGATGCTCGGTGGGCACATGTTCGTGATCGAACGTGATCACGTCGCAGCCCCGCGCGAAGGCACGCAGCGTGTCCAGATCGCGGTAGTCGCCGATGACCACGTCATGGACGACCTGCGCCGCGGAGTCCTGGGGGGTGTCACTGAGGAGCTTGAACCTGATGCCGAGCGGGATGCCCGCCTCGTGTGTCATACGAGCGAGCTGGCCACCGCCGACCATGCCGACTACCGGGAACGTCACGCCCCTAGGGTATCGGCCGCGCCAACGAGGCCGGATTCCGTCCCTCGCCGGGCATTCTTTCCGTCCTCATGTACTCGTCCACGGGCGTCGTCCACGGCCGCCTGGTTAGCATGGCGGGGTTGACGGTACCGCTCGGCGCGCCGTGCCGACCGGCCGATGCGACGGACCGATGCATCCGATCGACCCATCCGACGGATGCGTCCGGCCGCTGTCAACGACCGATACGACCGACCCGACGGGGGCTGGCAACACCATGGGCAGTGGTTCCACGGGCCTGCAGGACAAACCCCGAGGCGCGGTGCGCCGGCAGGTCGAGCAGATGATGCGCGAGATCGCCAAGTTCGGGGCGGTCGGCGGCGCGGGGCTGCTCGTCAACCTGCTGGTGTTCAACCTGGTGCGCAACGTCACCGGTCTGCAGGTGGTCCGGGCGAGTGTCATCGCCACGGTCGTCGCGATCGTCTTCAACTACATCGGGTTCCGCTACTTCACCTACCGGGACCGGGACAAGAACGGCCGCACCCGCGAGGTGGGGCTGTTCCTGCTGTTCAGCGCCGCGGGCCTGCTGATCGAGAACGGCGTGCTGTACGCGGCGACGTACGGGTTCGGCTGGGACACCCCGCTGCAGAGCAACATCTTCAAGTTCCTCGGCATCGGCCTCGGCACCCTGTTCCGCTTCTGGTCGTACCGCTCGTGGGTCTTCCGGACGATGCCGGCCGGGGAGGCCGTGGCGGGCGCCGAGTCGATACTCGAGCAGGCGGACAAGGACCAGCGCATCAACCGCTGAGCTCGGGCCTCGCGGCTCACCTCACCGTCGGCTCCGGTTCGTCGTCCGGCGGGGGCATCCTGAGCGGGGTGCGGGACAGGAACAGGCCGAAGACCGGGGGCTTGGCCTGGAGCATCTCCAGCCGGCCTCCGTCGGCCTCCGCGAGGTCCCGGGCCACCGCGAGGCCGATGCCCGTGGAGTTGCGGCCGCTGATCGTGCGCTCGAAGATGCGGGAGCCCAGCTCCGGCGGGACGCCCGGCCCCTCGTCGGTGACCTCCACGACGGCCTGGTTGCCGGTGACACGGGTGCGCAGCGCCACCGTGCCGCCGCCGTGCATGAGGGAGTTCTCGATCAGGGCGGCCAGCACCTGCGCGACCGCGCCCGGTGTGCCCACGGCCCGCAGATGCCGCTTGCCCGAGCTGACGATCGCCCGTCCCGCGCTGCGGTAGGCGGGGCGCCACTCGGCGAGCTGCTGCTGGATGACCTCGTCCAGGTCGAAGGAGACGGCCGAGCCGGTGCGGGGGTCGCGGGCGTTCGTGAGCAGCCGTTCCACCACGTCCGTGAGCCGCTCCACCTGCGTCAGCGCGATGGTCGCCTCCTCCTTCACGGTGTCGGGGTCATCCGTGAGGGTGATCTCCTCCAGCCGCATCGACAGGGCGGTGAGCGGCGTGCGCAGCTGGTGGGAGGCGTCGGCGGCGAGCCGCCGCTCGGCCGTCAGCATGCGCCCGATCCGCTCGGCGGAGGCGTCGAGGACATCGGCGACCCGGTCCAGCTCGGGGACGCCGTACCGCTTGTGGCGCGGGCGGGGATCGCCGGAGCCGAGGCGCTCCGCGGTCTCCGCGAGGTCGGTGAGCGGGGAGGCAAGGCGGTTGGCCTGGCGCACGGCGAGCAGCACCGCGGCGATGATCGCGAGCAGCGCCACCAGCGCGATGATCAGCAGCGTGCGGCCGACCTCGCGGGTCACGGCGGAGCGGGGCTCCTCGACCCGTACGCTCTCGCCCTGCTCGCCCTCGGCCGTGGAGTGGATGACGTCACCGGCCGGTTTGGCGCCGATCTGGATGTGGGCCTGGCCGGGGATGTCGACGACCGCGTAGCGGTCCCCGGTGACCTGGGCCTCGAAGACCTCGCGGTTGACCTTCTCGTGGCCGAGGAGCCGGCTGTCCACGATGCTCGCGAGCCGCAGTGCCTCGGAGTCGACGCGTTCCTGAGCGCTGTTGCTGATCGTCCGGGTCTCGACGATCACGAGGGAGACCCCGAAGACGGCGATCACGACGAGGACGACGGCGAGGGTGGACTGGATGAGACGACGACGCACGGGGCCCTCCGGGCGATGGCTTTACGACGACCAGTGTGCCCCGGACACGCCGGCACCCCGCTAGTGCTGTGGCCGGGAAGGTTTGCCGGACAGCTCGCGGCGTCCGGTGCTGGGGGTGCCCCCACGCCTTTCAGGCAGCGGGGGAGCCTCGCAAGGCGCGAGCATCGCCCGCGTACTGGACGTACTCGGGCGATGCGACGACGCGGCGAGGTGCCGTGCCGGGCGTCGCGAGCCGGCGAACCTTTCCGGTCGCAGCACTAGGGGCGGCGGCCTTCGCGGGCGGCGAGCCGTGCCGCCGTACGGCTCGGCCGTCGTGGGCGCGGCCGTGGCGGGATGACGCGCGTAGCCACGCGCGCCGCGTCCCGCCGCTCCGGCGGTGCCCGGCGGCAGCTGTCAGTGCCCCTGTCAGGGCACTAGTTCTTCTCGAAGCGGAAGCCCACTCCCCGCACCGTGGCGATGTACCGAGGGTTCGCCGCGTCGTCGCCCAGCTTCTTGCGCAGCCAGGAGATGTGCATGTCGAGGGTCTTCGTGGACGACCACCACGTGGTGTCCCAGACCTCCCGCATCAGCTGGTCGCGCGTGACGACCCGGCCCGCGTCCCGGACCAGGACCCGCAGCAGGTCGAACTCCTTCGCCGTGAGCTGCAGCTCCTCGTCGCCCATCCACGCGCGGTGGGACTCGACGTCGATGCGCACCCCGTGCGTGGCGGGCGGCTGCGCGGGCTCGGTGGCGCCGCGCCGCAGCAGGGCCCGCACGCGGGCCAGCAGTTCGGCGAGCCGGAAGGGCTTGGTGACATAGTCGTCGGCGCCCGCGTCGAGACCGACGACGGTGTCCACCTCGTCGGCCCGTGCGGTCAGGATGAGGATGGGGACGGTGTGGCCCTCGGCGCGCAGCCGGCGGGCCACCTCCAGGCCGTCCATGCCGGGCAGTCCGAGGTCCAGCACGACCAGGTCGACGCCGCCCTGCATTCCGGCGTCGAGCGCGGTGGGTCCGTCCTCGCGCACTTCGACCTCGTATCCCTCCCGGCGGAGGGCACGGGCCAGCGGCTCCGAGATGGACGCGTCGTCCTCGGCGAGCAGTACACGGGTCATGGGGTGATGGTAGTCCGCCCGCGACCTGAGCAAAGGTGTGATCGCGGGTGTGACCGGCGCACCGGCGTTCTTACCTTCGGCTGCCATCATCCGGCGGCCCCCGCCTTGATTACGGAGCGCATTCGCGCCTGCGGCTTCGGGGTGTCATCCTGGCAGAGACCTTCGAATGAACATCCGGGGTTCCGATATTGCCTGTGATCCCGGTCTCAAGTCCTTCCATATCCGGCACTGTCATGTCGTAGGGTGACCGAAACGCCTCTAGCACCATCAGGGACCTTTGGCGGGCACTCGACGCTGAAGGTCTTTTTGTCGTGCGGGCTGGTTCTCACCAGTCTTGGAAGGAATGACCCAGGGCCGGGCCCCGGGCGCATGCACGCGCTCAGGGTGTGGATCCCGGTGGCCGTCGTCCGCCGCTCCGTGATCCGGAGTGGACACCCCGTGGGCGTGGGGTGGGCGAGCGGTCCAGCCGGTGCCGGCCGCCCATACCGGGTGTGCATGCCCCTTGAGCTCTCGGCTCCGCCCGAGCATGAGGGTCCCCCACGGCAGCGCGCCCCGACCAGCAAGGAACGACCATGGCGTCCAGCCTGACGAAGGACTCGGTCCACCCGGGCACACCCGGAACCGAGAAGACCTTCTTCGGCCACCCCCGCGGACTGGCCACCCTCTTCATGACCGAGATGTGGGAGAGGTTCTCCTACTACGGCATGAGGGCCCTCCTCCCGCTGTACCTGGTCGCTCCTGGCGGCCTGCACCTGAACGCGGCCACCGCGACCGCGATCTACTCGGTGTACGTGTCGCTCGTGTACCTGCTCGCGCTGCCGGGCGGTTGGTTCGCCGACCGTGTCCTCGGCCCGCGCAAGACGGTCGCCGTGTCGGGCTTCATCATCATGCTGGGCCACCTCACGCTGGCCCTGCCGTCCGCGGGCACCTTCTACGCCGGCCTCGGCCTCGTCGCCATCGGCTCGGGTCTGCTGAAGGCCAACATCTCGACGATGGTCGGCCACCTCTACAACGGCCCGGACGACGCGCGCCGCGACGGTGGCTTCACGATCTTCTACGTCGGCATCAACCTGGGCGCCTTCGCCGCGCCGCTGGTCATCGGCACCGTCGGCGAGAACGTCAACTGGCACCTGGGCTTCGCGCTCGCCGCGCTCGGCATGGCGCTCGGCCTCGGCCAGTACCTGCTCGGCGGCCGTCACCTGAGCGAGCGCTCGAAGGAGGTCCCGACGCCGCTGAGCGCGGCGGAGAAGGCCTCGACGCTGCGCAAGTCGGCGCTGTGGGCGGCCATCGCGGTCGTGTTCTACGCGATCGTCGGCTTCTCCGGTGTCTACACCCTGAACTGGCTGCTGGTCCCGATCACCGTCGCCGGTCTGGTCATTCCGATCCTGGTCATCGCGCGGATCAAGCGGGACAAGGACCTGGACCGCGTCGAGCAGTCCAAGATGACCGCCTACATCTGGTTCTTCGTCGCCGCGGCCGTGTTCTGGATGATCTACGACCAGGGCGGCTCGACCCTGTCGATCTTCGCCGACTCCTCGGCCAAGAACACGATCTTCGGCTGGAACTTCCCCGTCTCCTGGTACCAGTCGGTCAACCCGGTCATGATCATGGCGCTGGCCCCCGTCTTCGCCTGGATGTGGCTGGCACTGAACCGTCGCGGCAAGGAGCCGGGCACGACGGTGAAGTTCGCCTCCGGTCTGGTCCTGATCGGTGCCTCCTTCTTCCTGTTCCTCGCCCCGCTGAGGATCGCGGACGGCGGTCACAAGGCCGCGGCGATGTGGCTCGTCGCGATCTACTTCGTGCAGACCGTCGGTGAGCTGACGCTCTCCCCGGTCGGCCTCTCCGTCACCACGAAGATGGCGCCGGCCAAGTACGCCTCCCAGATGATGGGTGTCTGGTTCCTGGCCGTCACCGCCGGTGACGCTACGACCGGTCTGCTCTCCATCGCGGGCGTCGACCTGAACACCACGGGCATCGTCACCCTGGAGGCCGCGGTCGCCGTGGTCGCCGGTGTCGCGGTGTGGATGTACCGCAAGAAGGTCAAGGAGCTCATGGGCGACATTCACTGACGCCCGTCCTGAGCTTTCGAAGGGCCGCCGTACCCGTCGGGTGCGGCGGCCCTTCGCCGTCCTACGGGGCGTCCGCCTCCGTCGCGCTCCCCCGGTCCGTGTCCGGAGTGAACCAGGGCAGGGCCGCGGCGGTGCGGGGCGCGGGGTCCGGCCGGGAGAGGCCCGGCCTCGGCGGACGCCGGACGAGCCCCGGCAGTCGTGGACCGGGGCGGCGGGCCCGCCGGGCCTCCGGTCCGCGCGGCCGGACCCGGTCCACGACGGCCATGCCCAGCCGGAACACGGCGGTCGGCACGACCACGCAGGCCAGGATCCAGAAGACGATGACGCCCCAGGGGCGGTCCACGCCCCACGGCTGCTCGGCGAGGACCCTTCCGCCGTACTCCAGGGAGACCGTGTAGTCACCGTGGGCACCCGCCGGCAGCTCCACCGGCAGGGCGATGCGCGCCCGGCCGCCGGGTGCGAGGGTGCCGTGCCACTGCTGCTCGTCCCACTGCGGGGCGAACACCCCGTGCGAGGTGCCGACCCGGAAGACCGGGTCCTTCACCGGCGAGGGGCCGGCGTTGCCGACGGTGAACACGAGCGTGCGGAACGCCGGCGCGCCGAACCGGGTCAGCAGGCCGTCGGTGCCGTCGAGCCGTGTGTCCGTCAACAACGACAGGCGTCCGGAGACGGACTCTGGGGGCAGTGGCTCCACCGCGTGCCCGGCGACCTGGAAGGCCGCGTCGGTCTCCGCCGCGGCCCCGGTGACCGTGGCGACGTGGACCACGCAGGGGCAGGGCACGGGCGGTTCGGCGACCGGGAGCCTCCGGCGGAACGTCCCCCGTGCGTCGGTGGTGACGGCCCGCCCGTCGGCGTTGGCGCAGGAGCCGGTGCCGCCGGTCACCCCGCGGGAGGGCACGGACTGTCCGCAGATCAGGATCGTGAGCAGGGCCTCGGGCCGCCAGCCGCTGCCGGTCACGGTGATCGAACCGCCCGATCCGCCCTGGGAGGCCGACAGGCCGACGGCCGGTCCGGCGGCGGCCCGGGCGGGCGCCGCCAGGGCCGCCGGAGCGAGCGTGAGCAGCGCAGCCAGCGCCGAGACACTCCGCTTCACCTCACCGCTCCCGTCAACTCGGCCTTGTTGCAGAACAGTTCCACCGGTCCCGGTTCCGGCGGACGGCGGCACCCCCGACGTCGTACGACCGCGCCGTGGGCCGTGCGGTCAGTGGCGAGCCGTCTGACGGCGGGTCAGCCACAGCGCCCCCGCCGTGCCCGCCAGCAGGACCGTGCCGCCGAGGGTGCCGAGCGCGATGACGGAGTCGTCGGGGCCGGTCCGCGGGAGCTGCCCGCCCACGTCCGTGCCGCTCGGGGCGGAGCCGGAGGAGCCGCCGCCCGCGGCGGTGACGTCCAGGCGCAGGGACGCGCCCGGGCTGTTGGTCGGCGAGCAGGTGGTGGTCGTGCCGAGCGCCTTGATGGTCAGCACGCCCGCGGTGAAGGTGACCTTGCCGGCCTTCTTCGGTGTGTAGGTGCCGCTGAGGTCGTTGACCTTGATGGGGGTGTTCGCGGGGATCGCCGCCTGGTTGGCGGGGCCGGTCACCGTCATGGTGCCGCTGTCGGCACCGCCCAGCACGATGGTGGCGCTCGGGTTCATCGCGCCCTCGCCCAGTTCGACCGGGCTGGAGGAGACGCCCTTCTGCCAGGACATGGTGATCTTGTAGCCGCCGCCGCTTCTGACGCCCTTGATGTCGATGGGCGACACGGCGGTCTTGACGCCGATCGGCGTCTGGCAGCGGTAGTTGACGTCGACGACATCGGCCCGGGCCGCCGGCGCGGCCAGCAGCACCGCCGAGCCGGCCAGGGCCGCGGCGGACGCGAGGGCGGCGGTTCGCTTGGGGTACGACACGGTCCCCTCATTCCTGACGGTACATCAGATGGGCCGTCAAGGTACGCCCGGCACCTTGTGGAGGGAAGACACAGTGCGCGCCGGATCTGTGGCGATCCGGCGCGTATCGAGTGAGGTGCCTGTGCTGTCCGTGTGAGGTGCTCGTGCCGTACGGAGAGGGTTCGCACCGACGGTGCGTCCCTGAGGCGCGGTCAGGCGGGGGCGCCCAGCTCCGCCCACACGGTCTTGCCCGCCAGGCCGGGCGTGCGCACGACCCCCCAGTCCAGACAGAGCCGCTGCACGATGAACATCCCGTGGCCGCCGGGGCGCCCGGCGCGGTGCGGGGTGCGCGGGGCGGGCTGTCCCGGGCCGTGGTCGGCGACCTCGACGCGCAGCACCTTGTTGTCGCAGGCGATCCGCAGTTCCTGCGGGCCCTCGGCGTGCAGACACGCGTTGGTGACGAGTTCGGAGACGACGAGCAGCACATCCTCGGCGGCGGCCCGCTGGTCGGCGGTGGCGGCGGGCAGCCAGCCCCATGCGTACAGCGCCTGGCGGGTGAAGTCGCGGGCGAGCGGTACGACGCCGCTCTGGCCCTCGAAGCTCAGCCTGCGGGCCTGCCGGGTGCGGTCCGGCGCCCCCTCGCCGGGCACGCCGGACGCGGCGCCCTCGGCGGGCGGCTCCTGCGCGGGCGTTCCGGAAGCGCCGTCGGGCTCGGGTCCGCGGTCGCCCGGCGAGCAGGGCCGGGTGGTGCTCATCAGCGCTTCACCTCACCGATTCACCAGTTCACGATTGAAGTCTCTGTACAGGGATGTACGGCGTTGCCACCGGTTGTCACTCAAGCTGCGCGCGGGTCTCTCCCTGCGCCCCTCCGCCGGGCCGCCGACGCGCTCAGCATGTCTCCTGCCCGACCGGACCGCCGGAACACCCACGGATTCGGCCGGAACCTGTGACACCTGTAACGCATCGGTCACACGGGGACGTCCCAGGGCGCGGGCGTGCACACCGCGCTACTCGGACAGGGCCGCGTCCAACGTGTCATGAACGGTGAAGACGGCATCCGCACCGGTGATCTCGAACACACGAGCCACCACCGGCTGCATCCCGGCCAGATGGATCCCACCGCCCGCGGCCTCGGCCTTCAGCCGGGCGGCGAGCAGTACGTTCAGCCCCGTGGAGTCGCAGAACTCCAGCCGCGAGCAGTCCACGACCAGGCGCGCGAAACCCTTCCCGAGGCAGTTCTCGAGCGGTTCGCGCAACAGATCGGCGGTGTGGTGATCCAGCTCACCCGCCGGAGTCACGACGGCACTCGTACCCTCTTGTCGCACCTCGACCAGAAGCCGGCCCGACTGTGCGCTGCCGACCGTCCCGCGGTCCATGCCGTGTCTCTCCCGACGTCGTCGCTATTGATGGACGCCCTCGAACACTACGCCTTCCTTGCGCTTCCCGACACCCGAACAACCCCACTAAAGCGGACATTTCTCAATGAAACGCACTTGCGGGCGGCCGACGAAAGCGGGTAGGGCTAGTAGAGACACCCGTACGACCACGGCCGGCTTCGGAGGCGCCGCACACCGCAGTGCACGTACAGGCATCGGCGGCCATACGCCGAGAACGATGGAGGACATTCATGTCACCCCGGCTCGACGCATCGCAGACCCGGAGGGCGACGTCGGCGCCCTCTCCGGTACGACCGGACGAGTACCCCACAACCGCCCCGGCACACTCCGACCGCATCCCCACGCAGCGCGGTCCGGTCGATCTCCCGGAGATCCCCCCGTACGACGAGGTGGGGGCCATGGACGCGCGGGCCCTGTCCAAGACGCTCTTCGAACGGCTGGAGTCGCTCGAGGAGGGCACGCACGAGTACTCCTACGTCCGCAACACCCTCGTCGAGCTCAACCTGGCCCTGGTCAAGTTCGCCGCCTCCCGCTTCCGCTCCCGCAGCGAGCCGATGGAGGACATCATCCAGGTCGGCACGATCGGTCTGATCAAGGCCATCGACCGCTTCGAGTTCAGCCGCGGGGTGGAGTTCCCCACCTTCGCGATGCCGACGATCATCGGCGAGATCAAGCGCTTCTTCCGTGACACCTCGTGGTCCGTGCGCGTCCCGCGACGGCTCCAGGAACTCCGCCTGGATCTGGCGAAGGCGGGCGACGAGCTCGCCCAGCAGCTCGACCGCGCGCCCACCGCGACGGAACTGGCTGAGCGCCTCGGCCTGTCGCGGGACGAGGTCGTCGAGGGCATGACCGCCTCCAACGCCTACACGGCGAGCTCCCTGGACGCACAGCCGGAGGAGGACGAGTCCGAGGGCGCGCTCGCGGACCGTATCGGATACGAGGACCACGAACTCGAAGGCGTCGAGTACGTCGAGTCGTTGAAGCCGCTGATCGCCGAACTGCCGCCCCGGGACCGGCAGATCCTGTCGCTGCGCTTCGTGGCCAACATGACGCAGTCGGAGATCGGCGAGGAGCTGGGCATCTCGCAGATGCATGTCTCGCGCCTGCTGTCCCGGACACTGGTACGGCTGCGCAAGGGACTCACGGTCGAGGAGTGAACGAGGCCGCTCTGCGGCAACCCCGCCCATGAGGAGGGGGGTTGCCGCAGGGCGGCCCCGGCAGCACCCCTTGAGTTACCCCGGGACACCCCTTTCCACAGGAGTGCTCTTCCACCACTATGGTCACCCACCAAACTGGCTGGTTCGTCAGCAACACGGCGGATGGCCGCCAGGGCGCGAGGAGGCAGGTGGATGGCCCGGGCCGACGGGACCGACAACGACGTCGAGGCCACAGGCGGGGTGCACGCGGACGCGTCCGACGGGCAGCTCACCGAGTTGCTGCAGGCCAAGGCGCCCGACGTCTACCCGGCACTGCAGGAGGTGCGCGCGCGGCACCGGCCGTCCGTGCTCCGGTACGCCCGCCTGTGCACGACGAGCGAGTCGTCGGCACGGCAGCTCGCCGCACAGGCGTTCACCCTCGCGGCCCGGGCGACGGCACGCGGCAACGACCCCGGTGTCCCGCTCAGGCACCAGCTCCTGCTGCTGACCGCGCGGCTGGCCGCCGCCTGGGCCCGCGACGAGCGGGCGGGCGGTCTCGACCCCGCCTTCCTGGTGGCCCTCGGACCGACGGAAGGCGACGGTCCCGTCCCGCCGATGCTGGCCGCGTACCAGTTCCTGCCGTCCCGCTCCCAAGGGCTCCTCTGGTACGGGGTCGTGGAGCGGGAACCCGAGGACCGCACGGCGGTCCTCCTCGGCCTGACCCGCGACGACGTCGACCACGGCATCCCGCAGGCGCTGGCGGCCCTCGCCCAGGCGTCCCTCAGATCCCGGCTGGCCGCCTCCCCCGACCCGCAGTGCGCGGACTTCCGGCGGCTGATCGAGGAGTCCGTACGGCCGGACAACCCGCGCTACAGCAGCGATCTGCACGCCCACATGGCGCACTGCCCGCACTGCACGGCCGCGTTCGAGGAGCTGTCCGCCCTGCGCGACCAACCCCGCACGGCACTCGCGGAGGGCCTGCTGCCCTGGGGCGGCGCGGCCTATGTCACCCGCCGCGAGACCGAACCCCCGGCCCGGCCCCGGGCGGCCACGGCCGCCTGGCCGCACTCCCGCCGGCTGGCCCTGGCCTCGGCGGGCCTCGGCGTGGCCCTCGTCCCGCTGCTGCTGTTCCTGGTCGCGTCCGGCAACGCGCCGCAGCGGCACTCCGTCCAGACCGCCGCGACCCCGGCACCCGTGGGCCCGCCGCCGGTCACGGTGACGGCGACGGTCTCGGCGCCCCCGCCGAAGCCGAAGCCCTCCCGGACCTCCGCGTCCCCCTCCCCGACCCCGAGTCCCACACCGTCGAGGACGGCGCAGCCGAAGCCGTCCCCCAAGCCGACCCCGCGCCCCGTCCCGACACACGCGCCGAACGGCACCTTCGCGCAGGTGGTGAACGTCGCCTCGGGCCTGTGCCTGGACGTCGCCGGGGACTTCGACGACGGCACGGACGTGGCCATCGTGGCCTGCACGTCCTCCCCCAGCCAGCGCTGGCGCGTCGACTCCGACCGCGACGTCCTGCAGTCGTACGCCGATCCCGACTACTGCCTGGACAGCCGCGGCTCGACGGACAGAGGCGTCGGGATCTGGACGTGCGACTCGGTCTACAGCCGCAACGGCCGGAACCTCAGGTTCAGCGTGGACGGCGACGGTGTGATCAGCCCGGCCATCGACTACGACACCGCGCTCACCGCCGACGACTACGGCCTGTCGCTGTCGTCGCTGACCGGGGACGCGGACCAGCGGTGGCGGGCGGGCGCGAGCTGACGGTCAGACGACCCGGACGCCGCGCCGCCACACACCGGTGACGAGCGGTACGCCCGGCCGGTAGGCCAGATGGACATGGCTCGGGGCGTCGAGGAGCGCCAGGTCCGCGTACGCGCCCGGGGTGAGCCGGCCGATGTCCGTTCGCCGCAGGGCCTGCGCTCCGCCCGCCGTGGCGGACCAGACGGCCTCGTCCGGGGTCATCCCCATGTCCCGGACGGCCAGCGCGATGCAGAAGGGCACGGAGGACGTGAAGGACGACCCCGGGTTGCAGTCCGTGGACAGGGCCACCGTGACACCCGCGTCGAGCAGCCGGCGGGCGTCGGGCCACTGCGCCCGGGTGGAGAACTCGGCGCCCGGCAGCAGCGTGGCGACCGTGCGGCCGGCGGCCAGCGCGTCCACGTCGGCGTCCGTGAGATGGGTGCAGTGGTCGGCGCTGGCCGCGCCGAGTTCGACGGCGAGCTGCACACCGGGGCCGTACGACAGCTGGTTGGCGTGGATGCGCGGGTGCAGGCCCTTCGCCTTGCCCGCGGTGAGGATCGCCCGGGCCTGGTCGCCGTCGAAGGCGCCCTTCTCGCAGAACACGTCGATCCACCGGGCGTGGGGGGCGCAGGCGTCGAGCATCTCGCCGGTGACCAGGGCCACGTAGGCGGCGGGGTCGTCGGCGTAGTCCGGGGAGACGATGTGCGCGCCGAGGTAGGTGACCTCGTCCGTGTGCGCGGAGGCGATGCGCAGGGCGCGCGCCTCGTCCTGGACGGTGAGGCCGTAGCCGGACTTCGTCTCGAAGGTGGTGGTGCCCTGGCGGAGGGCCTCGGCGAGGTAGCGGACGAGGCCGGCCTCCAGCTCCGCGTCCGTCGCGGCGCGGGTCGCCGCGACGGTCGTGCGGATGCCGCCCGCCGAGTAGCCGCGGCCCGACATGCGGGCGTTGAACTCCTCGGTGCGGTCGCCCGCGAAGACGAGGTGCGAGTGGGAGTCCACGAAGCCCGGGATCACCGCCCGGCCGCCGGCGTCGACCCGGTTGTCAGTGGCCGGTGCTTTGCTTGACTCACCGATCCACGCGACGCGGTCGCCGTCGACGACGACGGCCGCGTCACGGATCAGACCGAGGGGAGAGGTGTCACCGAGGGAGGGGTCGTTGGTGACCAGGCTGGCGATGTTGGTGATGACCGTGCTGCTGCTCATGGGTTCCTCGTGGGTGGCCGGGCCGGTGGGGGGCGTCAGGCGCGCAGGGCTTCGACGGCGTCCGCCAGCGCCCGCGGCACGTCCGGTACGCGGGTGTGCGCCCCGTCGCGGACGACATGGCGTCCGCCCACGACCGTATGGCGCACATCCGCGGCCGTCGCGGCGAATACGGCCGTCTCGGCGCCCAGCCGCGGCAGCGGTCCCGCGGTCCTGACCGAGTCGAGCGCGATCGTCGTGAAGTCGGCGGGCGCGTCGGCCTCCAGGACGCCCGCGTCCTGCCAGCCGAGCGCGGCATGCCCGTCGGCGGAGGCGGCCCGCAGCAGCGCCGCCGCCGTCCAGTGGCCGCGGGTGCGGGTGCGCAGCCGCTCGTTGAGCTCCATGGCGCGCGCCTCCTCGAACAGGTCGATGACGGCATGGCTGTCGGAGCCCAGCGAGAGCGGGGAGCCGGCCGCCTGCAGGGCCACGGCCGGGCCGATGCCGTCCGCGAGGTCCCGCTCGGTGGTCGGGCACATACAGGTGCCGGTGGAGGTGGAGCCGATCAGCCGGATGTCCTCGTCCGTGAGATGGGTGTTGTGGACGCCGGTGGTGCGCGGTCCGAGCACGCCGTGGTCGGCGAGGAGGCGGGTCGGGGTGCGGCCGTGGGCCTGCCGGCAGGCGTCGTTCTCCGCCGTCTGCTCGGACAGATGGACATGCAGCGGGGCCCGCCGCTCCTCCGCCCACCGCGCCACGGTCGCCAACTGGTCGGCGGGCACGGCCCGTACGGAGTGGATGGCCGCGCCGATCCGCGCGTGCTCCCGTTCCTTGAGAACTGAACAGCGTTCGGCCCAGGCCTCGGCGGTGCCGTCGGAGAAGCGGCGCTGGTGGGCGTTGGGCGGCTGTCCGAAGCCGGAGGACAGATAGGCCGTGTCGAGGAGGGTGATGCGGATGCCGGCCTCGGCGGCGGCGTCGATGAGGGCCTCGCCCATGGCGTTGGGGTCGGCGTACGGGGTGCCGTCGGGGGCGTGGTGGACGTAGTGGAACTCGCCTACGGCGGTGATCCCGGCCAGCGCCATCTCCGCGTACACCGCGCGGGCGAGCGCGTGGTACGTCTCGGGGGTGAGCCGGTCGGCGAACGCGTACATCGCCTCCCGCCAGGTCCAGAAGGTGCCGGAGCCCACCTGGACCGCGGAGCGCAGGGCGCGGTGGAAGGCGTGCGAGTGGGCGTTGGCGAGCCCGGGCAGGGTGAGCCCGCGCAGGATCTCGGCATCGGGCGGCGGGGTGGCGACGCCCGTGCGGACCGAGGCGATACGGCCGTCGGCGACCTCCAGGGCGACGCCCGGCTCGACGACGGGGTCGAGCCAGGCGTGCTCCAGCCAGTACGTCTGCGTCACCTGCGGACCAGCCCTTCCAGTACGTCGGCGAGTGCGGTCACCCCGGCCAGGCAGTCGTCCTCGGCGGCGTACTCGGCCGGGGAGTGGGAGACGCCCGTGGGGTTGCGCACGAACAGCATGGCGGTGGGGATGCTGCCGGAGAGGATTCCGGCGTCGTGTCCGGCACCGGTGCCCAGCACGGGGACGGTCAGTCCCGGGCCCCTGTCCCGGCCGAGGATACGGGCCAGTTCGTCGCGCAGCGCGTGGTCGAACTCCACGACGGGTGTGAAGGACTCGCGGACGACGTCGAGCCCGATGCCGTGGGCGTCCGCGTGCTCCCGGGCCGCCTTCTCGATGCCGGCGACGACGGCGTCCAGGCTCTCCTGGCCGGCGGCCCGGGAGTCGAGCCAGCCGCGCACGAGGGAGGGGATGGCGTTGACGCCGTTCGGCTCCACGGCGATCTTGCCGAAGGTGGCGACGGCACCGGCGAGTTCGGCCTCCCGGCGGGCGGCGAGGACGGTCTCGGCGTACGACAGCATGGGGTCGCGGCGGTCCACGAGCCGGGTCGTACCCGCGTGGTTGGCCTCGCCCCGGAAGTCGAACCGCCAGCGCCCGTGCGGCCAGATCGCGCTGGCGACGCCCACGCGGTCACCGCTCAGGTCCAGGGCCCTGCCCTGCTCCACGTGCAGTTCGACAAACGCGCCGATACGGCCGAGCCGCTCGGGGTCGGGCCCGATGGCCTCGGGGTCGTACCCGGCTGCCTCCATGGCGCGGGGCAGCGTGATCCCGTCGCCGTCGGTGAGCCGGTGCGCCTGCTCGACGGTGAGCTGCCCGGCGGTCAGCCGCGACCCGACGCAGGCGAGCCCGAACCGGGCGCCCTCCTCGTCCCCGAAGTTGACGACGGCGAAGGGCCTGGCGAACTCCACGCCCCGGGCGCGCAGTTCGTCGAAGGCGGCGAAGGAGGACACCACGCCGAGGGGTCCGTCGAAGGCGCCGCCGTCGGGCACGGAGTCCAGATGGGACCCGGTGACCACGGCGTCCCCGGCGGCGGGGTCACCGAACCAGGCCCACTGGTTGCCGTTCCGGTCCACCTCGTGGACCAGACCCCGGGCCCGGGCCTGCTCCTCGAACCAGGCCCGGCACTCGCCATCGGCCCCGGTCCAGGCGAAGCGCCGGTAGCCGCCGGAGCCGGGGTGGCGGCCGATGGGTTCCAGCTCCCGCCACATCGTGTGGAAGGAGCTGCCGGAGACGGGCCGGGGCGCCACGGCCCCGTCCCGTCCCGCTGCCTCGTGCGTCACGCGTCGTCACCTTCACGCATCGGAACGCGCACGCCCCGCTCCCCGGCCACCGACTCCGCGATGTCGTAGCCCGCGTCGACATGCCGGATGACGCCCATGCCGGGGTCGTTGGTGAGCACGCGGCGGATCTTCTCGCCGGCCAATTGCGTGCCGTCGGCCACCGTCACCTGACCGGCGTGGATGGACCGGCCCATGCCGACTCCGCCGCCGTGGTGGATGGACACCCAGGACGCGCCGGAGGCCACGTTGACCATGGCGTTGAGCAGCGGCCAGTCCGCGATCGCGTCGGAGCCGTCGAGCATCGCCTCGGTCTCGCGGTAGGGCGAGGCGACGGATCCGCAGTCGAGGTGGTCGCGGCCGATGACGATCGGCGCGGCCAGCTCCCCGCTCGCCACCATGTCGTTGAACCGCTCACCGGCCTTGTCCCGCTCGCCGTAGCCGAGCCAGCAGATCCGGGCGGGCAGGCCCTGGAAGTGGACCCGCTCACCGGCCATCTTGATCCAGCGGGCGAGGGACTCGTTCTCGGGGAAGAGGTCGAGGATCGCCCGGTCGGTCTTCGCGATGTCGGCCGGGTCGCCGGACAGCGCCGCCCACCGGAAGGGGCCCTTGCCCTCGCAGAACAGCGGCCGGATGTAGGCGGGCACGAAGCCGGGGAAGGCGAAGGCGCGGTCGTATCCGGCCAGTTGGGCCTCGCCGCGGATCGAGTTGCCGTAGTCGAAGACCTCCGCGCCGGCGTCCATGAAGCCGACCATCGCCTCGACGTGCCGGGCCATCGACTCCCGGGCGCGGGTGGTGAAGCCGGCCGGGTCCTTGGCGGCGTAGGAGGCCATGTCCTCGAAGTCGACGCCGAGCGGCAGATACGCCAGCGGGTCGTGGGCCGAGGTCTGGTCGGTGACGATGTCGATGGGGGCGCTCATGGCGAGCAGCTGCGGGACGAGCTCGGCGGCGTTGCCGAGGACGCCGATGGACAGCGGCTTGCGCTGGTCGCGCGCCTCGACGGCCAGCTGGAGGGCGTGCTCCAGGGAGTCGGCCTTCACGTCCAGGTAGCGGTGCTCGATACGGCGCTCGATGGCGCGCGGGTCGCAGTCGATGCAGATCGCGACACCGTCGTTCATCGTCACGGCGAGCGGCTGGGCTCCGCCCATGCCGCCGAGGCCGGCGGTCAGGGTGATCGTCCCGGCGAGGGTGCCGTTGAACTTCTTGGCGGCGACGGCGGCGAAGGTCTCGTAGGTGCCCTGGAGGATGCCCTGGGTGCCGATGTAGATCCATGAACCGGCGGTCATCTGCCCGTACATGGTCAGGCCGAGGGCCTCCAGACGGCGGAACTCCTCCCAGTTGGCCCAGTCGCCGACGAGGTTGGAGTTGGCGATGAGGACGCGGGGCGCCCACTCGTGGGTCTGCATGACGCCGACGGGACGGCCGGACTGGACGAGCATCGTCTCGTCCTGCTTGAGGGTCCTCAGCGTGCGGACCATCGCGTCGAAGGAGCGCCAGTCGCGCGCGGCCTTGCCGGTGCCGCCGTAGACGACCAGCTTGTCGGGATGCTCGGCGACCTCGGGGTCGAGGTTGTTCTGCAGCATCCGCAGAGCGGCCTCCTGCTGCCATCCCAGGGCGCTCGGTTCCGTGCCACGCGGCGCTCGGACGGGGCGGGGTCCTGACATGGTCTGCCTCCTGGTGGACGGCCGCACGCGGCCCGAAGGGGGCGCGCGGGGACTGTTGCAGCGGTTATTCACATCCTCGCTTCCTGAATAGAACTAGTCAATACGTTCTTGCGCCAGCACCGGAGCGACCGGGATGTTTGGCTGGAGACAGAGCCGCGACGGCCGGGGTTTCGAACCGGAGAACGCCCGAGAACAGGGCGCCCGCGGGACGCCACACGGGGGAACGGGGGCGCGGCGAACATGAGGCACGGCGGGACGGGGGACGCGGTGAATATGAGGCACAGCGGGACGAAACACAACAACCACCACGAGGACGGCCGCCCCGACGACGCCAAGCGGGTGGCGCGCCGGGACGAGGCCGTGCGCAGCGCCGTGGAGCAGGGACTTCTGGGGCCGGGCACGCCCCTCGTCGGCCTGCTGGACGTCGTCGGCATCCGCGACTCGGCGGCGGCGCTGCGGGCGGCCTTCGGCGCGGTGGTCGCGCCCGGCACGGCGGTGCTGCACGCCTTCGCGGTGAAGGCGGCCCCGCTGGTCCCGGTGCTGCGGCTGCTGCGGGAGGCGGGCATCGGCGCCGAGGTGGCGAGCCCCGGGGAACTGGCACTGGCCCGCGCGGCCGGGGTGGAGCCGGGGCGGACGGTGCTGGACTCCCCCGCCAAGACGGCTCAGGAGCTGCGCGAGGCGCTGGCACTGGGCATCGCCGTGAACGCGGACAACCCCCAGGAGCTGGAGCGGATCGACGCCCTCGTCCGGGAGACGACGACGTCCTCCCCGCTCGGGATGCGGGTGAACCCGCAGGTCGGCGCGGGTGCGATCGACGCGCTGTCCACGGCGACCGCGACCTCCAAGTTCGGCGTTGCGCTACGGGACGAGGGGGCGCGCGAGTGGCTGATCCGCGCCTATGCCGAGCGGCCCTGGCTGACCCGGCTGCACGCGCACTCCGGCTCGCAGGGAGTCCCGCTCTCACTGATGGCACGGGGCATCGCGGAGTGCTACGCGCTCGCCGAGGAGATCAACCGGCGGACCGGCCGCCGTCAGATCGACACGATCGACATCGGCGGCGGGCTGCCGGTCAACTTCGCGTCGGACACGACGACCCCGACGTACGCGCAGTACGCACGGCTGCTGGCGGAGGCGGTGCCGGGGCTGTTCGACGGGCGGTACGGACTGGTCACGGAGTTCGGGCGGTCGCTGCTGGCCAAGCACGGGACCGTGGTGGCGCGGGTGGAGTACGCCAAACGCGCGGGCGGCCGGGCGGTGGCGATCACCCATGCGGGCGTGCAGGTCGCGACCCGCACGGTGTACGCGCCGGGGGCCTGGCCGCTGCGGATCGCGGCGTACGACGCCAAGGGGCACCCCAAGGAGGGGCCCGTCGTGGCGCAGGACGTGGCGGGGCCGGCGTGCTTCGCGGGCGACCTGCTGGCCTCGGCGCACCCGTTGCCGCTGCTGGAGCCGGGCGACCATGTGGCGGCCCTGGACACCGGGGCGTACTACTTCGCGCACCACTACGCGTACAACTCCCTGGCGCGGCCCGGGGTGTACGGCTATGCGCCGGGCGCGGACGGCGGAACGCGGTTCGCGGTCGTACGGGATCCGCAGACCGTCGAGGAGATCGTCGCCGAATCGGGCGGGGGGCGCGTAGGCACATTGACGGAGCTCTGAGAAGCGCGCCGGGCGGCGCCCGCTCGGGTGCGCGCCGCCCGCATCCGCGCTGGTCAGCGCGGGGGTGCCGGGTGCACACCAAGGCCCTCGCAAACAAGGTCAGTTGACCTACCTTAGCGATCCCGCGCATGTTCCACTGGAAAATGCCGGAAGCCTCACTCCCCACGCACACGTTGCGTAGCGTCAGGGTCACTCAGCCGTACCCGAGGCGGGAGGGGAGCCACGGTGCCCGGAATCGACGAGTGCCTGTTGGAAGCCATGCGACTACCCGGTGCCAGGGGCGCCGCGGTGGTCGACTGGACCAGCGGGCTCGCGCTGGGCACAGTCGGGGAGTCGCCCGGCGGTGACCACGAGACGACCGCGGCGGAGGCCGCGGAGCTGGCCCGGCTGGCCGCGGAGCACCGGGCGTTCGCCCCGGAGGAGGACGCCGACTGGTCCGACGCCGCCTGCCCGGTCGAGGACCTGATCATCGCCAACCGGGACAGCTACCACCTGCTGCGGTTCGTCCCGACGACGTTCGACAGCAGCGTCTTCCTGCATCTGTGGCTGGCCCGCTCGGAAGGCAACCTCGCCCTCGCCCGCATCCGGCTCGGCGAGATGGCCGGGCGGCTGGTGCTGGGATGACGATGGTCGCTACTCCTCCGCCCCCGCTGCCCGTGCGCCAGCGCACGCAGATCCCGAGCGGCGGTCTGTCCCCCATGCTCGGCCGGCTCGCCGTCGAACGGGCCACCGGAGTGCTGATGCGTGAGGGCGGTCTGCTCCATCTGGTCGACGGCCAGGTGGTGTACGCCGAGAGCCCCTCGACCCCGGGCCTCGACGTCCTGCTCATCGCGCACGGCGCGCTCGACGAGAACGGCTGGCGGGAGGCGGTCGCCGAGGCGGCGACCCGGCGGCGGGTGGGACGGTTCCTGGTCGACAGCGGCCGGATCAGCGAGGGCGCCCTGGAGCTGTGCCATCTGGGGGCGCTCTACGACGCGGCGTACTTCGTCCTCGGCCCGAGCAGCGCCCCCGCCCGCTTCCGCTACGGCGACGCGCACTGGCTCGGCCCGGTGCACCCGGTACCGGTGGCCGGGGTGGAACGCGAGACGCTGCGCCGCCGCGAGCTGCTGCAGCGCATCTGGCCCGACCCGGCCATCGACGAGGCCCCGCTCCAGCGCACCGGCCGCCGGGCCGGCCCGGCGGTCACCCCCCGCCAGGGGGAGGTGCTCGATCTGATCGACGGAGTACGCACAGCGGCGGACATCTCCCGGGCGCTGGGCCGACCGGCGTTCCACACACTGGTCGACGTACGGCGGCTGGCGGGGGCGGGCGCCGTCACGACCCGTCCGCACCAGGCCCCCGGTCCGGCACCGGAACCGAGCCCGGTTCCGGGCCCGTTGCCGAATCCGCTGCCAACTCCGGTTCCGGATCCGGTACCGAGTCCGGTGCCGGACGCGTTCCCGGCCCCGGGCCCGCTCGCGGCCCCCGACCCGGTTCCGGGCCCGGGCCCGATGCCGGGCCCGCTGCCTCCCGCACAGGCGCCGTCGCCCGCACCGGAGGCCGGGGTGCCCATGCCCGCCGACGTGCTGCCGCCGTTCGCCGACCCCCACATCACGTTGCTGAAGAGGCTGAGGGATGCGCTGGAGGCCCTTTGACCGGCTCGACCGCCCACGCCCCGCCGAGAGGAGACCCCTGATGGACGCGGAGCCCGAGGTCCTCGACGAACTCCGCCGCCTGAGAACCCGTATCCCCCAACTGACCGGTGCCCTCGCGGCCAGCGTCGACGGACTCGTCCTCGCCCAGGACACCGCCGGCGTCGAACCGGAAGGGGTCGCCGCGCTCACCGCCGCCGCGCTGGGTGTCGCCCTACGGCTGGCGGAGGCGACGGGACAGGGCGACTTCCGCGAACTGCTCGTGCGCGGCGTCCACGGCTACGTCGCCACGTACGCGGCGGGCCGCAGCGCCGTGCTCACGCTGCTCGCCCAGGACCGCGTCAACGTCGGCCGGCTGCATCTGGAGGGCCGACGGGCGAGCAGCCGGATCGGCGAGCTGATCGACGAGGCCGTCCTGCGGGCCGAGCCGCCGCAGTCCCGCACCGCCAGGACCCCCACCACTGCCACCACCAGGTCCGCCCCCTTGCGGACCCGCACCGCGCGCACCCCCGCGAGCCCTCGTTCGGCCGCGAACGCGCGCACCACCACGGAAAGTTGAAAGGACACACTCCGAAAATGGCCAACACCGAAACCACGCTGAAAGAAGCGCTCGCGTCCATCGAGGGCGCGACCGCGGCCGCCCTCGTCGACTACACGAGCGGCATGGCGCTGGGCACGCTGGGCGGCAGCAAGAGCTTCGACCTCACGGTCGCGGCCGCCGGCAACACCGATGTCGTCCGGGCCAAGCTGCGCACCATGGAGCACCTCGGGCTCAAGGGACAGATCGAGGACATCCTGATCACGCTGTCCGACCAGTACCACCTGATCCGGCTGCTCACCGGCCGCGGCGGCAACGGCCTGTTCCTCTACCTGGTCCTCGACGCCAAGCGCGCGAACCTGGCGATGGCTCGCCACCAGCTGAAGAAGATCGAGGAGGACCTGGAGGTCTGACCGCCCGGCCCGTCCGCTGCCGGTCCGCGCTACACCAGCTCCGCGGTACGGCGGCGCGCCCCGCCGGGGGCCGCGTCGCCGGCCGCGATGCCGGTGCTGCGGTAGCCCTTGACCGATGTGCCCGCGGGCGTGCCGCCGCGGCGGCCGAGCCAGTCCACGCGCACCCACAGCAGTGCGTCGTCGGCGCGCTCACGGCGGCCGAGCCAGGCGGCCTTCAGCCACAGCCCGGCGCCCGTCCCGGCGAGCAGCATCCCGCCGGTGGCGGGCACCGCGAAGGAGCAGGCCAGCGCGGCGCCGAAGGCGGCGAGCAGCCACCAGCGGTGCCCGCGCCGCCAGCTCCGCACGGTGACATGGCGGTCCTGGAGCACGTCGTACTTGCCGGCGCGGGCGGCACCCCGCGCGAGGGCCGTGTACCGCTTGCGGCGGGTGTACGCGACCACC
The DNA here is from genome assembly GCF_042889625.1 of Streptomyces sp. NPDC002573. Taxonomy (NCBI): domain Bacteria; kingdom Bacillati; phylum Actinomycetota; class Actinomycetes; order Kitasatosporales; family Streptomycetaceae; genus Streptomyces; species Streptomyces sp. NPDC002573. The sequence continues at coordinate 174,917 of NZ_JBIARC010000008.1, read as the reverse complement.
GCCGCGGCCACGACGAACAGCGCGGCGCCCCCCAGGACGCCGATGCGACGTCCCGTCACTCCGGGCACCAGGATCCCGATACCGGCCGCGAACACCCCGAGCCACCACAGCGGTGCGGCTCCGGCCCGTACGACGACGGCCACCCGTGCCAGTCCCTGACCCCCGTGCGCCATCTCAGCCTCCCGTCCTGTCCGGTCCAGCGCTTGGTGGCGCAGGCTAACGAGCGAACGTGAGACGAGTCTGAAAACGGGCTACTCCACGAACAGCCCCCGGGCCACCGCCCTCGTGTCGAACTCCTCCAGACGCGCCTGCGCGTCCGGCAGGTCGTCGCACATCGCCTCCAGAAGGACCCGGCCGAGCAGCATCGGCGCGCAGGCCGTGTCGAAGGCGAGCCCCGTGCCGACGGCGGCCGGCAGCAGCAGGTCCGAGACCTTGGCCACCGGGGCGAACACCGAGTCGGCGACCGTGACCACCCTCAGATCCGCCTCCCGGGCGTAGGCGAGGGCGTCGAGGACCTCGCGCGGATGCCGGGGCAGCGCGAAGCACAGCAGGGCGCTCGCGCCGGCCCGTACGGCCGCGTCGATGCGGTCGTTCAGCATCGTGCCGCCCTCGTGCAGCAGCCGTACGTCCGGATGGACCTTGGCGGCGAAGTACGCGAAGCCGTACGCCTGGGAGGCCGCGGCCCGCAGGCCGAGCACGGGCAGCGGGCGGGAGGCGGCGAGGATCCGTCCGGCCTGCTGCACGGGCCGCGGGTCGGCCAGCACCTCGGCCAGATGCCTCAGGTTCTCGATCTCGGCCTCCACGGCCTGCTGGTACTCGTTGTACGCGCCGGGGTCCGCCGTCTGTTCCGCCGGCGCGACCTCACGCAGGTGCCTGCGCAGCGCCGGGTAGCCGTCGAAGCCGAGGGCGACCGCGAACCGGGTGACCGACGGCTGGCTCACTCCGGCGAGTTCGGCCAGCTCCACGCTCGACAGGAACGGCACGTCGGCGGCGCGCCGCACCATGCTGTGCGCGATACGCCGCTGGGTCGGCGTGAGCCGGTGCCCCTCGAAGAGCGTCTGCAGCCGTGCCGCAGGGCTTTCGGTCACGCTCATCACGTCCTCCCCCTCCAGATGTTCCGCGCACCGGGCCCGGCTCCGACGCGACGGGTTCTGGCGCCCACGGCCGCGGTCGGCCACCAGACGGTACGCGCTGCGGGCACGCGGTGTCTCACGTCCGGGCCCTCTTCCGGGCAGTGCACACCTATTCAAACACCCCAGCGTCTGCATGGCGATATGCAAGCGGGGGTGTGCGCCATGGTGCGGCGCGTGCGCCGGAGCATGCGGACGGATGCGCCGGCTTACGGCCAAGCCGCGGTATCGCGGCATCGATGATCCGACGACGAATCCACCAAGCATCCTTAAATCGACACACACCGCGACCGTGCGGATACCTACAGTGAACAGGCGTCGCGTTCAACGCCCCCGGTGAGCGCGGCGCTCCAGGACCCTTCGGCGAGCCCCACCCCGAAGAGGGGGGCTTTCCCCAGTGCCGCGGACACCCCGGCTCCCTAGCGTGGTGTGCATGACGGGAATGGACGGACGGGGCGCCGACCTCAAGAAGGAACTGGACGCCACCCTGGGTGCCCGCAGGGAACTGGGCGAGGAGTACGACGCGGCACTGGTCGAGTCCTTCCTCGAGAAGGTCGACCGGCGCATCGACAGCGCGGTCGACCGCCGGCTGCGCAGACAACTGGCCGAGCAGCAGATGGTGGTGGCGCGCGGCGCGCGGTCCCCGCAGGCCACGGACTCCTGGGGCGAGCGCTTCGGCTTCGGCATCGTCTCGCTGGTGCTGGCGATACCGCTCTCCGCGATCGGCGGCGGCGTCGGCCACCTGCCCGGTCTGCTGATCGCCTGGGCGGGCATCGTCGGGGTCAACGTGGTCCAGGCCGCGCGCACCGTTCCCGGCCTCTTCGGCCGCCGCCACCGGCCCTCGGGGGACGGCGACTGGGAGGACTGACGGACCGGACGGACCGGGACGGCCCACGGGGAAGAGACCCCCGAAAAGGGAGTGGCCGGGGGACCGCTGATAAAGAAATGCGCGGGGACCGCCGCACCCCCGTTGCCGGGGGGCGGGACGACGGCGGTCCCCGCGAGGGACGCGGGCCGGGTCAGGGCCGGGCTTGCGCGTCCGTGGCGTCCATGGAGGTCCGGGAGCCGCTCCGGAGGTCCCTGGCGCCGTTTCGGTTGCCGGCCGGGACGGGGAGCCGCTCCCGCCCTGCCGACACCCCTAATGTGCCGGACGCGTGTTAAGCGGGTGCTGCGCGTACGTGACGCGCTCGTACCACTTCCGAGAAGCCCCGCCCCCGCGTGTCACCGTGCATTCCCCGGCGACACGCCCGGTTTACCGGACGTTCGTCACTGCTTTCCGCCCTTGGCCAGGAACGCCAGCAGGTCCTGGCGGCTGACCACGCCGGTCGGCTTGCCCTCGACGATGACGATCGCCGCGTCGGCCGTACCCAGCACGGACATCAGGTCCGCGACCGGCTCGCCGGAGCCGACCTGCGGCAGCGGCGCGGACATGTGCTTCTCCAGCGGGTCGTCCAGCGAGGCGCGCTTGGTGAACAGCGCGTCCAGCAGCTCACGCTCGACGACGGAGCCCACGACCTCCGCCGCCATGACGTCGGGGTGCCCGGCGCCCGGTTTCACGATCGGCATCTGCGAGACGCCGTACTCGCGCAGCACCTCGATGGCCTGGCCGACCGTCTCGTCGGGGTGCATGTGGACGAGGGAGGGGATGCCGCCCTCCTTGTCGTTCAGCACGTCCCCGACACGGGCGCTCGGGCCGGCGTCCTCCAGGAAGCCGTAGTCGGCCATCCACTCGTCGTTGAAGATCTTGGTGAGGTAGCCGCGCCCGCTGTCCGGCAGCAGCACGACCACGACATCGTCCGGCCCCAGCCGCTCGGCGACCCTCAGCGCCGCCACGACCGCCATACCGCAGGAGCCGCCGACGAGCAGGCCCTCCTCCTTGGCCAGCCGCCGCGTCATCTGGAATGAGTCCTTGTCGGACACGGCGACGATCTCGTCGGTGACGGTCCGGTCGTACGCGGTCGGCCAGAAGTCCTCACCGACGCCCTCGACGAGGTACGGCCGCCCGGAGCCGCCCGAGTACACCGAACCCTCGGGGTCGGCGCCGATGACCTTGACCCGGCCGTCGCTGGCCTCCTTCAGGTAGCGCCCGGTGCCGGAGATCGTGCCGCCCGTGCCCACGCCCGCGACGAAGTGGGTGATCTTCCCCTCCGTCTGCTCCCACAGCTCGGGGCCGGTCGAGTGATAGTGCGAAAGGGGGTTGTTGGGGTTGGAGTACTGGTCCGGCTTCCAGGCGCCGGGCGTCTCCCGGACGAGCCGGTCGGAGACGTTGTAGTACGAGTCCGGGTGCTCCGGGGCGACCGCCGTCGGGCACACGACCACTTCGGCGCCGTACGCGCGCAGGACGTTGATCTTGTCGGTGGAGACCTTGTCAGGGCACACGAAGATGCACTTGTAGCCCTTCTGCTGGGCCACGATCGCCAGACCCACGCCCGTGTTGCCGCTGGTCGGCTCGACGATCGTGCCGCCCGGCTTGAGCTCACCGCTCTCCTCGGCCGCCTCGATCATGCGCAGCGCGATGCGGTCCTTCACGGAACCGCCGGGGTTGAAGTACTCGACCTTCGCGAGGACGGTCGCCTGGATGCCGGCGGTCACGCGGTTGAGTCTGACCAGCGGGGTGTTGCCGACCAGGCTGATCATCGAGTCGTGGAATTGCACCGTTGTCTCCGGTTGCTTGCCAAAAAGTGGTCGTGATGGTGCCGCCAGCGTAAGCGCTCCCGCGTCAGGACGGTCCGCAACAGCGGAGGTCCTGGCGTTCACGCGCCGTTGAGATTGGACGACGGTGCGTACGGGGCAAGCAGTGGTTGTACGGCTACGAGGAGGTGGCGGCGACGCATGTCGAGCATGTCGAGGGCGAGAGTGGCCCGGCGCATCGCGGCGGGCGCGGCGTACGGCGGCGGCGGAATCGGCTTGGTCGGAGCAGCCGCCGCCGGACTGCTGCTGGCCGAGGTACAGCTGGCCAAGCGCCATGTGGGCAACGGGCACAGCCCCTACCCGCCGAGCGCAGACGGCCTGTACGGGCGAGGGTACGCCGGTCTGGACGGACCACCGCTGAGACTGATGATGCTAGGCGACTCCACGTCCGTGGGACAGGGAGTGCACCGTTTCCGCCAGACCCCGGGCGCGCTGCTGGCCTCGGGGCTCGCAGCGGTGGCCGAGCGACCGGTGGAGCTGCGGGTGGTGGCGGTCCCCGGCGCGCAGTCGGACGACCTCGACCGTCAGGTGTCGCTGGCGCTGGAGGGGCCGGACCAGGTCCCGGACGTCTGCGTGATCATCGTCGGCGCGAACGATGTGACACATCGCATGCCCCCGACGCGCTCGGTGCGCCATCTGTCGGCGGCCGTGCGCCGGCTGCGCACGGCGGGCGCGGAGGTCGTGGTGGGCACCTGCCCCGACCTCGGGACCATCGAGCCCGTCCAGCAGCCGCTGCGCTGGCTGGCCCGCCGGGCCTCCCGCCAGCTCGCCGCGGCGCAGACGATCGGCGTCGTCGAGCAGGGCGGCCGTACGGTGTCGCTGGGCGACCTGCTGGGCCCGGAGTTCGAGGCGAATCCCCGCGAGCTCTTCGGCCCCGACAACTACCACCCCTCGGCCGAGGGGTACGCCACGGCGGCGATGGCGGTCCTGCCGACGGTCTGCGCGACGCTGGGCCTGTGGCCGGCGGACGAGGAGCGCCCGGACGCGTCCCGCCGGGAGGGCTTCCTGCCCGTGGCCCGCGCGGCTGCGGAGGCGGCCTCGGAGGCGGGCACCGAGGTCACGGCCGCTCTGCCGACGGGTCCCAGGGGCCCCTGGGCCCTCCTCAAGCGGCGGCGCCGCCGGCGTCTGCCGACCCCGGACGCGAGCCCGGCCACCGAGCGGGAGCCGCTGCCCTGACGGGCGGCCACACCCGTCCGCCCGGGCTTTCGGCCCCCGCCCGCCCCGCCCCGCCCCGGTCCCGCCCCCGCCCTGGCGCGACCCGGATCGGGGCGAGGTCGCACCCGCTCCCGGCTCCCGAAAAAAGCAAGCGCTTAGAAAAGTGCGGCCGGAGTCACACCCCACGGCCCGTGACCTCCAACGTACGTACGGGTAACTTCCCCCACAGCCCTGCCCTCCTCGTGCAATGGAGCCGTGATGCCCGAAGCCGTCATCGTCTCGACCGCCCGCTCGCCCATCGGCCGCGCCGGCAAGGGTTCCCTCAAGGACCTGCGCCCCGACGACCTGACCGCGACCATCATCCAGGCGGCGCTCGCCAAGATCCCCGAGCTGGACCCGAAGGACATCGACGACCTGATGCTCGGCTGCGGTCTCCCCGGCGGCGAGCAGGGCTACAACCTCGGCCGGATCGTCGCCGTGCAGATGGGCATGGACCATCTGCCGGGCTGCACGGTCACCCGTTACTGCTCCTCCTCGCTGCAGACCTCCCGCATGGCCCTGCACGCCATCAAGGCCGGCGAGGGCGACGTCTTCATCTCGGCCGGTGTCGAGACGGTCTCCCGCTTCTTCAAGGGCAGCTCCGACGGCCTCCCGGACACCCGCAACCCCCTCTTCGCCGAGGCCGAGGCGCGCACCGCCGCCGTCGCCGAGTCCGGGAGCGACGAGTGGCACGACCCGCGTGAGGACGGCCTGCTGCCCGACCCGTACATCGCGATGGGCCAGACCGCGGAGAACCTCGCCCGCCTCAAGGGCATCACCCGCGAGGAGATGGACGAGTTCGGCGTCCGCTCGCAGAACCTCGCCGAGCAGGCCATCGCCAAGGGCTTCTGGGAGCGCGAGATCACCCCGGTGACCCTCCCCGACGGGACGGTCGTCAGCAAGGACGACGGTCCGCGCGCCGGCGTGACCCTCGAGGGCGTGGCCGGGCTCAAGCCCGTCTTCCGCCCTGACGGCCGCGTCACCGCCGGCAACTGCTGCCCCCTGAACGACGGCGCCGCCGCCCTGGTCATCATGAGCGACACCAAGGCCCGGGAGCTGGGGCTCACGCCGCTCGCCCGGATCGTCTCCACCGGTGTCTCCGGGCTCTCCCCCGAGATCATGGGCTACGGCCCGGTCGAGGCCACCGAGCAGGCCCTCAAGCGCGCCGGCCTCACCATCGGCGACATCGACCTCGTCGAGATCAACGAGGCGTTCGCGGCCCAGGTGATCCCCTCATACCGCGACCTGGACATCCCGCTGGACAAGCTGAACGTCAACGGCGGTGCCATCGCCGTGGGCCACCCCTTCGGCATGACCGGCGCCCGCATCACTACCACGCTGATCAACTCTCTCCAGTGGCACGACAAGCAGTTCGGCCTGGAGACGATGTGCGTCGGCGGCGGTCAGGGCATGGCGATGGTCATCGAGCGCCTGAGCTGAAGGACTCACGTCCCGCACGCCCCACGACAACGGTCCGAAGCCCCCGTTCCTCACGGGCTTCGGGCCGTTTTGTGATCCAATCTCCCCCAGGATGTGACCTATCTCGCTCCGATTGGGATTTATCCAGGTCAGAGCCATTTCAGGGGGAGGCTTGCACATCCGGACGCTGTCCGTTTCGTGACGTTACGCACTGACAGCTGGTTAGTCCACCCTTCAAGCTGATGTAGGAAGTCCGGGGCCGACCTTGAACCGGGAGTACGTCAGTGAGCGCCATGCCGATTGCCCTGCTGCTCACCACGACCGCCACCGCGGGCGTGGGCGTCGCCGTCCTGTGCAGCGTGCGCGCGCTGCGCCGGCAGATCGCGGCCCTGCGCAGCGAACTCACCGAGGGCCGTGCCGCGCAGGCACAGAGCCTGGTGCCCGCCGCCCGCGCCGGCACGGACGCGGAGGAGATACGCACCGCCGTGGCCGAGGCGCTGGCCGAGGAGCGGGAGCGTGAGCTGGCCGAGGCGCGGGCCTTCTGGGCCGCCCAGGAGGCCCGGGACATCGCCGACGCGCCCACCCTGTTCGGCCTGCCCGACAGCGAGCTGTTCGTGCCCCACCAGTCGGACTTCGCGGGCCTGGAGCACGACAGCCTGGAGCCGGTGGTGGAACCCTTCCTCGAGAAGAACGAGTTCGCCCAGAACTCCTCCGTGGACGAGGGTCTCGCGGGGGACTCCCCCGAGCTGGCCGCCGCCCGCCGCCGGCACCCCTCGCACCCCGACTTCGTCCCGTCCCCGTCCCCCGTGGTCAACGACCACGAGAGCACCGTCGCCCGTCTGGAGGAGCTGGCCGCCGCCCGTACGGAACTCGCCGATGTGCGTCCCGGCCCGCTGGGGACCCTCGACGTCTACGTCTTCGCGAACGGTACGACGCTGTGCATGACGCCGGGCCACCGCGAGACGGCGGAGCGCCTGACGGCGGCCCTGGACGCCGGCCACGCGCCGGTCCTGCTCGGCGGCTCGGGCGTCTCGGGGGCGTACGCGCTGACGTTCGAGTGCGGCGACGAGAGCGTCTACATCCTGGCGGACCGAGTCATCGCGACCCTCTGACAGGGCCGGTGGCACAAGCCGGCCACCGGCACGGGTCCCGGGGGATCGCATCGCACCGAAGGTGTACGCACCTCAGACCCCGGCGCGTTGCTGTGCCTCCTGCACCAGCGTCACGGCCTGGGCGAGTTCCTCCTCGTCGCTCAGGACGACCGCGAGATCGTGTGCGGCGACCGTGATCTGGTCGGCGACCGCGAACATACCCGCGTCCGGCATGTCGCGGGGCTCGGCCGAGGGGTCCTCCAGGAGCTGCGCGCGGCGCGCCAACTCCCTTGCCAGGCCGAGCGCCTCGGCCGCGGCGCTCCGTTGCAGCCGGCTCTGGGGTGCGGCCCGCAGGCGGTCGGCGAAGTGATCCACAGCCTGGGTCAAAGGCGTCGTATCAAGCACGCGGCGAGACTACGCGTCGCGGCAGGACTGTTGCCAACAGGCGAACACTCAGGCACGGTGACCTGAAGGACCGGCTTCGTCGAATGCGTCCGGAGGCGCCGATGTCCCAAGTCTTCTCCGAAGAGACCCATCGCAATCTGCTCGCCCGCATCCCGCACTGCACCGGTCGTGAAGTATCCGACTGGCTTCACACCGTCGCCGAAGGCCCCGCTCTCTGCTTCGAGGAGAAGGTCAGCTGGCTCCGGCACGAGCACAATCTCGCCTACGGCCACGCCAAGGCACTCATTCACGAGTACGACCTGAGAAGGGCCGCGCGCAAACTCGCCTGAGCGCGCACCTTCGAGCCCGACTCCACATGCCGAAGGGCCCCCGAACCGCGGTTCGGGGGCCCTTCGGCAGAGACTGACCGGAACTGACCGGTGCTAGTCGTTGCTGCTGAAGATGGCGACCAGCCGCAGCATCTCCACGTAGATCCACACCAGGGTCATGGTCAGGCCGAACGCGGCCAGCCAGGCCTCCTCGCGCGGTGCGCCGTACGCGATGCCGTCCTCGATCTGCTTGAAGTCGAGGGTGAGGAAGAACGCGCCGAGCAGGATCGCGATGATGCCGACGAGCGCGCCCAGGGGGCCCATGCTGCGCAGCCCGCCGTCGGGGGCGGCGCCGAACGCGACCAGCAGCAGGTTGACCGCCATCACCAGGACGAAGGCGATGGCGATGGCCATGCCGATGCGGGCGTACCGCGCGGTGACCCGGATCCAGCCCGCCTTGTAGACGAGCAGGGTCGCGCCGGACACCGCCATGGTGCCGAGCACCGCCTGGAAGGGCGCGCCGGACCACTGCGCGTTGTACATCTCGCTGATGACGCCGAGGAAGACGCCCTCGAAGGCGGCGTACCCCAGGATCAGGGCGGGCGAGGGGGTGCGCTTGAAGGACTGCACCATCGCCAGCACGAACGCGATCAGGGCGGAGCCGACCGCGAGGCCGTAGCTGGTGGCCGAGATCGGCAGCAGCGTCCACGCGAGGATCGCGCCCACGGCGACCGTGCCGAGCGTCATCGCCGAGCGCATGACGACGTCGTCCATCGTCATCCGGCCGGTGGAGGCCGGGGCCTGCGGCGGGGCGCCGTACTGCGTCTGCTGGGCGTAGGGGTTCTGCGCGTAGGGGTTGCCGCCCGCGTACGGGTTGCCCTGCGTGCCGACAGCGGCTCCCCCGGCCTGCGGCGCGGTGTTGAAGCTCGCGTAGCCGTTGTCGCGGCTGAACCCCCGACGCGAGAAGACCGGGTTGCTGCTCCTCATTTCACTCCTCCATGGCCACCCTGCGTGGCCTTGGCTCAAGAGTAATAGGTAGGCAAAGGATTGACCCTACTGCTTGAGGAGGATCTTTCCCTCGCCCTTGCGCGCAACACGCTACGCACCTGCGTGATTCCCAGCACGTAAGCGGCCCATCCATGACCGAGTCGGAACAGAGTCGAGACCGGCCACGGACCGACCACGGCCCGCTCTTCACCCGGACGGGTGACACCGGCCGCCGCCGAACCCACCCGGACGGCCCCCCGAGGACCCACCCCGACGGAACCCCGAGGTCTCTCCCTAGGGGTCACGTCCGGCGGAGGCCCCTGCAACGGCACCGCGGGCCAGGGGCCGGTCGTCAGCGCCTCCCTCATGACCTTCACCCACAGGAAAATGCCCCCGGCGGAAACGGGAAAAAGGATCTCGGAAACCCTCGTTCTCGCCGACCGGAGGCACTTTCCACGGAAACGTCAACCAGTGCGTCGGCCACCACCGGTATTTCCCGGGGAGGAGCGGGCGGAGCGACGGGGAACGAATAGGTCTCCAGCACGTGCCCGCCCTCGTCACGGGCCGACAACGAGATCTCCGCCATGCCGTCCACGGTCAGACCGAAGGCGGCGACATTCACTCCGGGACGGTGCGGGACCGGATACAGCCGGAGTTCGGCCGGCTCGGCCGATCCCACCGTCATGGTCAGTTGCGCGACGGACTCCGCGGCTCGCACGACGATTCCGAGGAAATCGCCCTCTCTGCCCCAGTAGAGGTTGAGGTCGCGGTGCTCCGCGAGCGCCGGTCCGCCCATGCCGCCGCCGAACACCACGGCACCCTGTCTCCTGACGCCGAGCATCGTCGTGACATCGTCCGGGCGGACCGTGACGGTGAGCTGCCAGTCCTCCCCGGACGGAAGCACTCCCCGGGCGACGACCACTTCATCGTCCTGCATGTCGCTCCTGTCGAACCGCATTTCGTTTCTCCGGCGACCGGATCGGCGGTGCACGGTGGCACACGGATATCCGGTGTGTTTCGTCCACGCGTTGCACAGCTTGGTGTTCTGCGGGTAGGTCGTGTTCGGGTTCGCGTAGTAGTAGTAGTAGTAGTAGTAGTAAACGCCCGGGTTGCTGTTCGGCGGGCAGATGGAAGGCGACTCGAAGACCTGGTTCGAGTTCCGCACGTACTTCACCTGGCTGCACCCCACATTGGCGTTGGCCGTGGTGTTCCACATGTTCACCTTGAGCCCGGTGCCCTGGACGTCGATACACACGTCCGCGTTGCAGCCGAAGTGACTCTTCGGTTCCGCCGCGACGGATTTCGCCTGGGCTTCGAGGAACCCCGGGTGCGCCTGCAGATAGTCGCCGGACACCCATCCGTAGACGGCATCGCCGTTCTGCACCGACACCACCTCGTCCTGCTGCACGTCGGCCGACGCCTCGGTGGTCGCCCCCGTCAGGAGCGCGGCAGCAAGTGCGGTGCCGACGGCGAACATACGGGAACGCATCACGACAACCTCCCCGTTTCCGGCGAGCGGTCCGTTCCCCCGGGGCACGCGTGCCAAGTCGTGGTCGATCACGACATTAGGATGATTGAAGCGGTCATGACATGAGCGATGCGTTCCTTGGCGGTTCCTTGGCCGGGCCTTTCAACGTTGAACGATGTCCGGGCCACGACCGGGCGGTCGGGGCATGGCCGCTCGGGTCGGGAGCACTCGCACCGGCGACGCCCACCCGACGTTCACACGCCCACCTCGAGCCGGCGGGTCCGGGAGAGCTCACCGTCCGTCAGATCCTGGGCCAGGTACCGGAGATGTCCCACAGCTCCGCCACAGCCGCAGTCGGCCGACCCTCCGGCGCTCCCCTCTCCCCACTCACTCGGTGTCAGGCACATGCCACGCGCAAACTCCCGAAGAATGCGGCAAACAGGGGCGAATACGCACGCGAGAGGGTGGAAATGCAACCAGCGGGCCACCGTCGCGTCACTTCGACAGTGGCCCGCGGCCTACCGCCGCAGGTATGGAGGTGCCCGGAACCGGACTTGAACCGGTACGCCCGCGAGGGGCAGCGAGGTTTAAGCTCGCCGTGTCTGCATTCCACCATCCGGGCAGGCCATGGGCTCCGCATCGAGCGTTCCGAGCCTATCGGGAGGCATCCCCCGAACAGCGGGCGCACGATGCGATGTTGTCTTATTTTATTGAGGTCTGAGGGAGCATCAGCACTCGGTACGGGCCATCCGCACTTGCCAATAGCCTTTCGGGCGGCCATGGGCCGTGTATGCGGAATGACGGAATTTCACCGCCCTGAAGGAGGGCACTGCGACCTGCACGTATCGGCTGACCAACCGCTTTCCGCTCTGGGCGGACGCGGGGCCCCTCTCAGGGGCGCTCCTCATCCCCAGGTATGACACCGACGGGCCCGGTCCGACTCGAGGCTGTCCCGGGAACGGGAACTGCGGCTGACTCCACGGGGCCGATCGGCGGCGACGATGGAACACGTCCCCTCGACCTTCGTCGTCCCGACAGGAGCACCCGCCCGTGACCAGCACCCCTCTCGCCGACCGGACCACCACGGTGGCCGCCCGCGCCACGGACCTGTCGAAGGTCTACGGACAGGGCGAAACCCAGGTGGTGGCCCTGGACCGAGTGACCGTCGACTTCCAGCAGGCCCAGTTCACGGCCATCATGGGCCCCTCGGGCTCCGGCAAGTCGACGCTCATGCACTGCGTCGCCGGGCTCGACACCTTCTCGTCCGGCTCCGTCCGCATCGGCGACGTCGAACTGGGCTCGCTGAAGGACAAGCAGCTCACCAAGCTGCGCCGGGACAAGATCGGCTTCATCTTCCAGGCGTTCAACCTGCTGCCCACCCTGACCGCGCTGGAGAACATCACCCTCCCGATGGACATCGCGGGCCGCAAGCCGGACAAGGCGTGGCTGGACACCGTGATCCAGATGGTCGGGCTCGCGGACCGGCTGAGCCACCGGCCCGCACAGCTGTCCGGCGGCCAGCAGCAGCGCGTCGCGGTGGCGCGGGCGCTCGCGTCCAAGCCGGACATCATCTTCGGCGACGAGCCCACCGGAAACCTGGACTCGCGCTCGGGCGCGGAGGTGCTGGGCTTCCTGCGCAACTCCGTGCGGGAGCTGGGGCAGACGGTCGTGATGGTCACGCACGACCCCGTGGCGGCGGCCTACGCGGACCGGGTGATCTTCCTGGCGGACGGCCGGATCGTGGACGAGCTCTACGGGCCGAGCGCCGACGCGGTGCTGGACCGCATGAAGCAGTTCGACGCCAAGGGCCGTACGAGCTGAGGTCCCCGCGCCCCGCCCCGGGGCCCGCGTCCCAGGACCCCCGTCGGCCTGACCGGCCCGTCCCCCCGTCCCGCCCCCAGCCCAGGAAGAGAAATGTTCCGTACCGCCCTGCGCAATGTGCTCGTGCACAAGGCCAGGCTGCTCATGACCGTCCTCGCCGTGATGCTCGGCGTAGCCTTCGTGTCGGGCACCCTGGTCTTCACCAACACCATCTCGGACGCCTACCAGAAGAGTTCGGCCAAGGGCTTCGACCAGGTCGACGTGGCCATCCGGCCCGACGGCGGCCACGAAACCCGTCGCGACAAGATCGCCGAGGAGCCCCAGCTCACCCAGGCCCTCCTCGACAAGGCCGCCAAGGTGCAGGGCGCCGGGTCGGCCGTCGGCGTGGTCAACGGCTTCACCGCCATCGCCGACAAGCACGGCAAGCTCATCGGCGGCGGCTACCAGTCCCAGGGCGGCAACTACTGGAAGACCGCTGACGCCCGGTACCCGCTCGTCAGCGGGCACGCCCCGACGGGCGCGGACCAGATCCTCATCGACTCCAAGACCGCCGAGCGCGCCGGATACAAGGTGGGCGACACCGTGCGGCTGTCGATCGACGGCCCGGTGCTGACCCCGAGGGTCACCGGCATCTTCACCACCGACGACGGCAACGTGGCGGCCGGCGGCAGCCTCGTCCTCTTCGACACGGCCACCGCCCAGCGCCTGTTCCACAAGCCAGGCGCCTACGACGAGATCGATGTGAAGGCGGCCTCGGGCACCAGCCAGATCGCGCTGCGCAACGCCCTCGACCAGATCCTGCCGAAGGACACCGCCTCCACGACCACCGGCAAGCAGCTCGCCGACGACCAGGCGAAGGAGATCGCCGACGCCACGAGCAGCATGCGCACCGCCCTGCTGGTGTTCGCGGGCATCGCGTTGTTCGTCGGCACGTTCATCATCGCCAACACCTTCACCATGCTGGTCGCCCAGCGCACCAAGGAGCTGGCACTGCTGCGCGCCGTCGGCGCCTCCCGCCGCCAGGTCACCCGGTCCGTGCTCATCGAGGCGTTCGTGGTGGGCGCGGCCGCGGCCGTCACCGGTCTGGTCGCCGGTATCGGCATCGGCGCGGGGCTGCGCTCGCTGGTGGGCTCGCTGGGCGGGACGGTTCCGGACGGACCTCTCGTCATCACCCCGGGCACGGTCGTCGCCGCCCTCGCCGTCGGCATCCTGATCACGATGCTGGCCGCCTGGCTGCCGGGCCGCCGCGCGGCGAAGATCCCGCCGGTCGCCGCGATGAGCAGCGTCCACGCGAAGGCCACCACCAAGTCCCTGGTCGTACGGAACACGATCGGCGCCCTGTTCGCCGCGGCCGGCATCGCCACCGTGGTGTACGCCACCACGCTGAACGCCTCGGACGGCCAGGGCCCGATGGGCCTCGGCGCGGTCCTCCTCATCATCGGTGTCTTCGTGCTCACCCCGCTGCTGTCCCGCCCGCTGATCGCGGCCGCCGCGCCGGTGATGCGCGTCTTCGGGATCGCCGGAAAGCTGGCCAGGCAGAACTCGGTGCGCAACCCGCGCCGCACTGCGGCCACCGCCTCGGCCCTGATGATCGGCCTGACCCTGATCACCGGTCTGACGGTGATGGCGGGCAGCCTGCAGACCGCGATCGACAAGATGGCGTCCTCCGCCATCAAGGCCGACTACGTGGTGTCCATGGCGAACCGCAACGAGCTGTCGCCCGACGTCGAGAAGACGCTCCGGACGACGGACGGCGTCACCGCGATCAGCCCGCTGCGCAACGCTCCCGCCCGCATCGAGGGCGACGCCGAGTACGTGACCGGCGTCAGCGGCGCCGCCATCGGCAAGCTGACGGATCTGAAGGTCGACGACGGCGCGTTCAAGGTCGGCGGCAGCCAGGTCGTCGTGGACGACGAGACCGCCAAGAACCACCACTGGACGGCGGGCTCGCGGTTCACGGCCGCCTACGAGGACGGCCGCAAGCAGCAGCTGACGGTCACCGGTGTCTACCAGAGCACCGAGATGATGCGCGGCATCATGCTGGACAACGCGACGCTCTCCCCGCATCTGCGCCACCCGGCCGACATGCAGGTCATGGTGAAGATGTCGGGCGGCGCCACCGCGTCGGCCAAGAGCGCGCTGCAGAAGGCGCTCGGCGACAACCCGGCCATCCTGGTCCAGGACAAGAAGGACATCTCCAACAGCATCGCGCAGATCTTCACGCTGATGCTGAACATGCTCTACGGCCTGCTGGCCATGGCGGTGATCGTCGCCGTCCTGGGCGTCATCAACACCCTGGCCATGTCGGTCTTCGAGCGCTCGCAGGAGATCGGCATGCTGCGGGCGATCGGCCTGGACCGCAAGGGCATCAAGCGGATGGTCCGGCTGGAGTCCCTGGTCATCTCGCTGTTCGGCGGAGTGCTCGGCATCGGCCTGGGCGTGTTCTTCGGCTGGGCGGCCGGTGAGCTGCTCGGCACCAAGATGTCGACGTACGAACTGGTCCTGCCCTGGGGCCGGATGGCCGTCTTCCTCCTGCTGGCGGGGGTGGTCGGCGTGCTGGCCGCCCTGTGGCCGGCCCGGCGGGCGGCCCGTCTGAACATGCTGGCGGCGATCAAGTCGGAGTAGCGGCGCCCGTCGCGAAGGGGCCCCGATCCAACCGGAACGGGGCCCCTTCGTCGTACCGTCGCCCGCCTCCTACGGCCTCTCCCGTACGGAGGTCAGCCGTGCCAGGTGCGAGGACGCAGCGGCAGCCCGGACGCGCCCGACTCCGGCGTCCGTACGGCGAGGACCTGGTTGACGCCGATGCGGTTGCGTTCGAAGGCGAGGGCGGAGGCGGCCATGTACAGACGCCACACCCGGGCACGGCCGGGGCCGGCGAGGGACTGCGCACGCCCCCACTGCGCCTCCAGCCCGCCGACCCACGCGCGCAGGGTGAGGGCATAGTGCTCGCGGAGCGACTCCACGTCGCGGACCTCGAATCCGGCGCGCTCCAGCTGGGTCACGGTGGTGCCCACGGGGGCGAGCTCACCGTCGGGGAAGACATAGGCGTCGATGAACGCGTCGACGGAGTACGCCGACTCGTCCTGCTGGGGGCGCCGCCCGATCTGGTGGTTGAGCAGCCGCCCGCCGGGCTTCAGCAGGCCGTACAGATCGCGGGCGTACTCCAGGTACCGGTCGGCGCCGACGTGCTCGGCCATGCCGATGGAGGAGACCGCGTCGTAGGGGCCGTCGACGACGTCCCGGTAGTCCTGCACCCGGATCTCGACACGGTCGGCGAGACCCTCCTCGGCGACCCGCTTACGGGCGTAGGTGGCCTGCTCCTGGGAGAGGGTGACGCCTACGACGCTCACCCCGTGCTCGCGGGCCGCGTGGATCGCCATGGAGCCCCAGCCGCAGCCGACGTCGAGGAGACGCTGACCGGGCTTCAGCCCGAGCTTGCTGCAGACTAGTTCGAGCTTGTCGCGCTGGGCGTCCTCCAGGGTGGCACCGGACGCCTCCCAGTAGGCGCAGGAGTACACCATGGACGGGCCGAGGACGATCTCGTAGAACTCGTTCCCCACGTCGTAGTGGTGGCTGATGGCGCGTTTGTCGCTGCGCCGGGTGTGGAGGTGCCCGCGGACTCTGCGGACCTCCTCACGGGGCGGCGGGGGCGGCAGGAAGGGGCCGGCCAGCCGGGCGAGCCCGCGGACGGCGGCGCGCACGTCCGGGTCGCGGACCGCCTGGACGAGGGTGCGGGAGTCGTCGCCGCGCTCCCAGACGAGACCGGCCATCAGTCCGAGGGCGGTGTACAGATCGCCGTCGATGGTGAGGTCCCCGGCGACCCAGGCACGGGCCAGCCCCAACTCCCCCGGCTTCCACAGCAGGCGGCGCAGGGCACGGCGGTTGCGTACGACGAGAACGGGATCACCGGGAGGGCCGGCTTCCGAACCGTCCCAGGCGCGGATGCGCACCGGGAGCGGCGCCCCCAGCAACTGTTCGACGAGACTCTTCAGCCGCGGCGCGGCGTCGGCCATGGTGCACACCTCCGATGGGGATATCCCCTGCTCGCACCGGACGGAGAACCGCACGGGGAGCCCGGGGAAGGGTTCCGGGATGTCCAACACCACGTAAACACCTGCGGGGCCGGGCCGCAGTCCCCCGATGGCGTTACGGCTGGGCAAAATGCCCGTGTACGAAGGCCGGTGGGCGCCGCTTTGCGAGGTCAGGCACCGAAAGCACGCCGAACGCCGAAGGGCCTCCCGCACCACGGATGGCGGGAGGCCCTTCGGCTGGATCGGTGACCGTCAGGTCAGGAGGCCTTGGCCTTCTCCTCGGTCTTGGCCGCGGCGACCGGCGCCGGCTTGGCGGCCTCGTAGAACTCCTCGCGCGGAGACTCGATGGCGCCGAGCGAGACGACCTCGCGCTTGAGGAACATGCCGAGCGTCCAGTCCGCGAAGATCCGGATCTTGCGGTTCCAGGTCGGCATGGCCATACCGTGGTAGCCACGGTGCATGTACCAGGCGAGACGTCCCTTGAGCTTGATCTTCGTCTTGCCCATGACGATCATCGCGACGCCCTTGTGCAGACCGAGGCCCGCGACCGCGCCCTTGTTGGCGTGGCTGTACTCCTTCTGCGGGAAGCCCCGCATACCGGAGACCACGTTGTCGCCGAGGACCTTGGCCTGACGCAGCGCGTGCTGGGCGTTCGGCGGGCACCAGGCGTTCTCGTTGCCCGCCTTGCGGCCGACGAGGTCGGGCACCTGGGCGTTGTCACCCGCGGCCCAGATGTAGTCCGTGCCCTGGACCTGGAGGGTGGCGGCGGTGTCCACGTGACCACGCGGACCGAGCGGGAGGCCGTAGCGGGCGAGCGCCGGGTTCGGCTTAACGCCGGCCGTCCACACGATGGTGTTGGAGTCGACCTCGAGGCCGTTCTTGAGCACCACGTGCCCGTCGACGCAGGACTCCATCGAGGTGGACAGGTAGACCTCGACGCCGCGGCCCTCGAGGTGCTGCTTGCCGTACTGGCCGAGCTTGGGACCCACCTCGGGGAGGATCTTGTCGGCGGCGTCGACGAGGACGAAGCGCATGTCCTCACGGGACACGTTCTTGTAGTACTTGGCCGCGTCCCGGGCCATGTCCTCGACCTCACCGATGGTCTCCGCACCGGCGAAGCCACCGCCGATGAAGACGAAGGTGAGCGCCTTGCGGCGGATCTCCTCGTCGGTCGTGGAGTCGGCCTTGTCGAGCTGTTCGAGGACGTGGTTGCGCAGGCCGATGGCCTCCTCGATGCCCTTCATGCCGATGCCCTGCTCAGCGAGGCCGGGGATCGGGAAGGTGCGGGAGACCGCGCCGAGCGCGATGACCAGGTAGTCGAACGGCAGCTCGTACGCCTCGCCGACCAGCGGGGCGATGGTGGCGACCTTGCGGTCCTGGTCGATGGTGGTGACCCGACCGGTGAGGACCTCCGCCTTGGGCAGGACGCGTCGCAGCGGGACGACGACATGCCGGGGGGAGATGCTGCCGGCGGCGGCTTCGGGGAGGAAGGGCTGGTAGGTCATGTACGAGCGCGGGTCGACGACTGTGACGGTCGCCTCGCCGTAGCGCATCTTCTTCAGGATGCGTCGAGCTGCGTACAGGCCTACGTACCCACCGCCTACTACGAGGATCCTGGGACGCTCCGTGGTGCTCATGCCATCGAGTATCCACCCGCCCCCGAGGGGTCGCTCGTGCGCCCCTTCACAAGGTTCTTGAGGGCCCGTGCTACACTCCGCGACCCGCGTGACGCAGGTCATGGCGGCGGACGGGAACCGCGGCACACCATGATCCGTTGTCAATGCCGCGTGAGCTGCCTCTCTGGGCGCACAAGGCGGCCATGGGGGTGCCCGAACACCCTCGGAACCTTCCCTTCCGGGCCCCTCTCACACCTACCGACTGAACATGTTCAAACGGTTCAGAGCCCCGCGCAAGGGCCAACCGGCCCCCTTTCACGGCGGCACACGGCGGTTTTCCTTGTGAAGAACTTCACGAAGTTTTCCGACCGGCCGTCGCTGAGGCGCCCCAAGGGGCCCCTCAGCATCGCTCAGACGTTATCCGACCTGCTCAGCCGATGACTACCGGTGAGTAACAAAAGAGAGCTACACCACCGCCCACCCGACGCGGACCACGCCACAGCCGGGCGACGCGCCAGGCGTCAGGGGGATCGCGGCCCAGGAGGTCCGGACCGGTTCCCCGGCATCCGCCTGCCACCCCCTTGGTGACCACCGGTCCACGCACAAGTCGGACCCCGGTCGGACGCGACCGGGGCACGGTGAACGACCTGCAACAGCCGCAGGGCCCGGCTCCCGTTCGAGGGGAGTCGGGCCTGCGGGGGCGTTGATCGAGTGGTTCCTACGCCACCGACCACGCGATGCCGTCGAGGATGTCGTGTTCGCTGACCACGACCTCGGTGGCGCCGATCCGTTCCATGATCGCGAGCAGGACGAGGGCGCCCGCGCCGATGACGTCCACGCGTCCCGGGTGCATGGACGGGATCGCCGCGCGCTCGGCGTGCGTGGACCGCAGGAGCCACTCGGTGATCTCGCGCACGCGCTCCAGGGAGATGCGGGAGTGGTGGATCCTCGTGGAGTCGTACTCGGGGAGCTCCTGGGCGATCGCCGAGACGGTGGTGACCGAGCCCGCGAGGCCGACCAGCGTGTGCGCCTCGTGCAGCGGCACGGTCTGCTCGACCAGGTCCAGCGCCGCGTCGATGTCGGACCGTATGGCGGCGATCTGCTCCTCGGTGGGCGGATCGGTGACGGCACCGTGGTGCACGAGATGCCGCTCCGTCATCCGGACGCAGCCGATGTCGACGGACCGGGCACCGTCCACCCGGTCGTCGCCGACGACGAACTCCGTGGAGCCGCCGCCGATGTCCACGACCAGATAGGGCCTGGCGAGGTCGTCCCGGCCCGCCAGCTCCTTGGTCGCGCCCATGAAGGAGAACTCCGCCTCCTGGTCGCCGGAGATGACCTCGGGCTCGACACCGAGGATGTCCAGGACCCCACGGACGAACTCGTCCCGGTTCTCCGCGTCCCGGGAGGCGGACGTGGCGACGAAACGCAGCCGCTCGGCGCCGTACCCCTTGATGATCTCCGCGTACTCGCGGCAGGCGGCGAACGTGCGCTCCAGCGCCTCCGGGGCGAGCCGCCCGGTCCGGTCCACACCCTGGCCGAGCCGGACGATGGTCATCCGCCGGTCCAGCTCGACGAGTTCACCGGTGGCGGGGTCGGCGTCCGCCACCAGGAGCCGGATGGAGTTCGTACCGCAGTCGACGGCGGCGACGCGTGTCACTTGCCCCTCTCCTTCTCGCCGGCCCGGTCCTCCTCGGCGGCGGGAGCCTGGACGGGCTGGACGGCGAACCAGCCGGTGTCCGTCGTCTCCACCTCCCACTCGTCGCCGGGCGGCGGCCCCGCGGGCGACACGCACGACCCCTTGCGCCACCACTCCGGCAGCATCGCGATCGCCTCGTCGCCGAGCGGGTTGACCCCCGGCCCAGCGGCCAGCGAGTGGCCCACGAGCACATGGAGGCACTTCACCCGGTCCGGCATGCCGCCCGCGCTCGGGAAGCCCTCCAGGACCTCGATGGCGTCGCGGCGGGCGATGTAGTCCTCGTGTGCGGCGCGATAGGCGGCGGCCAGCTCCGGGTCGGTCCCGAGGCGCTCCGTCATCTCCTTCATGACGCCGTTGGCCTCCAGCGTGCCGATCGCCGAGGCGGCGCGCGGACACGTCAGGTAGTACGTCGTCGGGAAGGGGGTGCCGTCGGGGAGCCGCGGCGCCGTCTCCACGACGTCCGGCTGCCCGCACGGGCAGCGGTGCGCGATCGCGCGCAGCCCGCGCGGTGTGCGGCCGAGCTGCTGCTGGATGGCCTCGACATCCGCGTCCGTGGGCTCGGTGGGCGGGGTGGGCGGCGGGGGCGTTTCCATGCGGTACGAAGTCTCTCTTGGTCTCTCTTGTGTCCCTGCCGGGCTCCGGCAGGTACGGCGGGCGGGGTCCGGCGGGTTCACCGGTCCGAGGCGTCGGCCTTGTCCACCCCGTCCCAGACACCGGTGTACCAGGGGCGTGCGAAGGCCGTCCGGTGCACGCGGGACTGCCTGGCCGGGTCCGGGTCGACCACGATGTACCCGGTCTCACCCGGCATCACATAGTGCAGCCGCTGCCGGATCTGCTGCTCCGCGTACGCGTCGTCCTGCCAGCGCGCCTTGAGGTCGCGCAACTGCTCGACCCGGTTGCGGGCCTCCTGGCGCTGCCGCTCCAGGCCGGCGATCTGGGCACGCTGGGAGACGTACTGCCGTATCGGGTACGCGAGCGCCACGATCAGCGAGCACAGCACCAGGGCGAGCAGCGCGGCCCGGCCCGTGAGCCGGGAACGGCGGGCCTGCCGTCTGGTCTGGGAACGGTAGACCCGGGCCGCCGTCTGCTCGCCGAGCAGCCGCAGCCTGGTCGCGGTGGAGAACCGGTCACGGTCCTTCACGGCCATGTCTTCCGCCTCCCCTTCACACGTGCGTACGTCCCCGCACACGGTACGGGACCGCGTACGGGGACGTACGGACGACTGGCTAAGGCGTTGCCCTGCGTGCTCAGCCCTTGAAGCGCGGGAACGCGCTGCGGCCGGCGTACACCGCGGCGTCGTCGAGGATCTCCTCGATGCGCAGCAGCTGGTTGTACTTGGCGACGCGCTCCGAGCGGGCCGGGGCACCGGTCTTGATCTGGCCGCAGTTGGTGGCGACGGCCAGGTCGGCGATGGTGACGTCCTCAGTCTCGCCGGAGCGGTGGGACATCATGCACTTGAAGCCGCTGCGCTGGGCCAGCTCGACGGCGTCGAGGGTCTCGGTCAGCGAACCGATCTGGTTGACCTTGACCAGCAGGGCGTTGGCGGTGCCCTCCTCGATGCCACGGGCGAGGCGCTCGGGGTTGGTGACGAACAGGTCGTCGCCGACGAGCTGGACCTTGTCGCCGAGGCGGTCGGTGATGACCTTCCAGCCGGCCCAGTCGTCCTCGAACAGCGGGTCCTCGATGGAGACGAGCGGGTAGGCCGCGACGAGCTCCTCGTAGTACTCCGTCATCTCGGCGGCGGAGCGCTCCTTGCCCTCGAAGAGGTACTTGCCGTCCTTGTAGAACTCGGAGGCGGCGACGTCGAGGGCGAGGGCGATCTGCTCACCGGGGACGTACCCGGCCTGCTTGACGGCCTCGAGGATGAGGTCGAGGGCCTCGCGGTTGGAGCCGAGGTTCGGGGCGAAGCCGCCCTCGTCGCCGAGGCCGGTGGACAGGCCCTTGCCCTTCAGCACCTTCTTGAGGGTGTGGTAGACCTCGGTGCCCCAGCGCAGGGCCTCGGAGAAGGACTCCGCGCCGATCGGGGCGATCATGAACTCCTGGATGTCCACGTTGGAGTCGGCGTGCGAGCCGCCGTTCAGGATGTTCATCATCGGCACCGGCAGCAGGTGCGCGTTCGGGCCGCCCAGGTAGCGGAAGAGCGGGAGGTCGCTGGCCTCGGAGGCGGCGTGGGCCACGGCGAGGGAGACGCCGAGGATGGCGTTGGCGCCGAGCGAGCCCTTGTTGTCGGTGGCGTCCAGGTCGAACATCGCCTGGTCGATCAGGCGCTGCTCGGTGGCGTCGTAGCCGACGAGCTCCGGGCCGATCTGCTCGATGACCGCGAGGACGGCCTTCTCGACACCCTTGCCCTGGTAGCGGTTGGGGTCGCCGTCGCGGAGCTCGATGGCCTCGAAGGCGCCGGTGGAGGCGCCGGACGGAACGGCGGCACGACCCGTGCTGCCGTCGTCGAGGCCGACCTCGACCTCGACCGTGGGGTTGCCTCGGGAGTCCAGGATTTCCCGGGCTACGACGACGTCGATGGACGGCACGAGCATCTCCTTCGTGGAATGTGACGCTGAAAGTGCGGGGCTGGTGTGCCTTGCGACTAGAGCCTAACCGTCCCGGGGCATCGGCCAGCCGACCGACCGTCCCGCGGACAGGGTGACGGTACACATTGTTCGATCCCGGAACAAAGAGCGGGTGACGAAGAAGGGACGCCGAAGCAAAGAGCCCCGCTCCGATGCGTTCGGGGGTATACGCATCGGAGCGGGGAGCCCGTGGGGACGGGGGCGGTCCTCAGGGGGTGCCGACCGTGAGGGGCGCGGCTCGGGGGAGGCCGCGGGCCGACCGCCGGACAGCCGTCACTTCAGGTGCAGCTGCTGGCCCGGGTAGATGAGGTCGGCGTTCTCGACAATGTCCTTGTTCAGCTGGAACAGCTTCTCCCAGCCGCCCTGGACGTGGTGCTTCTCGGCGATCGAGCTGAGGGTGTCGCCCTTGACCACCTTGTACTCGCCGTCGCCCTTCTTGACCTTCTTGCCGGTCGGCGTGGTGACGGTCTTCTTGGCGGCCGGACGCTGCGCGGAACGGTTGGCCGCCTGCGGCTCGGTCGAGCGGGTGGTGGTGCTCTTCACGGAGTTGCCGGAACCGGTGGAGCTGCCCGTGGAGGCCGCGGCGCCGTTGTAGGGGGCGCTGGTCAGACCGGTGCCGCAGACCGGCCAGGCACCCTTGCCCTGACCCCCGAGGACCTTCTCGGCGACGGCTATCTGCTCGCCCTTGGAGGCCAGGTCGGCGCGCGCGGCGTAGGCGGTGCCGCCGTACGCGGCCCAGGTCGAGTTGGTGAACTGCAGGCCGCCGTAGAAGCCGTTGCCCGTGTTGATGGACCAGTTGCCGCCGGACTCGCACTGCGCGACGGCGTCCCACTGGGAGGCGGTGGCGGCGGAGGCGCTGCCGGCCGCCATCAGCGGGCCGGCGACGGCGGCGCCGGTGACACCGGCGAGCGCGATGGCGCGGACGGCCTTGGACGGACGGCGGTGCTTTCCCTTGCCGGAACACAGCATGGTTCGATCCCCTCACCGACGCCTGCGAGGTGAGCTGTCGGGTTCGGGCCGGTTGAGTTGCCCGGCCGCACGCCTCCCCGGCGCGCGGCTCCACCCCTAGCCGCACCCGGTCAACTCCCGGGCGCGGCACTTACCTTGGGTCCCCCGCTCCTGCCTACGGCGCTCGAAGCGTCGACTGTTCCCGCACGGCCGCTGGCAGGATTCGGCGTTGCGACCGTCGGGGCCCGCTGTGGCGAGCGGTCACGACCGTAAGCAGGCGACGCGCCGAATTTCAAAGACGATCAGGGCTTATGAGACTCATATCTCACTCTCGCCAAACCGGACATTCAGCGCGAAGCGGGGCGTGAAATGGCGCCGTCGGGACGGCAGTTCGGACGACTGCTCAGGACTCGTCGCCGGCCAGTCCAGCCGTCACCACAAGGCTCAGACCGGGCATGATGTGGTTGGGGTCGGCGCCGATCTCCTGCTTGTTCGCGTCGTACAGCGCGTGCCAACCACCCTTGAGGTCAAGGAAGTCGGCGATGCCCGACAGGGTGTCTCCGAGACGGACTAGGTACGAGTCGTCGGCGGTCTCGCGCCCGGCAGCGGAGCCGCGCGAGGCATGACGGCCGGCCGACTCGCCGCTGCGGCCGTCCGTGTCGCCCTCGTCGGCACTGTCGCCGCGGTGGCGGCCGGCACCCGAGGCCGAAGACGCCCCGTTCTGCGCGACCTTGTCCGACTGGTCGCTCTTCGTCGTGGCCGAGAGCGTGCCGAGCAGGTCGTCCGATCCGTTGCCGTCCTCGTCGTCCCCGGTCGAGTCGTCCGTCGCCGTCGAGGACGACGGGGAGGACGGCGAGGTCGAGGGGGAGTCGGAGTCGGACGAGGAGGGAGAGGAGGAGGACGACGGCGACCCGGAGGAGGACGGGGACGACGAAGGCGACGTCGACGGCGAGTCCGACGAGCCCGACGGCTTGGCCGAGTCCGATGCTCCCGACGAATGGTGCGACTTGGACGAGTGGGATTCGTCAGACGTATCGGACGACCCGAAGCCGACCCCGGTGTCCGAGAAGAAGACGGCGCCGCCGCCGGAGGGGTGGTCGCCCACGCCCGTGTCGACGTCCGCCGCGGCCTTGTCCTGGCCCAGGCCGGCGACCGTGCCGCAGGTACCGAACGCGGAGACGCCTCGCTTGTCCAGGATCTTCTCGGCGACTGCGATCTGCTGGGAGCGGCTCGCCTGGTCGGGACTGGTGGCGAACTCGAGGCCGCCGTACTTGTCCCAGTCCTCCTGCGTCAACTGGAGTCCGCCGTAGCGGCCGTTGTCGTGGTCGGCGCTCCAGGCGCCACCGCTCTCGCACTCCGCGACCCGGTCCCAGGTCGTGCCGCTGGCCGCGCTCGCGCCGGTGGCGGCCAAGAGCGGGATGGCGATCGCTGAGCCGGTGACCCCTGCGGCGACAAGAAGTGCCGGAGCCTGGCGGGGGCGACGGTGTCGACCGTTCCCGGAGAGCATGCGGTTGCCTTTCACACGACAGCAGGGGCCGACGCGGCGGATGTGGAGTTCCGCCTCGTTGATGCGTGAAGGTATCCGCAGCGGATCACTTGTCACAAGTTAATGCAGCACAGATCACGTGAAGATTACGGAGCTGAGAAACTGTCACTTTTCTGTGACCATCGGCGTGTCCGCCACCTCATTCCGCGGCACCGGCGGTACGGCGGTGATCTTCCTCCGGAATCAGGGTGAACTCCACCGGAAGCGTGCGCAATCCGCGCATAATGAGCCCTCCGCGCCAGCGCAAATCGGTGGAATCCACCGCGAGTCGCAGGTCCGGGAGACGGGTGAGGAGCGTGGCGAGGGCGGTCTGTCCCTCCAGCCGGGCGAGGGGCGCACCGAGGCAGTAGTGGATCCCGTGCCCGTAGCCGAGGTGCTGATTGTCACGGCGGGAGAGATCGAGCACATCGGGCTCGGTGAACCGCTCAGGGTCCCGGTCCGCGGCGGCGAGCACCACGAGGACGGGATCACCGGCGGCGATGTCCCGCCCGCCGATGGAGAGCGGCCGGGTCGCGAACCGCCACGTGGCCAGCTCGACCGGGCCGTCGTAGCGCAGCAGTTCCTCGACGCCGGTCTCCAGCAGGTCCCTCTCGCCGCAGCTGAGCGAGGTCTGGAGGCGGGACCGCTGTTCGGGGTGGGTGAGCAGGGCGTAGGTCCCGTTGCCGATGAGGTTGACGGTGGTCTCGAACCCGGCGAAGAGCAGGATGAAGGCCATGGCGGCGGCCTCGTTCTCGGTGAGGTGCTCGCCGTGGTCGGAGGCGCGGATGAGCCCTGAGATGAGGTCCTCGCCGGGGCCGGGCGTCTCGGACAGGGCCTCGCGCTTGCGGTGGATGAGGTCGGCGAGATAGCCGCGCATCTTCTTCACGGACCGCGCGACCCCGCCCCGGGGGCCTCCGCCGTGGCGGATCATCATGCCCGCCCAGTCCCGGAAGTCGTCCTGGTCCTCGCGGGGGACGCCGAGCATGTCGCAGATCGCGTAGATGGGGAGCGGGAAGGCGAACTCGTGGATGAGATCGGCGGACCCGCGGTCCGCGAACCGGTCGATGAGCTGGTCGGCCAGCTCCTGCACCCGGGGCGCGAACTCGGCTACGCGGCGGGGCGTGAACGCCTTGGAGACCAGCCGGCGCAGCCGGGTGTGGTCCGGCGGGTCGATGTTGAGCAGGTGCGTCATCAGCTCGGCCTTGCGCTCGCCGGGGATGCCGGTCTTGCCCTTCGCGTGCGCGGGCTCGTCGTGGTGTGCCGGGTTCTTGCTGAGCCGCTGGTCGGCCAGGGCCTGCTTGGCGTCGGCGTAACGGGTGACCAGCCAGGCCTCCACACCGCTCGGCAGCCGCGTCCGGTGCACGGGGGCGTGCTCGCGGAGCCAGGCGTAGGCGGGGTAGGGGTCGGCGGCGAACTCCCAGGTGAAGAGTTCGGGGCCGGGGGTGGAAGCGGGGCGGGCGGGCTGGTGCTGGTCGGTCACTCCCCGACGGTATCCACGGCCGCCCGGGCCCGCCCTGCCAGGTCCGCCCTCGACCCCGGGGCTTCGGCCGACGAGCCCGCCGGCCTCGACCCCGGCTCCCGGCCCCCGGCGGCTTGCTGCGGCGGCTGCGCCCAGACCACCGACCCGAACCCGCCGCTCCCCGGCCCCCGGCGACTCCCCGCCGCAGCCGCTCCCAGACCACCGACCCGAACCCGCCGCTCCCCGGCCCCCGGCGACTCCCCGCCGCAGCCGCTCCTAGACCTCCGACCCGAGCCCGTCGCTCTCCGGCCCGGTCTCCTTGGTGCCGGGCCCGAGTCCCTCGGCGGCCCGTACGGCGTCGCGGTAGGCGCGGGCGGCGGCGCGCAGGGCCGCCTCCGGGTCCACCCCCTCCGCCTCCGCGTGCGCGGCGAGCGCCAGCAGTTCGTAGCCGACGCCCTCGCCCTGCGGGAGCGGCACGTCCAGGCCCGCCGAGCGCACCCGGGAGGACAGCTTCGCCGCCAGGGCCAGACCCGGCTGCCCCAGGGGCACCCCCTCCGTCACCGATGTGCGCTGCTTCTCGATCGCCTTGGTGCGCAGCCAGTGCTCCTTGACCTCCTCCGGAGTCGTCGCGGTCTCGTCGCCGAAGACATGCGGATGGCGGTGGATCAGCTTGGCGACGATGCCGCCCGCCACGTCGTCGACGGAGAAGGGGGCGTCGGGGTCCTCCTCGGCTATCCGGGCGTGGAAGACGACCTGGAGCAGGACGTCGCCCAGCTCCTCGCGCAGTTCCTCCCGGTCGCCCGCCTCGATCGCCTCGACCAGCTCGTACGCCTCCTCGATGCCGTACTTGGCGAGGCCCTTGTGGGTCTGCTGCGAGGACCAGGGGCACTCGGCCCGGATGCGGTCCATGACCTGCACCAGGTCGAGCAGTCGAGCGCCCGGAAGATCGTAGGAGGCGGGGAGCAGCTCCAGGTCCGGCATCCGCACCCGGCCCGAGCCCGCGAGCCGGGCGAGGCCGTCGGTGAGGTGCGGCTCGCCCTCGCCGGTCGCGACGACGACCACCGTGCGGCCGCCGGCACAGGCGTCGACCAGGTCCTGGGCGCTCGGGGCACCCTGCTCGACGGCTATGCCCGCCTCACGCAGATACGGCAGCTGCGGATGCGCGCCGTCCGCGCACAGCACCCGGTCGGCGTCGCGCAGCGCCTGCCACGCGGGCCAGGACAGCAGCCCGGGGGCGACCCGGTGGCTGGTGGTGAGCAGGACGACCCGGCCGGGGGCGGCGGATGCCGCCGCGTCCCGGCCCTGGTCGGGGGCGCCTTCGAAGCTGGTTGCGTTCACCCTTCGAACGTAACCCACGGCACCGACGGCCCCGGAAGTTTTCCACAGACCGGCGCGCGGCCGTGCCGGGCTCCGCCGCCGGTCTTCCCCGCTACGCCGGCTGCGGTGCCGCGGCCGCCGTGGCCTCCTTGACCCAGGGCGTCTTCGCGTCCACCCGGCTGCTCTTCTGCACGTCCCAGGTGCCGTAGCGCGGATTGAGGTCGATGTTCAGTTCCTTGGACGCCTGAGCCATCGCCTTCCAGAACGTGGCCTTGCCATCCGTCGTGCTCATGTCGGCGCCAAGCACGGCGGACAGCTTCTGCGCCTGGACCTCGGTGCGCAGGTTGTCGTCGATGCGCCGGGGCGCCACCCCGTACTGCTCCAGCCAGATCGACTGCAGCGCCCGCGCGCCGCCCGCCCGCTGTTCGAGGTTCGTGCGCATCTGTTCGACGTCCCGGCGGCTGACCGACACGCCGGCGTCCCTGGCCGCGCGGTCCAGGACCCGGTCGAGGACCAGGCTGTGGAGCGTGTCGCGGGCGAGGCCGCTGGTCCGGGCGATCGTCTGCTGGTACTGGGTGTCGTCCGGGGTGGCGGCGCGCTGCGCCGCGCGCACCTCCTTCACCCGGCCCTCCAGCTGGGCGATCGTGATCCGCTCGCCCCCGACGACGGCCGCGGCACCCGGGTGCTCGGTTTCACCGCACGCGGTGAGGACGGGGGCCGCGACGAGGGCGGCGCTGACGGCGATCGCGGTGCGACGGCGGTGCAAGGTGGCCTCCCGAGGAGATTGTGCGACGGTGCACAAGGTCTTGCGGTGATCGATGGTAGGCAGTGGCCCAGCTCTGGCCAACCCGTACGACCAACGATTCACCGGGACTTCGGGCACCGTCGTCACATGCGCGCCACTCACTTCGCCGGTCGCCCGGCCGCCGCCCGGACCCCCGGTCCCGCCCCTGCGGCCGGTTCGGGCGGGTTCAGCCGGTGATGGCGACGGGCGCGTCCCAGGCGTCACGGTCGACGGTGAGCGTGTAACCCCCGCGGGTCTCCTTGCTGTTGACCATGTACTGGTGGCCACGGCTGTGGCCGGTGTACTGGGTGGAGCCCCACGGCCAGTCCGTGGTGGTGGTGTAGCTCTTGTCCCACAGGGCGTACCAGAGATTGCCCGGCAGGTCCGTCTTGTCCTTCGCGGTGGCGATGGCCTTGGCGCTGGAGCTGGTGAAGCCGTAGAAGCCGGCCCGGTAGGTCTTGGCGTGCAACTGCTTGTCGAAGGCGCGCACATAGGCCAGCACGGCGTTGTTGCACGACGTGTCGGTGATGTCGTACGGCTCCATGTCGAGGTAGATCGGGCTGCCGGCCTTGATGCCGAGCGCCGACGCCTTGGCCACCGCGTCCGAGGCGTCGCTCGTCCCGAGGGAGGTGGCGTTGGCGGCGGTGAGCTTCTCCGGGTTGGAGCTGGTCTGGCAGGGCGGCTGGGCGCCGACGTAGATCGGGATGAGCTTCCAGCCGACGGAGCTGACCGACTTCACCCAGGACGCGGTCAGGTTCGGCTGGTTGCAGCCGCGGTTCTTGCCGCCCACATACACGGCGGCGGCACCGTAGAAGCCGTCGTGCCAGCCCTTCATCGCGGACAGCGACGGCGCGGTGCACGTGTCGAAGGCGTGTCCGGTGAACGTCTTCTGCGCGGGCCAGGTCGTCGCGGCCATCGACGTCTGCGCCGCGATCCCGGCGCCCGCGACGACGGCGGCCCCCGCCGCCGCCCACGAGATGTAACGGAACTTCTTGGACTGCCGGTGGCCGGCCATCCCCCACCCCACTTCTCGACAGGCGGCACGCGCGCGGCGGCCGCCGGAAGAATCCCTGAGCCCCGGGCGGCGGCGCGCGTCCGGCGCGGCTGCGCCCATGACGGCGTCCGCACAGACGTCCGGGGATGGCTGAAACCTACACCCCATCCGGGAGCCGTGTGCCCGTTAACTCGGTTCACACGACCCGACTTGAGGAATCTTTGACTGTTCGTCCATCTGTGCGTGATCTGGGTGCCGCCCGGCCCACCTCACACCCGCCGGGTGCGCCGCAGGATCCGTACGGCGGGCCAGGCCAGCAACGCCGCGACGCCCCACAGGAAGCCCGAGATGCCCAGCCACTCGCCGGTGGTCGTCTCCGGGTCGCCGGCGCCGAACACCGTCAGCAGCAGGGCGAAGAAGGCGAAGAGACCGCCGAGGAGGCCGAAGACGACCACTGCGGCCGTCTGCCGTCCGGTGCGCCGGGTGGGGGCGGGCCGCCCGGACGTCACGGTGCCCGCTGCGGCCGCCTGCGGTGCCGGCCGCTGCTGCCGGGGCGGCAGCGACACCACCGCGTGCGGCGGTACGGCCGCGTCGAGGGCCGCCATCGTGTGCGCGTCCACGCCGTACAGCTCCGGATCCACCTCGATGACCAGGGCGTCGGTACCGACGAGCCGGCGGCCGCCGTCGGGCCAGGCCAGCATCGCGGCGCAGGCGCGGTAGAGCACGGTCACCGCGCCCTCCGTCCCGTCCTTCTCCCGGCCCGTCACGCTGATGCCCTCGTCCCCCACCACCAGCGCCGTCCCGTCACCGCGCACCGAGGGAAACCGGCGCCCGGTCACCGCGTACGTCGAGCTGGTGGGGGCCTCCGTGTACCCGGCCCAGTCCGCCCGGTGCCCCGCGGGCACCTGGAGCAGGGCCGTCCCGGCGGCCTCCAGGGCCACCGCGTGCAGATGGCCCGGCGTCACCGCCCACAGCTCCGACCTGAGTTCGTCGGTGCTGCGCACCGGACGCCCGGCAAGCAGGTCCTCCGCCGCCCCGGGCAACCGGCGCACGGCGGCGTCGGGCGCGGTGAGCGCCCCGTCGGCCCGGGTGCGCACCGCCTCCAGGCCGGCCTGGCCGATCCGGCCCACCTGGAGCCCGGCGAGGACGTCGACGAAGCCGCCGAGCACCGCGTCCTGCTTGGCGGGCAGGGCGTCCGCGAAGGCAGTCACCAGGGCGAATCCGTCGCGGCGTGAGGCGTAGTCGGTGGCGGTCGTGTAGGAGTAGCCGCCCTCCTGGCGCAGCGCGCGGGAGAGTTCGCGCTCCAGGACGCCCGCGTACAGCCGGGCGGCGGCGGTGTCC
The DNA here is from genome assembly GCF_042889625.1 of Streptomyces sp. NPDC002573. NCBI lineage: Bacteria > Bacillati > Actinomycetota > Actinomycetes > Kitasatosporales > Streptomycetaceae > Streptomyces > Streptomyces sp. NPDC002573. The sequence continues at coordinate 144,122 of NZ_JBIARC010000008.1, read as the reverse complement.
TCGACGACGGCGTCCAGCAGGACACCGCCCTTGCCCTCGGAGAAGTAGGCGGGGGTGGCGGGCAGCGCGGAGGTGACCGCAGGCAGCGGGCGCCGGCCGCCGGCGGGCAGCCTGAGGCTGAGTCCGGCCGGCAGCCGCTCACCGGCCACCCAGAGCACGGCGTTGCCCTGGGTGAACCAGGTCCGCGCCCAGTCCCGTACGTCCTCCGGGCGAAGGTTCCTGACGCCCCACTCCGGATAGCTGACCAGGCCGTGCCCCTGGGCCCCGTAGCGCCACAGCGGGAGCGGCCCGACTTCGCGCCGGGACTCCTCGGTGCGCAGGATCTCCTTCTCGGTCTCCAGGCGCTCCATGGGCAGATCGGTCAGGGAGGCGCAGACGCCCTGGAGGTAGGCCACGACCTCGTGCTCGGCGCCCTCCACATGGAAGTGGGTGAAGGCGGCCTTGGTCGCGCCGTTGAAGTGGTAGTCGGCCAGGCCCTGCCGGTGCAGGGCGAGGTGCTCGACGAGATGGGTGACCCCTGCCCGGGCGAGCGTCTCGTCGGCGACCCCGACACGGAAGACGAGTCCGGCGCGCACGGGTCCGGTGGCGTACGCGAAAAGGGTGGGTATGCCGTCGACCTCGGTCGGGTGGATGGCGGCCTGGGGGTTCATCTTCGGCCTCTGTTCGGCGTGTTCGTCGTCATGGAGGGTCAGCCTCGGGCGAGGGCGGCATCGCGGTGTTTGACGTAGGCCGCGGCGGCGTCGCCGCCCAGATCGGCCCACGGGTACTCGGAGGCGAGGTTGCCGAGCACGCGGAAGCAGGCCGCGGCCCGCGGCAGGTCCCCCATGAGGGAGAAGACCGCGGCGAAGTAGCCCTGGGCGGTGACCCAGCCGTAGGCGCGCCGGAATCCGGGATGGAGCGCGGACCGCTCGGCGGCCTCGACGAGTTCGGCCCGCACCGGGTCCTGGCGCAGATACGCCTCGCGCTCGGCGCCCCGCAGGGCAAGCCAGTGCTCCATGTGCACCTCGGCCACCAGTCCGCCGTTCACGGCGCCTTCGGGCGCGGCCAGCAGGCATTCCCGGGCGAAGGCGTGGGCCGCCTCCCAGCTGCCGCCCCACTTGGGGCAGAGCTTCTGGAGCAGCCGGCCCTGTGCGCTGAAGTGGTGCGGGTGGTGGGCGGCCAGCCGGTCGTAGCGGCGTCGCGCCTCGTTCTGCCCGAGTTGCAGGCCCATGGCCGTGGTGAGGCGCTCGGCCCAGGCCGCGTCGAACGACGGGTCGAGGGCGGTGGCCCGGATCAGCAGCTGCTCGGCCTGGCGCAGATGCGCGTGCAGCCCGGCGAACTGCTCCCGGCTGACCTTCGTGGCGGGCGCCGTGGTCCGGATCTCCCAGCCGATGCGCACCTCGCGGCTGCCGAGGACGGTGAGGGCGAGCACGTCGTCGGGTGTCGCGGCGAGGATCTCACGCATCCACTGCTCGGCTCCGGCCACTTCGGACAGCACACCGACGGCGAAGCTGCGGTTCGTCTCCCGCGGCAACCCGTCGACGTAGTCCCGGATCGACGCCCAGTCCCACGCGGCGGCGGCCTGCTTCAGCCAGGTGACCTCGGGGAAGGCGGAGGCGGTCTCGAAGTCGGGAGGCGGCAGGGCGGAGGCGGAAGCGTGCGGCATGCGGCGGATCCTAGGGGAGAGCCATGACCGTCACGCCGACGGGGCGAACCGGATTCCAGACCGGGAGAAGGACAACCCCGACTTGACCGTTCTCACACCACTCATTCACCTGATGTTAACCAATCATCCGTAACGTCCGCCCGTCCCGATCACCGCCGTGATCCGCGCGCCGCTCTGGCCGGCCCTGCTCATCGACGCCTTGCCGAACGCCCCTGTGTGCGTACGAACAGCCCGCGCGGCCCCACGTCCTTTTGCGCACCAGGAGTCCCCATGGCCCTCAACGCCCGCCGCGCCAGACAACTGCAGGAAGCCGTCGCCCCCTTGCTGCTCCAGGGCGAGCAGGTGCAGCTGACGAGCCTCGCGGGCGTCGGGTCGGTCTCCGTGCGCAAGCAGGCGCTCACCGCGGCCGTGGTCGGCGTGCTCAGCGCGGGCACCGTGATGGCCACGGTCACGCCCCGCCCGCTGTACATAGTCCTGACCGACCAGCGCGTGCTCTTCTTCGACGGCAACCGCGGCGGCAAGCCCGGCAAGCTCGTGCTCAACCTGCCGCGGCCGTACGTCTCCGCGGGCGGCTCGAAGAAGGCGTTCCTGGGTCTGCAGTACGTGACCCACCTGTCGGTGGCCGGCCAGGAGAAGGGCCTCAAGGTCACCTTCCCGGTCCAGCACCGCGGCGACGGACCGCGGTTCGCGTCGGCGCTGCCCGTCACGCGCTGAGCGACGCCCGGGGGACGCGGACCGCCTGAGAGCTCGAAGCAGCTCTCAGCCGCGGACCTGTCCCAGCCACTGCAGGGTCCGCCGGATGTCCCCGGCCAGCGGATGCCCCGGTCCGCGCAGGCGCTCGACGTCGTGCAGCAGCCGTACGAGGGTGTCGTGGGCGGCGGCGCGGTCGCCGAGGGCGAGCAGCAGATGGCCGATACGGCGGCGGACGTCATGGGCCAGTTCCGGGTCCCCCGCGACGTACTGGTTCTCGTAGTACGGGAGCAGCGCCCGGTACTCGGCGAGCGCCGACGCCGGTTCGCCCAGTTGCTCCAGGCACTGCGCGATCTCGTAGCGGAAGCGCAGCGACTGGGGGTCGGCCTGGCCGGACTCGGTAGCGCGCTCGTCGGCGAGGCGGCGCAGCTCGGGCAGTGCGCGCCGGTACTGGCCGTCGTCCATGAGGGTGGCCGCGTACTGCTTGCGCAGGCTGCGGACGACCGGTGAGTGCTCCCCGTGCTGGGCGGCCGCCGCCGGGAGGATCGCGCCGAGGATGTCGACGGCCTGGGTGATCCGGCCCTCCCCGAGGAGGCGCTTGACCTCGTCGACGGCGCCCACGACATCCGGTTTCGCGACCGTCGGCGCGGCCTGCGGCTGGGACGCCGGAGTGCGTGCCCGGTCCGGCCAGGGGGCGTGCGGGCGCAGGAAGGGGCGCGTGGGGTCGAGCGGGGCTCCGGAGGGCATACCGCGGGCGGGCAGCAGCGGGAGCAACTGCTCGTACGTCTCCTGCGCCGAGGCCGGGCGGTGCTGGGGGTCCTTGGCGAGCAGCCGCAGCACGAGCGACTCCAGCGCCTCGGGCACTTCGGGGCGCAGCCGGCGCACCGGCAGCGGGGGCTCGTACAGATGGCGGTGCAGCACACCGAGCGCGGTCGAGCCCGCGAACGGCACATCGCCGCTGAGCAGTTCGTGCATGAGCACGCCGAGCGCGTAGAGATCGGTGTACGGACCGACCGCGCCGCCCATCGCCTGCTCGGGCGCCATGTAGGCGGGCGAGCCGATCGGGGAGCCGGTGTGGGTGAGCCGGGTCGTGTCCGTGTCCATCACCGACGCCACACCGAGGTCCAGCACGGTGACCGTGCCGTCCTGCTTGACCATGACGTTGCGGGGCTTCAGATCGCGGTGGACGATCGGCACCGCGTGCACGGCGGACAGCACGGCGCACAGCTGCGCCGCGACGGCCACCACCCACGGCCAGGGGTACGGGTCGTGCTCGGCGAGATGGTCGGCGAGGTCGGCCCCGTCGACGTACTGCATCACGAGGTACAGCTCCTCGCCCTCGCTGCCCGCGTCATGGACGGTGACCAGACCGGGGTGGTCGACCTGCGCGGTGACCCGGCACTCCCGCATGAACCGGCGGCGCAGCTCGTCGACCTCCTGGCCCGCGACCTTGTCCGGCCGCAGCAGCTTGACGGCCACACGCCGGTCCAGGCGCTGGTCGTACGCCGTCCAGACCTGGCCCATGCCGCCCTGGCCGATGAGTGTGGACAGCTCGTAGCGCTGCGCGACGACGCGTCCGGCCGTCGCGCTCACCTGCCGTCCTCGTGCCGGCGCAGATAGTCGCTCAGTTCGTCGAGTTCGGCCCGGACCTGGTCGATACGGGCGGGCGCGGGACGCTGCGGCTGCGGGGGCGTCAGCGGGTACGGGGGCGGCGGGGTCTGGGCCTGCGGGGCGGCGGGGTAGGGCGCCGGGGCGGGGTAGCCGTAGCCCGTCCGGGGCGGTGCGTAGGGGGCGGGCGGCAGGGCGCGGTGGTGGCGTATGTCGAACACCAGGAAGTGCGCCCCGCTGAAGGCGCCGAGGATGAGCACGACCACGAGCGCCAGATCCCCCCGGTGGTCGCTCTCCGGGACCGAGCCGACGACCACGAGGCAGATTATGGACACGGGGACGCTGATCCAGGCCAGGAGCCAGTCCGTGCCTCTGCCGCGCAGCATGGCGATCCGGAACAGCGGGATGCACGCGAGCAGTCCGCAGCTGAGGAAGCCGGCGAGGGGGAGCAGCACCCGCAGGGTGATGACCATGCCCGAAGTGCGGGTGGGCGGCGGCGCGCCGTGGCCGTACATGACTGCTCCTGGGACCGGATGAGGACGGACGTACGAGTGTCGACGTCCGAGCGTATAGCCCGACTGCGACAGACGGCCCGGGTTGCACGGAACCGTAGTCGTACCGCGTCCGAGCTGCGGGCGGGGCCGCACGACGACACGGGAGCGCAGGCCCGTCCGGTGGCGCCGGTCCGGTGTCCGGTGCTCGTCAGTCCGGCGCGACCGTGCCGTCCGTCAGTCCGTCGTACAGACCGCGGACGAGCTGTTCGCCGAGGCGGCCGGCCAGGCGCAGGGCGTCCTCGAACCCGGCGAGCGCCCGGAACCGCTCGCCGTAGCGGCGCTGCTGGTCCAGCGGCAGCCGGGGCAGTTGGAGCCGGCGCACGTCGAGCCGGGTCGCGGTGGAGGCGTAGCTGCTGGCCTGGCGGGTGTTGGCGGTGCCGCGCAGGAAGCCGGCGAGGAACCAGGGGTCGAGCGCCGCCGGGTCCGGGCGCAGCAGCGTCAGATTGCGCCCGAGCGCGGCTCCCGCGGCCGTCGCGTCGATCACGCGCGCGACGGCACCACCGCCGAGCACGGGCACGACCACGTCGCCCTGCTCGACGAGGACCGGCTCCTCCCCCGTCCCGGGCAGGGTCCCGGAGGGTGCGGTGCCGGCGAGCACGTCGTGGTCGGTGAGCACGCGCGTGTGGGGGCCGTGTCCACCGGTGCGCATCACCAGGGCGCCGCCCCGGGCGAGTTCGCCGACGGTCGTGAGCGGCCAGCTGGTCTGGTCCGCGGTGTCGTGCGCGGGCGGGTTGAGGTCGACGGTGAGCCGGAGGGTCTCGTCGAGACGGGCGCGCAGGGCCGTGAGCTCCTGGGCCCCGCCGCCGACCGAGGGCGGCGGGAGATGGCGGGCGGGGGCCAGGTCCACGTCGTCGTCGAGGAGTTCGATGACCGGCACGGACCGGCTCACACCCGGCACCTCGGGCGCGGTTCCGGTCCGGGCGAAAGGCCGCCAGGCGCCGAGGACGGCGTCCCGCACGACCTGCCAGTCCGCGCCGCCGCGCCCCTCGGGGTCGAGCGCGCCGACGTCCGTGAGCAGCAACTCCGGCTGCGCGGGCGCCTTCTCGGGCCGGCGCAGCACCCACAGGTGCAGCGGGATGTTGTACGGGGGCGCCACGCCCACCGGCAGGGCGATCACAGCGCGCAGGGCGCCGCGGCGCAGCAGGTCGGCGCGGATACGGCGGCCCGAGCGCCGGGAGGCGGCGGCGGGCGGCATCAGCAGCACGGCGGTGCCGCCCTCCCGCAGCCGGGCCAGCGCATGCTGCACCCAGGCGAGTTCGGACTCCGTGCGCGCCGGGAAGCCGTACTCCCAGCGGGGGTCGTAGGCGAGTTCGTCGTGTCCCCAGTTGCGCTCGTTGAACGGGGGATGGCACAGCACGGCGTCCGCCCTGAGGGTGTCGAACGCGTCGGCCCTGAGGCTGTCACCCGCGGCCGTGCGCACGACGGCCCTGGTCTGCAGCGTCAGGCGCAGACCGGTGAGCGCGGCCAGTCCGGGATCGCTGTCCTGGCCGTGGAGTTCCTGCCCGTCGGGCTCCCGGCCGGACACGGCGGCGACGGCCCGCAGCAGGGCGCCGGTACCGCAGGCCGGGTCGAGGACGCTGCGGGCGGGCCCGGCGAGCTCGGCCATCAGTGCGGCCAGGTCGGCCGGGGTGAGCGTGTACTGGCGGGGGTTGGCGTCGAGGTGCCGGCCGAGCAGGAACTCGTACGCCTGCTGGGGACCCAGTTCCGCGGCGAGGTCCGCGGCGCCGCGCAGCAGCGGGGCCGACGGGAGGAGTTCCGCCGGGGTGGGGAAGGGTGTGGCGGGGCCCCGCGGGGTGCCGAAGCGAGGGGTCAGCACCTGTTCGAGGGCGGTGGGCAGCAGTTCGGCCAGGCGGGCGTCGGAGCCGGCGCTCGCCTCCTGCCAGACCGTCGGCCGGTCGTGGACGAGCACGAGGACACAGCCCGCGTGGACCAGCGCCGTCACGGGTCCCTCCGGGTGGCCAGCCACCTGCTGCCAGACCCGCTCCCGCAGGGGCACCTCGGCGAGCTTGCCCTGCCGGCGCAGCCAGTTCTCGACCTCGGTGAGCGCGAAGGAGGGGCTGGTCTCGGTGCCCCCCACCGGCTTGGGGAAGTCGGTGTGGCGTCGGCGCCAGTTGCTGACGGCGGCACGGCCGACCCCCGCGAGCCGGGCGATTCCGGCAGCGGTCACCTCTGTCCCGTTGTCCTGCACCCGCCCGGCTCCCCTCTGCCCTGTGCGGCACCGTCGCCGTCCGGCGCCCCGGTCTCGGCGCCCTCGGCCCGCGGCTCTCGGCCTCGGCACTACGTCCCTGTGGCGCCGAGCATACCGAGATGTGCAAGATCCACCGCTTCACGTCCGTGTACAAGACCGATCCATGGGTTCATGTTGACTCGGTTCACAAGCTCTGGTCTTATTGGCCTCGTGAACGGGCGACTCGCCGCAGCGGCGAACGCCCCGAACAGGGGAGGGAAACAGCCGTGTCCATGAGGGGAAGGATCACCTTCGGGGCCGTCGTCGGCCTCGTCGTCATCGGCACGGTCTCGGCCCACGCGGACAGGGTGGCCGGAACAGGAGCGCCCCGGAGCGACAAGGACGCGGCCCCGTCCATGTCCGCCGGTCAGCACCCCGGACCCACGTCAGGCCGGGCGTCGGACGGGGGTACGCCCGGCCGCGTGGGTGGGGGTGCGTCGGGCCGCGCGGGAGGGGACCGCGGCGCGACGCCCCGGGCGACGCCGCCCCGCTGAGCGGGCCGGCCCGTCGCACCGCACCCATCCCACCCGGCTACTCCGCTCAACTCTCGCGCGCCGTCTCCGCGCGCACCACTCGCCGCACGCCGTCTCCACGCGTGCAGTCACCACGCACGCCGTCACCACGCACGCCGTCACCACGCGTGCAAGTCCCCACGCACGCCGTACGCACGCCACTTCACCTCAAGGAACTCTCATGCGTCGCACCGCACTTGCCGCTCTCTGCCTGGCCGCCGCAGCCACCGCGGGTCTGACCGGCTGCCTGCCCGGCCAGAACTCTGCGGACGACAAGCCCAAGGGCCCCTTCGCCGGGCTCACCGGCGGCGACATCGCCGACCGGGCCATGAAGGCCACCACCGACGCCACGTCGCTGCGTATGACGGGCGATGTCCGCGACGACGAGAGCAGCGGCACCATCCGGATCGACATGGCCCTGAACAAGAAGGGCGAGTGCGCCGGCACGATGGCCATGGGCGGGCAGGGCAAGGCCGACCTGATCAAGACCGGCGACACCGTCTACATGAAGTACGACGAGGCCTTCCTGCGTGCGCAGGGCAAGGGCGACTCCAAGTCGGACACCGACGCGGTCGTGGCCATGATGGCCGGCAAGTGGACCAAGATGGCGGCGAAGGGCAAGGACGCCAAGGACATCGCGGGCTTCTGCGACCTGGACTCGGTGCTGGCCGACGCCAAGAACGTGAACTCCGACGCGACGCGGGGCGAGACGACCACGGTCGACGGCACCCCGGCGATCGTTCTGCACGAGAAGGACGGCAAGGACCGTTACACGCTCTACGTCGCCACCCAGGGCAAGCCGTACCTCCTGAAGGTCACGAGCACCTCCAAGAAGGACCCGGGCACCATCACCTTCACCGACTTCGAGAAGCGGGTGCCGGCCGACGCGCCCAAGGGCAAGGTCCTCGACCTGGACAAGCTGGGCGGCTGAGCCGCGCGGGGGCAGCCCCGCTCCCCGTGCGCCGCCCGTGCGGTGGCGCACGGGCGGCCGTCGGTCCGGCGGGTCAACCGCCGCACTGCTCCAGCATCATCTGCTTGTCGGCCGCGGTCACGGGAAGCTCGTACTTGAGTGACACCTGGGCGACGCGCACCGAGTAGGAGCAGCGGATCTGCTTGTTCGGGGGCAGCCAGGTCGCCGGGCCCGAGTCGCTCTTGGCGCCGTTGGTCGGTCCGTCCACCGGGATCAGATTGAGCGGGTCGTTGGCGATGTCCTCCCGCTTGTCCTTCGTCCAGCGGGAGGCGCCCATCTGCCAGTCGTAGGACAGCGGCATGACATGGTCGATCTGTACCATGGTGGCACGGGACTTGGTCCACTCGATCGTCTTCGTGGTGTACGGGTCGTGCAGCGTCATGGAGGCCACGACACAGTTCGAGCCGGACCGGAACCGGACGCTCTGCCCATCGCGCTTGAGAAGGTCGTTCCGGGTGTCGCACCCGTTGTGGGCGTACGGGATGCCACCGGGGGCCGAGTCCATCCACGCGTACCCGAACTTGTCCCGGGCGTAGCCCGTCTTGGGGCCGCGTCCCTTGGTCGCCACCTTCCCGATCAGCGCCCGCGCCCTCGCTCGGTCGGCGTCCGAGGTGATGGGCGCCAGTCCGGGCCTGGTGCCGTCCGGGTTGTCCAGCGGGCTGACGGCATGACCGTCGCCGGCCCCGGCCGCCGAAGACCCGGAGGCCGAACCGGCCTTGGGCACATCCATCCCCTGGCAGCCGGTCACGGTGACCACGACCAGGGCGGCGACCGCGACCCCACCCCTCAACTGCACCACGCGAAGCCCTCCCCCTGCCCATGACCGCTCGTCCGGGCCGCCCCGCACGGGCGCGGCGTGCCCGCTCTCACGGTAACCGTCCGCAGGTCATGCTCCTACGACTGCCCCATGGCGACGGATGCACGCCAGGCGTGCGGCCGGTGGTGAGCCGACCGCACCGCCACCCGGGCCAGGGCCGAACGAGGGCTCGGGCCTACGACCCCAGGACCGAGGTCAGGAACTCCCCGACCCAGCCCAGCAGTTCCCGGCCGACCAGCGGCTTTCCGCCCACCTTCGCGGTCTTGGGGCGGGGCACCAGGACCTGGTGGAGTGCCGGCTTGATGACGGTCCCCGGGTACAGGCGCTTGAGCCGCAGCTCCTGGGACTCCCTCAACTCCACCGGCGCGAAGCGGATGTTGGCGCCCTGCAGGACGATCTCGCCGACGCCGCACGCGCGGGCGAGCATACGCAGACCCGCGACCAGCAGCAGGTTCTCGACCGGCTCGGGGAGTTTGCCGTAGCGGTCGACGAGTTCCTCGCGTACGTGCTTGATGTCCTCCTCCGTGTTCACGGAGGCGATCGCGCGATAGGCCTGCAGACGCAGCCGCTCGCCGGGCGCGTAGTCGTGCGGGACGTGCGCGTCGACCGGCAGCTCGATCTTGACCTCGAGCGGCGGTTCCTCCTCCACGCCGCCCTCCAGGGACGCGCGGTAGTCCGCGACCGCCTCGCCGACCATCCGTACGTACAGGTCGAAGCCGACGCCCGCGATATGGCCCGACTGCTCGCCGCCGAGCAGATTGCCCGCGCCGCGGATCTCCAGGTCCTTCATCGCCACATACATGCCCGCGCCCATCTCCGTGTGCTGGGCGATGGTCGCCAGGCGCTCGTGGGCCGTCTCCGTCAGCGGCTTCTCCGGCGGGTACAGGAAGTAGGCGTAGCCGCGCTCGCGGCTCCGGCCGACCCGGCCGCGGAGCTGGTGGAGCTGGGAGAGGCCGAAGTTGTCGCCGCGCTCCACGATCAGCGTGTTGGCGTTGGAGATGTCGATGCCCGACTCGACGATCGTGGTGGAGACCAGGACGTCGTACTTCTTCTCCCAGAAGTCCACCACCACCTGCTCCAGCGTCTGTTCCGACATCTGGCCGTGGGCCGTGGCGATGCGCGCCTCCGGGACGATCTCCCGCAGCCGTGCCGCGGCCCGGTCGATCGACTCCACCCGGTTGTGGATGTAGAAGACCTGGCCCTCGCGCAGCAGTTCGCGGCGGATGGCGGCGCCGATCTGCTTCTCCTCGTACGGCCCGACGAAGGTGAGCACCGGGTGGCGCTCCTCCGGCGGCGTCGTGATCGTGGACATCTCGCGGATGCCCGTCACCGCCATCTCCAGGGTCCGGGGGATCGGGGTCGCGGACATGGTCAGCACGTCGACGTTCGCGCGCAGCTTCTTCAGCTGCTCCTTGTGCTCGACACCGAAGCGCTGCTCCTCGTCGACGATGACCAGGCCGAGGTCCTTGAACTTCGTCTCCGACGAGAACAGCCGGTGCGTGCCGATCACGATGTCCACCGCGCCCTCGCGCAGGCCCTCCAGGACCCCCTTCGCCTCCGAGTCGGTCTGGAAGCGGGACAGCGCCTTCACGCTCACCGGGAACTGGGAGTAGCGCTCGGAGAACGTGCCGAAGTGCTGCTGCACCAGCAGCGTGGTGGGCACGAGGACCGCGACCTGCTTGCCGTCCTGCACCGCCTTGAAGGCGGCCCGGACCGCGATCTCCGTCTTGCCGTAACCCACGTCGCCGCAGACCAGACGGTCCATCGGGACCGACTTCTCCATGTCCTCCTTGACCTCGGCGATCGTGGTCAGCTGGTCCGGGGTCTCCGCGTACGGGAACGCGTCCTCCAGCTCCCGCTGCCACGGCGTGTCCGCGCCGAAGGCATGACCGGGCGCCGCCATCCGCGCGCTGTACAGCTTGATCAGGTCCGCGGCGATCTCCTTGACCGCCTTCTTCGCGCGCGCCTTCGTCTTCGTCCAGTCGGCGCCGCCGAGACGGTGCAGGGTCGGGGCCTCGCCGCCGACGTACTTGGTGATCTGCTCCAGCTGGTCGGTGGGGATGTAGAGCCGGTCGCCGGGCTGGCCGCGCTTGGCCGGGGCGTACTCCACCACCAGGTACTCGCGGGTCGCGCCCTGGACCGTGCGCTGCACCATCTCGATGTAGCGGCCCACGCCGTGCTGCTCATGGACGATGTAGTCGCCGGACTCCAGGGTCAGCGGGTCGATCGTCTTACGGCGGCGGGCCGGCATCCGGGCGCCGTCGCGGCCGGCGGTCTTCTGGCCGGACAGGTCCGTCTCGGTGAGGACGGCGAGCTTGAGGGCCGGGTCCACGAAGCCGTACTCGATCGAGCCGCACGCCACATGCACCACCGACGGGGACGGCACCCCGAGATCGGCGTCGAGCCGGGCCGCGATGCCCTCGTTGCCCAGCACCTCGACCGTGCGGGACGCCGGGCCGTGGCCCTCCGTCACGAACACCGTCCGCCAGGCCTCGGCGAGCCAGCCCTTGGTGTCGGCGAGCGCCTTCGCGGTGTCACCGCGGTAGGTCTCCGGGGCGTGCATTCCGAGCTTGAGGGTGTCCCCTTCGAGGGAGTCCAGGTCGTCGTCGCCCGCCGCGAACGGCGACACCGACCACCACATCATGCCCAGCTCACGGGCGCGGTCCCGGACGTCCGCGATGGACCACAGGGACGCCGCGCCGACGTCGATCGGGGCGTCGCCGCCGCCCGCCGTGGCCGCCCAGGACGCCTGCAGGAACTCCTGGCTGGTCGCCACCAGGTCGGCGGCCCGCGTGCGCACCCGCTCCGGGTCGCACACGACAGCCATCGCGCCCAGGGGCAGGACGTCGAGCAGCAGCTCCATGTCGTCGACGAGCACGGGGGCGAGGGACTCCATGCCCTCCACGGCGATGCCCTCGGCGAGCTTGCCGAGCAGCTCGCCCAGCTCGGGGTGCTGTTCGGCGAGCGCGGCGGCCCGCCCCCGCACCTCTTCGGTGAGCAGCAGCTCACGGCAGGGCGGCGCCCACAGGCCGTGCTCGGCGACCTCCAGGGAGCGCTGGTCGGCGACCTTGAAGTAGCGGATCTCCTCTACGTCGTCGCCCCAGAACTCGATGCGCAGCGGGTGTTCCTCGGTAGGCGGGAAGACGTCCAGGATGCCGCCGCGCACAGCGAACTCGCCGCGCTTCTCGACCAGCTCCACCCGGGAGTACGCGGCCGCCGCGAGGGCGTCCACCACCTCGTTCAGATCGGCCTGCTGTCCGCTGCGCAGGGCGACCGGCTCCAGGTCGCCCAAGCCCTTGACCTGCGGCTGGAGCACGGAACGGATGGGGGCGACGACGACGGACACCGGGCCGGTCTCCGGGTCGTCCTGGCTCGGGTGGGCGAGGCGTCTGAGGACGGCGAGGCGGCGGCCCACGGTGTCGCTGCGCGGGCTGAGCCGCTCGTGCGGGAGCGTCTCCCACGACGGGTACTCCACGACGGCGTCCGGCGGCAGCAGGGAGCGCAGCGCGGCGGCGAGGTCCTCGGCCTCGCGTCCCGTCGCGGTCACGGCGAGGACGGGCCTGCCCGCGTCCCGGGCCAGCGCGGCCACGGCGAAGGGGCGCGCGGCCGGGGGGCCGACCAGGTCGACATGCATCCGGTTGCCGTCGGTCGCGGCCTTGACCGCTTCCACGAGTGCGGCGTCCTTGACGACGGCGTCGAGCAGACCGTGCAGGCTCATGAGGGGGTATCCCGTCCCGGGTGGGCAACACGAACGCCCGGCCACGAGGTTTTCGGGGGCCGGGGGTGTCCAGCGTACGACGCCGGATTCGCCGATGCCGGGGCTGTGGACAACCGTCTGCACGTAAGGGCGAGCGGCGGGAGTGACCCGAGTGGCGTCCCCATCATGCGGAACGGGCCGAGGAAGACCTCGGCCCGTCGACGCACACCCCCTGCCCCCGTGGTGTCGGCTACTCCGTGGCGATCGCGTTCAGGACGTTCATCCGGCCCGCCCGGAACGCCGGGATCAGGGCGGCGAGCAGGCCCACGAAGGCCGAGCCGATGAAGACCGTGATGATCGTGGACCACGGGATCTCCAGGACGGTCAGCCCCTGCAGGGCGAGGAGCTTCTGGGCCGTCGCGCCCCAGCCCATGCCCAGCCCCAGGCCCAGCAGGGCACCGAAGAGGGCGATCACCACCGATTCCAGGCGGATCATCCGGCGCAGCTGGCGGCGCGAGAGGCCGATCGCGCGCATCAGGCCGATCTCCCGCGTGCGCTCGACCACCGACAGTGCCAGCGTGTTCACCACGCCCAGGACCGCGACGATGATCGCGAGGGCCAGCAGACCGTAGATCATGTTCAGCAGCTGGCCGATCTGGTCCTTCAGCGCCTTCTTGTAGTCGGTCTGGTCACGGACCGTGTACTGCGGATAGTCGTGCAGCGCCGACTTCAGCGACTTGTACGCGGCGGCCTGCTGCCCGTCCTTGGCCGAGGCGAAGACCAGCGCGTCGAGCGGCATCCTGTCGGCCGGCACGTACGTCGCCACCGTCGCGGTCGCCACATACATCGCGCCCTTGTCGATCAGCGCGTCGTCGCTGGTGATCGCGCGGACCGTCAGCCGGGCCGTCCTGCCGTCCTTGAAGGCGACCGTGACCTTCGAGCCGAGCCGGATGCCGTGCTTCTTGGCGAAGCCCTCGAAGACGGACATCGAGTCGGGCCGGTAGGCGTCCGCGAGGTTGCCGGCGACCGTCTTGATCCGCAGGTCCTGGGCGTACGTCGGGTCGGCGGCGTTGACCGTCTCCTTCGCGGCCGTACGTCCGTCGGGCGTGGTCAGCGAGACGTCCAGCAGCCGGTACTCGGTGACCCGCTTCAGGCCCGGCGTCGACTTCATCGCCCGCACCGCCTGCGAGGTGATCAGCTGGCCGCTGTCGGACTGCACGATGAAGTCGGTGCCGACCGTCTTGTCCAGCTGGTTCGTGGCCGAGGCCACCATCGAGGAGCCCACCACCGACAGGCAGGCGACCAGTGCGAGACCGATCATCAGCGCGGCACCCGTCGCGCCGGTGCGGCGCGGATTGCGCAGGGCGTTGCGCTCGGCCATGCGTCCAACGGGTCCGAAAACCCGCAGAAGGACCGTGGCGAGCGCCCGGACCACTCCGCCCGCGAGCAGCGGGCCGATGACGACGAAGCCGATGAGCGAGAGGACCACGCCGAGGCCGAGCCACAGCGAGCCGTTCTGGGCCCGGCGGTCCGCGGCGGCCAGATACAGGGCGGCGCCGCCGGCACCGGTGAGGACGAGTCCGAGCACGGCCCGCACCCGTCCGGCCTTCGCGTCCACGGGGACGCCCGCGTCGCGCAGCGCGGCCATCGGGGAGACCTTTCCGGCACGCCGGGCCGGCACATAGGCGGCCAGGATCGTGACCAGGACGCCCAGGACGAGGCCGACCACCGGGGTCGTCCAGGCGATCGTCAGATCGTCGGTGGACAGCTGCATGCCCATCGACCCCATGAGCTTCATCAGGCCGACCGCGATGCCGACGCCCGCGCCGACGCCGAGCACCGACCCGAACACCCCGAGCAGCAGGGCCTCCACCAGGACGGAGCGGTTGACCTGCCGGCGCGAGGAGCCGATGGCCCGCATCAGGCCGATCTCGCGGGTGCGCTGGGCGACCAGCATGGAGAAGGTGTTGATGATCAGGAAGATGCCGACGAGGAAGGCGATCCCGGCGAAGCCGAGCATCGCGTACTTCATCACGTTCAGGAAGCTCGCGATGCTCTTCTGGTTGGCGTCGGCGACCTCCTTGGCGGTCTGCACCTTGTAGCCGCCGCCGAGCCGGCTCACCACGTTCCGCTTCAGCTGTGCGTCGCTCACGCCGGAGGCGGCGGTGACATTGACGTTGGTGTAGACGCCGGTCCTGCCGACCAGGGTCTGCTGGGCGGTCCTCGTGTCCTCGTAGAAGATCGCGGCGCCGGGGTTGGTGACGGTGAACGCGGCGATGCCCGAGATCCTCGCGGTGTGGGTGCCGACCGCGCTGATCACGCCCATCTCGTCGCCGAGCTTCAGGTGGTGCTTGTCGGCGGTGTCCTCGTCGACCATCACCTGGCCGGAGCCGTGCGGTGCCGCACCGGAGGTGATCTTCATGGTGCGGGCGTCGTTGCTGTTCCAGCTGCCCACGATGGTGGGCGCGCCGCTCGTGGGCGACAGGCTGTGCTTGTCCGCGTCGACGACGGTCACCGAGGTCGAGAAGACCGTGCCCTCCGCCGACTTCACGCCGGTGATGCCGCGCACCTCACCGAGCAGGGAGGCGGGCAGGACGGGCGGCTTTCCGTTGCCGGAGCGGGTCTCGCCGGTGTCCGAGGCGCTCTTCGCGGTGACCGTGACGTCGGACGCGGTCGCCTGGAAGAGCTTGTCGAACGTCGTGTTCATCGTGTCGGTGAAGACGAGCGTGCCGCAGACGAACGCTACCGACAGCAGGACCGCGACGGCCGACAGGGCCATGCGTCCCTTGTGCGCGAAGAAGTTGCGCAGAGAGGTCCTCAGCACGGTCATGATGTACGCCCCCGGGCGTCGAAGTCCTTCATGCGGTCCAGGACCTGGTCCGCGGTGGGCTGGTGCATCTCGTCGACGATCCGGCCGTCGGCCAGATACAGCACCCGGTCGGCGTAGGACGCGGCGACCGGGTCGTGCGTGACCATCACGATGGTCTGGCCCAGCTCGTCGACCGAGCGGCGCAGGAAGCCCAGCACCTCCGCGCCGGCCCGCGAGTCCAGGTTTCCGGTGGGCTCGTCACCGAAGATGATCTCGGGGCGGGCGGCCAGTGCCCGGGCCACGGCGACACGCTGCTGCTGGCCGCCGGAGAGCTGGGCGGGCCGGTGCTTGAGACGGCCCGCCAGGCCGACGGTCTCCACGACCCGGTCCAGCCAGGCACGGTCGGGCTTACGGCCCGCGATGTCCATGGGCAGCGTGATGTTCTCGAGCGCGTTCAGCGTCGGCAGCAGGTTGAACGCCTGGAAGATGAAGCCGATCCGGTCCCGGCGCAGCTGGGTGAGCCTCTTGTCCTTCAGGCCCGTTATCTCGGTCTCGTCGAGGTAGATCTGACCACTCGTCACGGTGTCCAGGCCGGCGAGGCAGTGCATCAGCGTGGACTTGCCGGACCCGGAGGGGCCCATGATCGCGGTGAACTGGCCGCGGGCGATGTCCACGTCGACGTGGTCGAGGGCGACGACCCGGGTCTCCCCGCTGCCGAACGCCTTGACGACCTGTCGCGCTCGCGCCGCAACGGCCGTACGCCCTCCAGTACCCCCGTGCCTGGGAATGGTTACGGCCGTTGTCATGACATATCTCCTCTGTCGGTCAGCGAATGAGACGCGCGGTGACGCGTCGGGTGGCGGCATGGGACGAGACGCGGGGAAACGCGCCTCGTGAGTGAATGACCGGCTACGTCGGTCAGTCTGGTGGCGGAGGGGCCCGGACCGCGCTGGTGCACGGCCCCGTCTTCCGCTGGGGAAAACCCCACCCCCTCCGCTGCGGCCGGCACGACCCCCGTCCGTCCCGGCCGCTCCCCAGCGGCGTAAAGCCAGGTTAAGGACGACCCGCCCGCCTCCTCGTCCTCCGCCGGGACGAACCCTCCCCGAGCCCTTGTACGGAGGTACCCCTAAGGGCTGTCCACCGTCAGGTGGAGCCCTTCTCAGGGTTGGGTCCACCCTCCGGCGGACCGAGCTTCCACCCTCCCGCCGCGTCAGGGTCAAGTGGGAAGCTTGCGTGCGGGGGACAACAGGCAAGGGGGAACCGGTGGACAGCACGAAGCCCGCGATACGCGACAGCGCACGGAGCGTCGGAGCCGACCGGCGCGGTGCCGTGGTCGCGGCCCTGATGCTGGCGATGGCGCTCGCCGCGCTCGACTCGACGATCGTGTCGACGGCCGTCCCGCAGATCGTCGGCGACCTCGGCGGCTTCTCCGTCTTCTCCTGGCTGTTCTCGGGATATCTGCTGGCCGTGACGGTGACCCTGCCCGTCTACGGCAAGCTCTCCGACACCTTCGGCCGCAAGCCGGTGCTGGTCGCGGGCGCCGTCGTCTTCCTGCTCGGCTCGCTGCTGTGCGCGCTCGCCTGGAACATGGGGTCGCTGATCGCCTTCCGTATCGTGCAGGGCCTGGGCGGCGGCGCGCTCCAGGGCACGGTCCAGACCCTCGCCGCCGACCTGTACCCGCTCAAGGAACGCCCGAAGATCCAGGCCAAGCTGTCCACGGTGTGGGCGGTGTCCGCGATCGCGGGCCCGGCGCTCGGCGGGATCCTCGCCGCGTACGTCGACTGGCGGTGGATCTTCCTCGTCAACCTGCCCATCGGCTCGGTCGCCCTGTGGCTGCTCGTCCGCCGCCTGCACGAACCCGACCGCCGCGCCACCGGCGCCCGCCCCCGCATCGACTGGGCGGGCGCACTGGCGGTGTTCGCGTGCGGCGGTGTCCTGCTCACTGCGCTGGTGCAGGGCGGGGTCGCCTGGCCGTGGCTGTCGGCGCCCTCACTCGCCCTGTTCGGTACGGGCCTCGCGCTCGTCGCGCTCGTCGTGGTGACCGAACGCCGGGCCGCCGAGCCGATCATCCCGGGATGGGTGTGGCGCCGCCGCACGATCGCCGCGGTCAATCTCGCCCTCGGCGCGCTGGGGCTGCTGATGGTGGCGCCCACGGTCTTTCTGCCGACGTACGCGCAGGCGGTCCTCGGACTGGCCCCCGTCGCCGCCGGATTCGTGCTCTCCGTATGGACGCTGAGCTGGCCGGTGTCGGCGGCGCTCAGCCAGCACGTGTACCGGCGCATCGGCTTCCGCGACACTGCCGCGCTCGGCATCGGCACGGCGGCGCTGATCCTGCTGGCGTTCCCGTTCCTGCCGTACCCGGGCCAGGCGTGGCAGCCGACCCTGCTGATGCTGTTGCTGGGCAGCGCGCTGGGCCTGTTCCAACTGCCGCTCATCGTCGGCGTGCAGTCGACGGTGGGCTGGGCGGAACGCGGCACGACGACCGCGTCCGTCCTCTTCTGCCGCCAGACCGGCCAGACCGTCGGGGCGGCGGTGTTCGGCGCGATCGCCAACGGTGTGCTGGCCGCACGTCTGGGAGGCGCGGGCGATCTGGACACGGTCACCCGAGGCCTGGACTCGGGCACCGTCCCGGAGGCGACGCGCCGGGCGGTCGCGGACGCGGTCCACGCGGTGTACCTGGGCGCGGCGTGCGCGGCGGCGCTGGCGTTCCTGGTGCTGCTCTTCGTGGCCCCGCGCCGCTTCCCGGTCCTCCAGGACTGAGCCGCGCCCGCTCCCGGCCCGATCCGGCTGCAGACGGCATCAACTCCCTCTCCCGTCCCGCCCGTTGACTTCGTCCGCCCCCGCCTCTACGTTCAGCGCCGCCCTACGTTCGATGCACCGATCCTTGTTCGATATTCCGCACAGACAAGGAGTCGGATGTTTCCCCCACACCCACCTCGCCGACGCGACCTCCTCCGCCGGTGCAGAGCCACTGCCGTACGCGCCCTCGCCCTCGCCCTGACCGCGACGGCCGCCCTCCTGTTCGCCCAGCCCGGACCGGCCCGGGCGGCCACGACGGCCACGACGATCAGTCAGGCATCGGTCCCCACCGCCCCGATGGGCTGGGCCTCCTGGAACAGCTTCGCCTCGAAGATCGACTACAGCGTCATCAAGCAGCAGGTCGACGCATTCGTCGCGGCAGGACTCCCCACCGCCGGATACCGGTACGTCGACATCGACGAGGGCTGCTGGCAGGGCACCCGTGACAGCGGCGGCGACATCACCGTCGACACCGGCGAGTGGCCCGGCGGTATGAGCGCCATCGCCGACTGCATCCACAGCAAGGGGCTCAAGGCGGGCATCTACACCGACGCCGGCGAGAACGGCTGCGGCTACTACTACCCGCCCGGCCGCCCCGAACACCGGCAACGAGGGCCACTACGACCAGGACATGCTCCAGTCCTCCCGGTGGGGCTTCGACTTCGTGAAGGTCGACTGGTGCGGCGGGGACGCCGAAGGCCTCGACGCGGCGACGGCGTACAGGTCGATCAGTTCCGCTGTGAGCAGCGCCGCGGCCACCACCGGGCGCCCGCTCACCCTCTCGATCTGCAACTGGGGCCACCAGAACCCCTGGAACTGGGCGACGGGCCTCGCCCCCATGTGGCGGACCAGCACGGACATCGTCTACTACGGCAACACGCCCTCGCAGACGAACATGCTGTCCAACTTCGACCAGGCCCTGCACCCCGCCGCCCAGCACACGGGCTTCCACAACGACCCCGACATGCTGATGGTCGGCATGCCCGACCTCACCCCGGCCCAGAACCGCACCCACATGGCCCTCTGGGCGATCTCCGGCGCCCCGCTGCCGGCCGGCAACGACCTCACCGCCATGACCGCCGAGACCGCCGAGACCGCCGCCGTCCTAGAGAACTCCGATCGTCGTCGCCGTCGACCAGGACCCGCGCGGCCTCCAGGGCGTCAAGGTCGCCGAGGACACCACGGGGCTCCAGGTCTACGGCAAGGTCCTCGCCGGCACCGGCAACCGCGCGGTCGTCCTGCTCAACCGCCCCTCCTCCGCCCAGAACATCACCGTCCGCTGGTCCGACCTCGGCCTCACCGGCGTCGCCGCGACCGTCCGCGACCTGTGGGCGCAGAAGGACCTGGGCTCGTACGCGACGAGCCACACCACCGGCGTGCCGGCGGGCGGCTCGGTAGCGGGGGCCGTTCAGAATTGGAGTAAACGCGGGTAACACCGCACGTCAGCGCAGTAAGCGCATACCTACCGGTCAGTTTGGTGAAAACCCTGCGCGCCCCCGATCGCCGCGAGTAGCGTGCGTCGCCGCCCACCGCTCCCTGCGGTCCGCCGCCGCGGACCCGAGCCACGCAAGGAGAAACGGGATGTCCGACGCATTCTGGTCGCCGCACTCGTACCCCGAGCACCCTCCGCCGCACCGCTCCGCACCGCCGTATCCCACCTACCCCTGGCAGCCGCAGCCCGCCCCGCAGGCGCGGCGGCGGCCGCCGAGCCACCCGCCCCTCGGGCACCACAGCGACCTGAGGGTGCTGCGCACCGCCTACCGCTGGCAGCGGCGCGTGGCCACCCTCACCGCGCTGGGCTACTTCACGCTGTTCCTGATCCTGTCCGCGTTCGCCCCGTCCTTCATGACCACCCCCGTCTCCGGCGGTCTGACCACGGGCCTGCTGCTGGGACTGCTCCAGGTCCCCGTCACCTGCCTCGCGATCGGTCTCTACGAGTACACCGCACGCCACACCGTCGACCCGATCGCCGACCGCATCTGCCGGCAGGCAGCCCTGGACGCCAGGCGGGAGGGCGCACGATGACCGCCGCGAACGCGCTCGGCACCACGAACGCGGCGGGCCCGGCCGTCGGATTCACCGGATTCAGCGACTCCGCGCAGGCCATGTCGCTGGTGGCGTTCACCGCCGTCGCCACGATCACCCTGCTGCTGTGCGTGATGACCGGACCCGACCGCGACGACCTCGACGAGTTCTACACCGGCTACAGCTCCCTGTCCCCGATGCGCAACGGCCTGGCCATCGCCGGGGACTACATCTCCGCCGCGACCGTGCTCGGCACCAGCGGGATCATCGCGCTCACCGGCTACGACGGTGTCGTCCTCGCCCTGAGCACGGCCCTGTCGCTGATGCTGCTGATGTTCCTGCTGGCCGAACCCCTGCGCAACGCCGGCCGGTTCACCATGGGCGACGTGCTGGCACGGCGCATGCCTGGCCGGGCGGTGCGGATGGCCGCCTGCGGCGTGACCCTCGCCGCGCTGCTGCCGATGATGCTCGTCCAGCTCGCCGGCACCGGCAACCTCCTCTCCTTCCTCCTCGGATTCTCCGGCGACTCCCTGAAGACCGGCTGCATCATCGGGCTCGGCGCCCTGATGATCAGCTACGCGGCCATCGGCGGCATGAAGGGCACCGCCCTCATCCAGATCCTGAAGATCGTGATGCTGCTCGGCACCGGTATCGCCGTCGCCGCGCTGGTCCTGCGCCGCTTCGGCTGGGACCCGGGCACGCTGCTCACGGCCGCCGCCGGCAACAGCGGGGTCGGCAACGCCTTTCTGCATTCGGGCCTGGAGTTCGCGGGCGGTCCGGCCCCCCGCCTCGACATGATCAGCTCGGAGCTGACGGTGGTGCTCGGCGGCGCCTGCCTGCCGCACATCACCATGCGGATGTACACCGCGAACAGCGCCCGGCAGGTGCGCCGTTCACTGTCCTGGGCGGTGCCCTCGGTGGCCCTCTTCGTCCCGGTCATCGCGGTGATCGGGTTCGGCGCGACCGCCCTGGTCGGCCGCGAGACCATCGCGGCGGCCGACCCCGAGGGCAATACCGCCTATCTGCTGGGCAGCCGGGCCGCGTTCGGGGCGACCGTGTCCACTGCGGGAACCCTGCTGTTCACCGCGGTGACCACGGCGGTCTTCCTGACCCTGCTCGCCTCCGTCGCCGGGATGATCCTCGCCTGCGCCAACTCCCTGGCGCACGATGTGTTCGCGGCCCGGGTGCACGAGATGCCGCCGCGCCGCGAGATGGTCCTGGCCCGGCTGTCGGCGCTGGCGGTGGGGGCACCGGCGATCCTGCTCGCCACCCTCGTCCAGCACCGCGGACTGCAGCCGCTGGTGACGCTCTCCTTCTGCATCGGCGCGTCCGCGCTCGCACCCGCCCTCGTGTACGGGCTCTTCTGGCGCCGCTACACCCGCACCGGGCTGCTGTGGACGCTGATCGGTGGCACGCTGACGGTGCTGGTCCTGATGACCGGCACCAATCTGGTCTCCGGCTCGCCCACCGCCTTCTTCCCCGACGCCGACTTCAACTGGTTCCCCTTCACCACCACCGGCCTGGTCTCCATCCCGCTGGGCTTCGCCTACGGCTGGCTGGGCACCATCGTCTCCGGCCGCCGCCAGGCCGCCGAGCAGCGCCGCCAGTACGAGGCGGTGGAGGGCTGGATCCTGGCCGGGGCGATCCGCAGAAGCGGCTGACCCGCACGGACGGTCCCCTGCGAGGTCCCGCTCCGCCGGCCCCCGCAGGGACCTACTCCGCCGCCGCCCGGCCCGTCAGCATGGCGAGGCTGTTGCGCACATGGTCCATCTGGGCCTGGACTCCGTCCCACATCTCGCCGTGCTCCCGCAGCACCCGCTCCGTCTCCCGCGCGATCCGGTCCTCCCGCAGCCGCGCCTCGGCGACCAGTTCCGCCGCGCGCGCCTGGGCGTCCCCCTGCACCCGCCGGGACGACTCCCCGGCCTCGGCGAGCGCCCGCTGCGCCTCAGCCAGTGCGGCCTCCGCCTGCGCCACCCGCTCCTCCTCCCACGCCTGGAACTCCGCGAGCCGTTCGGCCTCCGCGCGCTCCTCGGCCTCCCATCGCTCGGCCTGCTCCCGCTCCTGCTCCACGAGCAGGGCCTCGGTGCGTTGCCGCACCTCCCGCAACACCGCCAGCGCCTGCGCGCGCCCCTCCTTGACCTCGCGCCGCGCCACGATCCGTACCTCGTCGGCCTCGGCCCGCGCCGCCAGCAGCCGGGTCCGGATCAGCTCCTCGGCCTCACCGCGCACCTCGTCGGCGTACGCCTGCGCGGCCTGACGCACCCGCTGCCCGTCCTCATCCGCCTGCGTGACCCGGTGGACCGCGTCCTGCCGCGCGCCCTCCCGCACGGCCTCGGCCTCCTCCTGCACCAGGCCGAACACCCGCCGGGCCCCGTCGCCGAGCGCCTCATAGCTCTGCGCGGGCAACTGCGCCACTCTCTCGCGCAGCCGCGTCAGTCCGGCCTCCATGTCCTTGGCCAGCACCGTCAGCCGGGCGGCCCGCTCCCAGTCGTCGTCACGCTCCCGCGAGAGGGCCGCGGTATACGCGTCGACCTGGTCGGGACGGTAGCCGCGCCGCACGGACACAAAGCCGTGCGGCGACCCCGATGCGCTGCTCATCGTGGAACCCCTCTCCACCTGACCCACACGAAGCGACGATTCGCGCACATCCTTGTGGATCAGACGGAAGTGTTCATAACACGACACTCCGCGCATAAGCAATGGACCGGGGCAGGGCAGGAGGCGCACGCGAGGTATCGCGCGCACCCTCGCACCGAGGACCCCACACGCCGTCGCACGCCACGGCGCACACACAGCGCATCACCTGCGCCCCCGCCTCGCGCCCACCGACACGGAAAAGGCCGGGCCCGGCCGCACGAAGGAGTGCGACCGGGCCCGGCCCTTGACGGAACGTCAGCAGCGCGCCGTCACAGCAGACCGTCCCACATCTGCTCCAGCAGCACCGACCACCAGCTGTCCGGCGAACCGAGCGCCGCCGGATCGAGCGCCGCCAACTGCGCCTGGAAGTCGACCGTCCAATGGCCGGCCTGCTCCTGGTTCAGCCCGTACCTCAGCCGCCACATCCGGCCGAGCAGCGCCAGACAGCGCACGAACTCCGGCAGCCCGGTGTTCACATACTGCGGCGGTACGGGAGCACCACCGGGCCCCGCCTCCACGGGCACCGCGACGATGTTCGCCGTGCCGTACTGCACACAGATCGCCTTGCCGAAGTCGCTGCCGAGAACGAGATACGAGCCCGCGTCCGAGGCCGGCGGCAGCCCGCGCTCCTGCGCCAGTTCGGCCAGCGTCGGCACCGGCCGGCCCGGCTGGGCCTGCGCCCAGAAGAACGGACCCATGTCGAGCGGCAGTCCCGCCACCATCAGAAGCTGCGCCACGATCGGCGGCACGCCCTGCCGGGAGACCGCGGCCTGCTCGAACCGGAAGATCCCCGGCCCGAAGGCGGCGGCCAGCTCCTGCGCGATGCCCTCCGGCGGGATCGGCGGCGCCGGCTGCACGGGCGGCAGCGGCGCACGCACCGGACCCGGACGCGCCGGACCGTCCGCGACCTGGTGCAACTCACCCTGGTGTGCGAGCAGTTGCCGCATGCCCTGCTGACGCGAGGCATGGTCGGTGCCGTACGGGGCGATGCTCGCGATCCTGGCCTGCGGCCAGTTCTCCCGGATCATCCGCGCGCAGTAGGCACCCGGCAGCTCGCACGACTCCAGCTCGGTGTGCAGCTCCAGCACCTGGCCCGGCGGCACGTTCATGGCACGCAGCTCATGGAAGATCTGCCACTCCGGGTGCGGGGTGCCCGGCGCCGAACGCCGGATCAGCTGCTGTTCCGAACCGTCCTGCGCGCGGTAGCGCAGCACGGCCTGGTAGCCGGGGCCGACGGTCGGCCTGCTCTGCGGATAGCCGTACGAGGGCTGCTGCCCGGGCACAGGCTGGCCCGGCACCGGCTGACCCGCCCCCGACTGCTGAGCCCCCGGGGGCGGCGGCGGGGGCGCACCCGGACCGCCCACGGGAGGCCCGGCCAGCATGGTCTCGGCGTGGTGCACGGCACCGGGGGCGGGCGGGTTGGGTACGCCCGGAGCCGGAGGTGCGCCCGGACCGTCCGGGAGCTGCGGGACGACTTGTGTGGGGGCGTAACCGCCCACGGGAGCGCCCGGCGGCGCAGGCGCGGCACCGGGCCGCGCCCCCGGCGCGCCAGGAGCGCTGGGCGGATGCGGCGCACCACCAGCGCGCGGGGCGCGCGGCGGCGCCGCCTTGCTGGTCGCGGCGTCCGCGATGTCCTCGGCGTTCGGCGCCCGCCGCGGCCCGGGCGCGGACGGACCGACCGGAGGCTGCGGCACACCCGGAGGCTGCGGACCACCGACCGGAGCAGGCCCCGGAGGGGGAGGCGGACCCTGCGGCACACCCGGAGGCGTAGGCATACCCGGCACACCCGAAGCCGGAGGCACACCCGGTGCACCCGGCACACCCGGTGCACCCGGCGCTCCCGGAGGCGCCGGCGTCTTCGAGGCCGCCGCGGCCGAAGTGGCCGACGCGGGCGGCGCGACCGGCGCCGCACCCCTGTCGGTGTCGCTCAACTGCGGTGCGAACACGGTCTCCGGCAGTGGCACCGAACCGTCCTCGCCCGCCTCGGCGCTGGTGTCGGTCCCCGCCCACGGAGTCACCCCCGCGGACGCCACCGGCACCGCGTCCCGCACCTCGTCACCGCCCCCGGCCGCGGGCCACGACGCCGCGGACGCCGGACCCACGCCCCCAGCGCCCCCCGAGGTACCGGAGGCATCGGAAGCCGCAGCCAGAGCCGCAGACGCGGAGGCCCCCGCCCCCGTCGGCCCCCCGCCGCCCTGCCGCTGCTCCGGAGTCCCCTTCCGGTCCGCCGCCTCGTCGCCCCGCTCCGGCGGGGTCAGCAGGAACGACGTCTGGTTCAGATCCGACCGGGCCGCCGGAGCCGGCGCCGGCTGCGCCGCCGTCTCCTTCGCCCCGTACTCCTCCTCGTAACGGCGGATCACCTCACCCACCGGCAGACCCGGCCACAGCGTCGCCTCGCCGCTGTCACGCGCGATGACGATCCGCTGCGCGCCCCCGTCCGACCGCGGCCCGTCGGCCCGGTCCTCCGCCCACACCACGAAACCGAGCCCGAACTCCCGCACCCGCACCTCACGATGCTGGTACGACGGGACGTCCCCGTTGATCCACTCCTTGGCGCGCTCCTGCGCCTGAGCGAAGGTCACCATCGTCCGAACTCACTCCCCTGCCTCGGACGCCGACGCCACCGGCACCGCACGCGCGAACCCGCCGTCCACCATCAGATTCGCCACCGTCTCCAACTCCGGTGGGTTACCGGCGAGTCGGGACAGGAAGGCGTCGAAGTCGTCACCGCACGGCACCAACAGCCGCTCCACCCGCTCGGCGGGCGTCCACGAGGCGTCCACGTCACGCGCGTCGTCGTACGCGCAGAACCAGACCGAACCGGTCCGGTCACCCTTCACCTTCACGGCCAGCAGGCCGCCCTGCACAAAGCCGACGCCCAGGTAGTCCTTGGTCAGATGGTCGCGCAGACACTTGTTCACGTACACCAGGTCGTTGACCGCCGCCTCGTCGCGCACCGTCAGGAACGGCTGGTCGACCAGCAGCCCCAAGTCCACGTCCAGCGCCGCGCCCACCGGCGCACAACCGCCCGCCGCCTTCAGGAACGACCGGTACGCCCCCGGCAGCCGATAGCCCAGATCCTCCTCGACGCCCTGGACCTGCTGCTCGGTCACCGCCACCGCGGCCTTCGGCAGCCCGAAGTGCGCCGGGCGCTTCTCCTGCAGGGGCCGCGTGCCCCGCTTGCCCTGGTCGACGGCCGCCGTCGCGATCCCGCCGTGGTGCCGCAGCAACGCCTTCACCTCGACCGGGACCAACTCCAGCCGGCGCGAGCCGCGGACGTGATGCCACGTCCAGCCGTGCGGCGTCGCCACCGCAGGCGTCGCGTCCCACAGCTCATGCCCGGACAGCGCCAGCGCCGCGTTCGCCGACACATAGTCGGTCAGCCGCAACTCGTCGACGCCGAAACCCTCCGGAGGATCCGCGATCTCCGCGACGGCACGGGCGTAGAGCGAGAAGTCGGGATAGCCGTACGGGTCCACCCGCACCCCTCTCGGATGACGAGCGGCCCGGACCGGGTCCGGAAAGTGCACGACCTGCCCCGCGTAGGCCGCGTTGGGCGGTGCGGCGTGTCCCCCGGCCTGGCTGCCGGGAGGCACCCCCAGCCCGAGCCGACCTGTCGTCATGACGGTTGCCCCCTGCGGCGATCTGTCTGGCCTGTACGGCGGTGTCTTCACGGACATCGACAGCCTATGCGGTACGACGACGCCGGTCACCGGGCCACCGGGCCACCCCGGCCGGCCGCCCGCCGGTACCGTGACCAGCCGTCACCCGGCCGTGACCGTACGCCGAAGCCCTGGCGTGTCGCGGTGCCCCAGCTTCCGCACCCGGCACGGCATTTGGCAGTCTGTGTTCCCGCCGGGGGATGCAAGGGAGGGGAAAAAGATCATGAACGCGACACAAACAGACACGACAGGCGACCCACGTATCGGCTGGAGCTCCGCCGAGGCCGCCGTCGTCCCCACCCTGCTCCACCGCCGCGACGGCATACTCCCGACCGTCGCCGCCGCCCTCTCCGTCCGCGGTGCCACCCTCACCGGCACCGCCGCACGCGGCGACCAGCCTCCCGCCCTGCACCCGCTCGTCCAGGACTTCCTCGACAGCCTCACCAGCGGCCAGCGCGACCGCTTCACCGGACGGTGCGCCGAGGCGATCCTCATCTCCCGCCACATCACCGCCGCCGACGCCGAACGCAGCAAACGCGCCGCCCGCAAGCCGATGACCAACGGCGAGGCCCGCAAGGCCCTCAAACAGGCCAAACTCACCGCCCGCCGCATCCGCGAGGACGGCGACCCGCTGCACGGCAGCTTCGCCGCGCCCTGTCGCGCCTGCACCGCACTCAGCAACCACTTCGGCGTACGCATCGTCGATCCCACGGCGCAGAGCTGACACTCCCCGGCCTCGAACCACCACCCACCGCACACCGCACGACGGCGCACGCGCCGGTCCACGGCACTCGACGAACGAAGGGCAGATGCACGCCGACCGCTCCTCAAGCACACGTTTCTCCGTCCCCGTGGACGCCGCACTACGCACCGCCGGCTGGCAACCCGGCCGCTGGAACATAAAACAGGCCGAACTCTGGGCCGACACCCTGCGCGGCCACGCCTCACCGGCGGGCCACCGGCACGCGGTGTTCCCCGCGGCCGTCGAGGCATGGGCCGAATTCGGCGGCCTCCACATCACCGCACAGGGCCCCGGACGCCAGCTCGCCCCGGCCACCCTCCACCTGGACCCCCTGCACGGCCTCCACATGGCCCGCACCCTCGGCGACCTCGGCCGCGCCCTCGACACCCAGGTCTGCCCCCTCGGCGAGGAGTCCGACAGCCACGCCCTGCTCGCCATCGACACCGAGGGCCGCGTCTACTCCCTCGACCACACCGGCGACTGGTACGTGGCCCCCGACATCGACCACGGCCTCGCCACCCTGCTGACGGGCATCGAGCCGGTACGCCTCACCGCCGGGTGACCGCACCCGCCGTACGACGACTCGCGGCACGACCGGCCTGGCGACACCCCGCTACGCCGCCGCCTGGGCCGGAATCACCGCCGACACCCGGAACCCGCCCGCGTCCGTCGGCCCCGACACGAACACCCCGCCCAGCGCGCTGACCCGCTCCTTCATGCCCACCAGGCCGTTGCCCCCGCTGGGCAGCCGCACGGCCCGAGCCGACCCCGGCTCCGGCGGCGGCTCGTTCTCCACCTGCATCGCGATCTCCGCCGTACGGTGCGCGAGCCGCACATGCGTCT
This sequence comes from Streptomyces sp. NPDC002573, assembly GCF_042889625.1. NCBI lineage: Bacteria > Bacillati > Actinomycetota > Actinomycetes > Kitasatosporales > Streptomycetaceae > Streptomyces > Streptomyces sp. NPDC002573. Next base: position 115,885 of record NZ_JBIARC010000008.1, on the reverse strand, counting down.
TCGCGCCCGCCGCGTGCTTGTGCACGTTGGTCAGCGCCTCCTGCACCACCCGGTACGCGGTCTGCTCGACCATCGGCGCGTACGGCCGCACCTCGCCCTCCACGGACAGGTTCACGATCATCCCGGCCGCGGCCGACTGCCCGATCAGCTCCTCCAACTCGGCCAGACACGGCCCCTCGGAGGACTCCTCGGCCACCCGCGACGCCGCCGCCGCGGCAGCGGCCCCGACGGCCGCCAACGGCACCGCGGACGGAGCAGGCCGCGCCACGGCGCCCTCCCCCGTCCGCAGCACCCCGAGCATCTCCCGCAACTCGGTCAGCGCCTGCCGGCCCATGTCCCCGACCAGCGCGGCGTTCCGCACCGCCTTCTCGGGATCCTTCCGGGCCACGGCCTGCAACGCGGCCGCATGCACGACCATCAGGCTCACCCGGTGCGCCACGACGTCGTGCATCTCCCGGGCGATCCGGGTCCGCTCCTCGTTCCGCGCCCACTCGGCCCGCTCCTCCGCCCGCTCCGCGAGCAGCATCAGCTCCCGCTCCAGCGAGTCGGCCCGCTCCCGCAGACTCTCCATCAGCCGGCGCCGGGCGCCGATGTACAGGCCGAGCAGCACCGGCGGAGCCGTCATGCCGAGCGCCGTGGTGACGGACAGGAAGGGGATGAACCCGCCGGCGATCGACAGATCGCCCCGGACCACCCCCTGGTGCGCCCGCACATACGTGACGATGAACATCCCGAAGAACGACATGCCCGCGAGGGCGGCGGTGATCCGCCGGGGCAGCTCCGAGGCCGCCAGGGTGTACAGCCCGACCACGCCCATCAGAAACCCCATCTGGGCGGGCGTGATCGCCACGGACACGAGGACCACGGCGACCGGCCACCGGCGCCGCAGCAGCAGGGTGAGACCGGCGAACAGTCCGAACACCATCCCCACAGGGACGAACAGGCCGGCGTCCCGCGAGAACTGGATCCCCTCGACCGCGCACTCCATGGCGGACAGCGCTGCGAGCGATATGTCGAGCAGGGCACTGCGCCACCGCCCCCACCACCAGGGGCCCTCCTCGGCCCCCGCGCGGACTTCCCCCGTCGTGGTCATGGCTCCAGCCTACGGGCGCGGAGCGGCGGTTTTCCGGTGAGTTTCCACGGCCGCGTCACACCACACTCCGTAATCGAACAGAAGCGAAACCATCCGGAATCCCTCGAACTGCTGAATCGCACACCGTTCGACACCGGAAGCCCGGATTCCACCCGAGGTTAGACTCGCTGCGGTCGGCGACGTCGGGGAACTGACGGACCGCGAGCTGTTCATGGCGGGGACGCGCTGTACCGGGCCGAAGGGTCGAAGAGCAAACCGTACGACCGGCGCGAGCGGGTCGTCTTCGCCAACAGCGACCCAGGAGTGATCCGGACCTACCTCGCCTGGCTCGATCTGCTTGAGGTGGACCGGAAGCACCTGGGCTTCCGGGTGCTCATCCACGAATCCGCCGACGTGGAAGCCGCGCAGCGCCACTGGGCCGGCATCGCCGACGTCGACGTGTCGGTCTTCGCGAAGCCGACGCTCAAGAAGCACAACCCGAAGACGGTCCGGAAGAACACCGGCGACGACTGCCACGGCTGCCTGGTCGTCCACGTGGCGAGGAGCGCCCGTCTGTACAACCGAATCGAGGGCTGGTGGGAGGGAATCGTGGCCCAAGCCCAGGCACGTCTCCGGTAAGGTCTGAAGCGCTGTCCCCCGTGGTGTAACTGGCAGCACACTGGTTTTTGGTACCAGCAGGACAAGGTTCGAATCCTTGCGGGGGAGCCACAGCGCACAAGCCCCAGGCTCGGGCCCTGACAGCACCGTCAGGGCCCGCTCTCATGTCCCCCCAGGAACACCCCGGTATCCTGCGGATGTCCACCCCACCCCATGAAGCCGAAGGGCATCCCCGTGAGCGCCATCCGCCCGGCCGCCGTCGTCGTTCTCGCAGCGGGTGAGGGCACCCGTATGAAGTCGGCCACACCCAAGGTCCTGCACGACATCTGCGGCCGTTCCCTCGTCGGACATGTACTCGCCGCCGCGCGCGAGTTGGAGCCCGAGAACCTCGTCGTCGTCGTGGGCCACGCCCGGGAGAAGGTCGGCGCCCACCTCGCCGAGATCGACCCCGGCGTGCGCACCGCGGTCCAGGCGGAGCAGAACGGTACCGGCCACGCCGTCCGGATGGGCCTGGAGGAGCTCGGCGGTTCCGTCGACGGCACCGTGGTCGTCGTGTGCGGAGACACTCCCCTGCTCACCGGCGAGACGCTCCGGCGCCTGGCCGGCACCCACCAGGAGGACGGCAACGCCGTCACGGTGCTCACCGCGGAGGTCCCCGACGCCGCCGGCTACGGCCGTATCGTCCGGGACGGCTCCGGTGCCGTCACCGCCATCGTCGAGCACAAGGACGCCTCCGACACGCAGCGCGCGATCCGTGAGATCAACTCCGGTGTCTTCGCCTTCGACGGGCAGCTCCTCGCCGAGGCCCTGAAGCAGGTCAGGACGGACAACAGCCAGGGCGAGGAGTACCTGACCGACGTCCTCGGCATCCTGCGGTCGGCCGGGCACCGGGTCGGCGCGTCCGTGGCGGGCGACCACCGGGAGATCGCCGGCATCAACAACCGGGTGCAGCTGGCGGAGGCCCGCCGCATCCTCAACGACCGGCTGCTGACCGAGGCGATGCTGGCGGGTGTCACGGTCGTGGATCCGGCGACCACCTGGATCGATGTGACGGTCACCTTCGAGCAGGACGCGGTGGTGCAGCCGGGCACGCAGCTGATCGGTGCCACGCACATCGGCGAGGGCGCCGAGGTCGGGCCCAACTCGCGGCTGAAGGACACCCGGGTGGGTGCGGGGGCGCGGGTGGACAACACCGTCTCCGACGGCGCGGTCGTGGGGCCCCAGGCGTCGGTGGGGCCGTACGCGTATCTCCGTCCGGGCACGCGTCTGGGGCTGAAGTCGAAGGTCGGCACGTATGTGGAGACCAAGAACGCCGCGATCGGCGAGGGCACGAAGGTGCCGCATCTGTCGTACGTGGGCGACGCGACGATCGGTGAGTACACGAACATCGGTGCGGCCAGCGTCTTCGTGAACTATGACGGACAGGACAAACACCACACCACCGTGGGGTCCCACTGCCGTACCGGCTCGGACAACATGTTTGTGGCTCCTGTCACGGTCGGGGACGGCGCGTACACCGCCGCGGGGTCCGTGATCACGAAGGACGTACCCCCCGGTTCGCTGGCCGTGGCCCGTGGCCAGCAGCGGAATATCGAGGGTTGGGTCGCCCGTAAGCGCCCGGGGAGCGCGGCCGCGAAGGCGGCCGAGGCGGCCTCCCGGGAACCGGATGGCGAAGACTGAGTGGAAACAGGTGCGTCTGACACGGCGTACCGTGATAAGTGCACACCCTTACCCCACCAGCCGAGACAGCCGCTCGCGTCCCGCGAACACGGCTGCGCAAGGCCTCTCGCACCGAGCCGAGAACACCTCTGAGGAGACAGTGCTGTGACCGGGATCAAGACGACCGGCAAGAAGAAGTTGATGTTCTTCTCCGGCCGCGCCCACCCCGAGCTTGCCGAGGAGGTCGCCCAGCAGCTGGGTGTCGGGGTCGTCCCGACGAAGGCCTTCGACTTCGCGAACGGTGAGATCTACGTCCGCTACGAGGAGTCGGCGCGCGGTGCCGACTGCTTCCTGATCCAGAGCCACACGGCGCCGATCAACAAGTGGATCATGGAGCAGCTGATCATGATCGACGCGCTGAAGCGCGCGTCGGCCCGTTCCATCACGGTCATCGTGCCCTTCTACGGTTACGCGCGGCAGGACAAGAAGCACCGGGGACGTGAACCGATCTCGGCGCGCATGGTCGCGGACCTGATGAAGACCGCCGGCGCGGACCGCATCCTCACGGTGGACCTGCACACGGACCAGATCCAGGGCTTCTTCGACGGCCCGGTGGACCACCTGTTCGCGCTGCCGCTGCTGGCGGACTACGTGGGCCAGAAGGTGGACCGCGACAAGCTGACCGTGGTGTCGCCGGACGCGGGCCGGGTGCGGGTCGCCGACCGCTGGTGCGACCGTCTGGGTGCGCCGCTGGCCATCGTGCACAAGCGGCGCGACAAGGACGTGGCGAACCAGGTGACGGTGCACGAGGTCGTCGGTGATGTGAAGGGCCGTATCTGTGTCCTGGTCGACGACATGATCGACACCGGCGGCACGATCTGCGCGGCCGCGGACGCCCTGTTCGCGCACGGCGCGGAGGACGTGATCGTGACGGCCACGCACGGTGTGCTGTCGGGTCCGGCGGCGGACCGGCTGAAGAACTCGAAGGTGAGCGAGTTCGTGTTCACGAACACGCTGCCGACGCCGGGCGAGCTGGAGCTGGACAAGATCACGGTGCTGTCGATCGCGCCGACGATCGCGAGCGCGGTGCGCGAGGTGTTCGAGGACGGCTCGGTGACGAGCCTGTTCGACGAGCAGTGATCCTGTTCGGCCGGCGGTGACACCGGCCGGTGATCCTTTTGGGTGCGGCCTCCCTCTCCGAGTAGACTGCTGAAGTTGCTCGGCGAGGGAGGCCATACTCATGCGGTACGGCGGTCCGTAATCGACGCGCTCTTCGTAGCAGGCCGTTCGTGGCCGGGTGACCACGTCCGTTCTCTGAATTTCTACGAGGAGTGAAGATGTCCGAGGTGAAGCTCGCCGCCCAGACGCGCACCGAGTTCGGCAAGGGTGCCGCGCGCCGTGTCCGCCGTGAGAACAAGGTTCCGGGTGTGCTGTACGGCCACGGTACCGAGCCGCTGCACCTGACGCTGCCGGGTCACGAGCTGCTGATGGCGCTGCGTACGCCGAACGTCCTGATCTCGCTGGACATCGACGGCAAGACCAGCGAGCTGGCCATTCCGAAGGCCGTGCAGCGTGACCCGCTGAAGGGCTTCCTGGAACACGTCGACCTGCTGCTGGTGAAGCGCGGCGAGAAGGTCACCGTCGAGGTTCCGGTCCAGGCCGAGGGTGAGCTGGCCCCGGGTGGCAACCTGCTGGAGCACGTCCTGGTGGCGCTTCCGGTCGAGGCCGAGGCCACGCACATCCCCGAGGCCGTCACCGTCTCGGTGGAGGGCCTGGCGGCCGGTGCCTCGATCCACGCCAAGGACATCACCCTCCCGAGCGGTGTGACGCTGGCCGTCGACGAGGACGCCGTCGTGCTGCAGGTCCTGGCCGCGCAGGCCGAGGAAGCGCAGGCCGAGGAGGCCGCGGGCGAAGAGGCCGCCGAGGCCTGATCCTCACCGTCATCGTTTCGTCAGCCGCTGTTCCCGGGAGGGGCAGCGGCTGGCGCGTATCAAGGAGACATGGACGTGACGACCGATGCGGGCGGTCCCTGGCTGATCGTGGGCCTCGGCAATCCGGGGCCTGATTATGCGATGAACCGGCACAATGTCGGGTTCATGGTGGCCGATCTGCTGGCCGGGCGGATCGGGGGGAAGTTCAAGCGGGCGGGCAAGGCGCAGGCCCAGGTCGTGGAGGGGCGGATCGGTCCGCCGGGGCCGGCGAACCGCCGGGTGATTCTGGCGAAGCCGATGTCCTACATGAACCTGTCGGGTGGCCCGGTGAACGCCCTGCGGGACTTCTACAAGGTGCCGGTGGGCAATGTCGTGGCGGTGCACGACGAGCTGGACATCGACTACGGGACGCTGCGGCTGAAGCTGGGCGGCGGCGACAACGGGCACAACGGGCTGAAGTCGATCACGAAGGCGATGGGCGCGGACTACCACCGGGTGCGGTTCGGGATCGGGCGTCCTCCGGGGCGTATGCAGGTCGCGGATTTCGTGCTGAAGGACTTCTCGCCGGCGGAGCGCAAGGAGCTGGACTACTTCGTGGACCGTGCGGCGGACGCGGTGGAGTGTCTGGTGATCGAGGGGCTGGAGCGGGCGCAAAGCACGTACAACTCCTGACTTGTCGGGGCGCCGGGCGGAGCCGGAGTTGACCAGGCGTGCGGGCATGGCCAAGGATCGCGGCCATGCCTTCTGCCGTCTCCTCCTCTCAGGGTGCCGTCGCGGTGCTGCGGTTCGGGCGGCTCGCGGCGATGGGTACGGTCGCCGCGCTGATCGTCGTCGCGGGTGTCTGGGGTTCGTGGGGCACCGCGCAGTACGTGATGCTGACCAAGGGCCGCGAGCAGGGCACGATGACGGTGGCCCGGTGTTCCGACCACACGTGCAGTGGCCCGTATGTGCCGTCGACCGCGGGTTCGGCGGCCCGGAAGCGTGTCGTGATCGGCGACTCGGTGGCCGTGCGGCGAGGTGAGGTCCTCGCGGTGGCGGTGAAGCCGGAGTCCGACGAGGTGGTGCGGACGGGGCCGGCGGGCATGTTGTACGCCTGGCTTCCGCTGGCCGGTGCGCTGCTGCTGGCCTCGGTGGTGGTGGCCGGCGGGCTGCGGATGACGCGTACCGCCTGGGTGCTGGCGGGGACGGGGTTCGCGATGCTGACGGCGACGTTCTTCGCTCTGCAGTAGTTCTGGCGGGGCAGGGCCTGTTGTGCTGGGGGCGGTGTCCCCCGTACGTCTTACGTCGTACGGGGGACACCGCCCCTGTCGTCATGTGGTGCTGGTTCAGCCGGTGTTGCGCAGGCCGGCCGCCACGCCGTTGACCGTCAGCAGCAGGGCGCGGGCGAGCAGCGGGTCGGGTTCGGCGCCGTCGGCGGCGGCGTCGCGCTGGCGCTTGAGCAGGGCGACCTGGAGGTAGGAGATCGGGTCGAGGTAGGCGTCGCGGATGGCGAAGGTCTGCTTGAGGACGGGCTGGACGTCCAGCAGTTCGCTCTCGTCGGTGATCCGCAGGACCTCGCGGACGGTGAGCTCGTGTTCGGCCTGGATGGTCTCGAAGACGTGCTTCAGCTCGTCGGGTACGAGGGTGTCCACGTAGTGGCGGGCGATCCGCAGGTCGGTCTTCGCGAGGGTCATCTCGACGTTGGAGATGAAGTTGCGGAAGAAGTGCCACTGTTCGTGCATCTCGTGGAGCACGGTGTCGAGGCCCGCCTCGCGCAGTGCCTTGAGGCCGGAGCCGACGCCGTACCAGCCGGGGACGATCTGCCGGGACTGGGTCCAGCCGAAGACCCAGGGGATGGCGCGCAGTCCGTCGAGGCCGGCTCCGGAGTCGGGGCGCCGGGACGGGCGGGAGCCGAGGTGGAGGTCGGCGAGCTGGTCGACCGGGGTGGAGGCGAAGAAGTACGCGGGCAGGTCGGGGTCCTCGACCAGCCGGCGGTAGGCGGCGTGGGCGGCGTCGGAGACGACGTCCATCGCGGCGTCCCAGCGGGCGAGGGCCTCGTCGGACTGGCGGGGGGCGGTGTGCAGGGCGGATGCCTGGAGGGTGGCGGCGACGGTGAGTTCGAGGTTCTCGCGGGCGAGGGAGGGGATGAGGTACTTGTCGGAGATGACCTCGCCCTGCTCGGTGACCTTGATCTCGCCCTCGAGGGTGCCCCAGGGCTGGGCGAGGATCGCGTCGTGGGTGGGGCCGCCGCCGCGGCCGACGGTGCCGCCGCGGCCGTGGAAGAGGCGCAGGCGTACGCCGTAGCGGTGGGCGACGTCGCGCAGCCGGCGCTGGGCGCGGTGGATCTCCCACTGGGAGGTGGTGATGCCGCCGAACTTGGAGGAGTCGCTGTAGCCGAGCATGACCTCCTGGACGTCGCCGCGCAGGGCGACGAGGCGTCGGTAGGAGGGGTCGGCGAGCATGTCCTCAAGGATGGTGTCGGCGGCCTTGAGCTCGTCGGTGGTCTCCAGGAGGGGGACGATGCCGATCTTCGCCCAGCCGGCGTGCAGGTCGACGAGGCCGGCCTCGCGGGCGAGGACGGCGGCGGCGAACACGTCGTCGGCGCCCTGGCACATGGAGATGATGTAGGACTCGATGACCTCCGGGCCGAAGACCTCCAGGGCCCTCTTGGCGGTCTCGAAGACGCCGAGGGTCTTGGCGCCGGCGGCGTCGAGGGGGGCGGGCGTGGGGGCGAGCGGCCGCCGGGAGCGGAGTTCCTTGGCGAGGAGCTTGTGCCGGTACTCGCGGGGCATGTCGTCGTAGCGCCAGGACTCCTCGCCGAGCCGGTCGAAGAGCTGGCCGAGGGCGTGGTGGTGGGCGTCGGCGTGTTCGCGGACGTCCATGGTGGCGAGCTGGAGGCCGAAGGCGGCCAGAGTGCGGATGGTGCGGGCGAGGTGGCCGTCGGCGAAGAGGTGGCCGCGGTGGGCGCGCAGCGAGGTCTGGATGATCCGCAAGTCGCTGAGGAGTTCGGTGGTGCCGAGGTAGTCGCGGCCGGGCTGGTGCGTGGTGCCCTTGGCGAGGCGCTTCTTGGTGTTGACGAGCTTCTGGCGGACGCAGGTCGCCTTGAGGCGGTAGGGCTCCTCGGCGTTCAGGCGCTTGTAGCGGGGGCTGATGCCGGGCAGCCGGTCCAGGTCGGCCTGGAGGGACGCGAGGAGTTCCTCGCTGGCGCCGGTGTAGCGGATGGACTGGGAGAGCAGACCGCGCAGTTCGTCGATCATCTCCAGCGCGTCGTTGATGCCGTGCTCGTGCTGGAGGATGAGGACGTCCCAGGTGACCTGGGGGGTCACGTTGGGGTTGCCGTCGCGGTCGCCGCCGATCCAGGTGCCGAAGGTGAGGGGGCGGGTCTCGTCGGGGAGCTTGACGCCGACGCGCTCCAGTTCGGCGGTGAGGTCCTCCAGGACGTCGCCGACGGCGCCGGCGTGGAGTTCGTCCAGGTAGTAGATGGCGTTGCGCGCCTCGTCGGCGGGTTCCGGGCGGACGACCCTGAGTTCGTCGGTCTGCCAGACGAGGTCGATGTTCTCGGCGAGGCGGGTGTCGTGGCGGCGGCGGTCGCTGTCGAGGACCGGCGTCTCCAGGAGCGCGGCGATGCGCCGCAGCTTGTTGAGGACCGAGCGGCGTGCCGCCTCCGTGGGGTGCGCGGTGAAGACCGGGCGCACGTTGAGGTTGCGGACGGTGTCGCGCACGTGGTCGTGGTCGGCGTCCTTGAGCCGGTCGGCGGTGCGGGCGAGGAGTCCGCCCTCGGCGGCGCGCTTGGCGCGCAGTTCGCGGCCGCGGTGGACCTGCTCGGCGACGTTGGCCAGGTGGAAGTAGGTGGAGAAGGCGCGCACCAGCTTTGCGGCGGTCTCCAGTTCGGTGCCGCGCAGCAGTTCCGCGGCGGCCTCTCCGTCCTCGCGGGTGAGCCGGCGGACTCGCTCGACCAGGTCCAGGAGTTCGGGGCCCTCCTGCCGGACGAGGGTCTCACCGAGCAGATCACCCAGTCGGCGGATGTCGGCGCGCAACTCACTGCTGGTCGTCGTGGTCTGGTCGTCGGCACTGCTCACAGGTGCGGCTCCTTGCAGTGTTGAAGCTCGTCTGGGAGGGGACCCGGACGGGTGCCGCGCGGCGGGTGCCGCATACGGACCGGGCATCCGGGAAGAAAACAGAGCGGACCGCGCTGTCCGACCGATTCCAAGGATAGGTGTCCACGCGGACGCGCAGGCTCTTGGGCTCTTGCCGCTGAGCGACGCACTGCCATACTTACGTCGCCGTAGGTTACGGAACCGTAAGGTCTCCGGTCAGATCCCGGGGGAACCCTGGAACCTGTAGCCCGGCACCCGCCTCGACCCTCGACCCCACAGGGGACGCCGCATGACCACAAGCTCCGATGTGATGGAAGACGCCCCGCAGGCGAACGACGACACTTCGCTGCCCTTGGCGACGCTGGGCGGCGAGCGGAAGGGCTCGATCGAACAGATCACTCTGCTGCTGTTCATCACCGTCCCGTTCCTGGCGCTCGTGGCGGCGGTGCCGCTGGCCTGGGGTTGGGGTCTGAGCTGGCTCGATGTGGGCCTGCTGGTCTTCTTCTACTACCTGGGCTGTCACGGCATCACGATCGGTTTCCACCGTCACTTCACGCACAGCTCGTTCAAGGCGAAGCGGCCGCTGAAGATCGCTCTGGCGATCGCGGGGTCGATGGCGGTGGAGGGGCCGCTGGTGCGGTGGGTCGCCGATCACCGCAAGCACCACAGGTTCTCGGACGCGGAGGGCGATCCGCACTCCCCGTGGCGCTACGGGGAGACGGTGCCCGCCCTGCTGAAGGGCCTGTGGTGGGCCCATATCGGCTGGATGTTCGACGAGGAGCAGACGCCGCAGGACAAGTACGCGCCGGACCTGATCAAGGACCCGGCCCTGCGGGCGGTCTCCCGCCAGTTCGTGCTGTGGACGGCCGCGTCGCTGGGGCTGCCGCCGCTGATCGGCGGCCTGGTCACGATGTCCTGGTGGGGCGCCTTCACCGCCTTCTTCTGGGGGTCCCTCGTCCGGGTGGCGTTGCTGCACCATGTGACCTGGTCGATCAACTCGATCTGTCACGCGGTGGGCAAGCGCCCGTTCAAGTCGCGGGACCGTTCGGGGAACGTGTGGTGGCTGGCGGTCCTGTCGTGCGGCGAGTCCTGGCACAACCTGCACCACGCGGACCCGACGTCGGCGCGGCACGGTGTGGAGCGGGGACAGCTGGACTCCTCGGCGCGGATCATCCGCTGGTTCGAGCAGCTGGGCTGGGCGTACGACGTGCGCTGGCCGTCACGCTCACGTATCGATTCCCGCCGCAGCACCGACGGGGACGGCTCCCGGCGCGGGAAGGCGAACGCCGGCACGGCATGATTGACGATGTGGCGACCGACTCCAGTACTCCCAGCACCGACAAGCCGAGGCGCACCCGACGCACCCGGATGACCGGGGCGGAGCGCCGCCAGCAGCTGCTGGAGATCGGTCGCACGCTGTTCGCCGCGAAGGGGTTCGAGGGCACGTCGGTGGAGGAGATCGCGGCGAAGGCCGGGGTGTCCAAGCCGGTGGTGTACGAGCACTTCGGCGGCAAGGAGGGCCTGTACGCGGTGGTGGTGGACCGCGAGATGCGGCGCCTGCTGGACATGGTGACGAGTTCGCTGACCGCCGGGCATCCGCGTGAGCTGTGCGAACAGGCGGCCTTCGCGCTGCTGGACTACATCGAGGAGTACACGGACGGGTTCCGCATCCTGGTCCGCGACTCGCCGATCCCGCAGTCGACGGGTTCCTTCGCGTCCCTCATCTCGGACATCGCCACGCAGGTGGAGGACATCCTGGGCCGCGAGTTCAAGAGCCGCGGCTTCGACCCGAAGCTGGCCCCGCTGTACGCGCAGGCGCTCGTCGGCATGGTCGCGCTGACGGGCCAGTGGTGGCTGGACGTGCGCCGCCCGAAGAAGGCCGAGGTCGCGGCGCATCTGGTGAACCTGGCGTGGCACGGTCTGGACGGCCTGGAGCCGAAGCCGCGGCTGATCGGTCATCGCAAGAGCTGAGGCACGGGGTGCGCGATCACCCGATGTGATGACCTTTGTCGGCCTCGGCCGCTACGGTGGGTACACGGTCCGAGAATCCCGTTCATGGGAGGAATCACCATGTCTGCCGAGCCGTTCGCCGCACACGAGTCCGAGCCCGGCATCCACCTGCCTGTGCCGCCGCCCGAAGGCTTCACGGTCGACGACCTGTTCACCCTGCCGGACCTCCCGCCGCACACCGAGTTGATCGACGGGAGCTTGGTCTTCGTGAGCCCGCAGCGGAACTTCCACATGCTGATGATCTACTTGCTGGCTCACGGGCTGCGGCTGACGGTACCCGGCCATCTCAAGGTCAAGCATGAGATGACGGTCGTACTCGATCGTCGCAACGCTCCCGAACCGGACATCAGTGTGATCCGTGCGGACGCGGACACCGGACTTGAGCAGACCCGATTCCATGCGGAGGACCTGGTACTCGCCGTAGAGGTCGTGTCCCCGGACTCCGAAGCACGCGACCACGACGCCAAGCCCCTGAAATATGCGGCCGCCGGGATCCCCCATTTCTGGCTGGTCGAGATGGCCGAAGGCAACCAGCACCCGGTGGTCCGCACCTACGAACTGGACCCGGCCACCAAGACCTACACGCTCACCGGCATCCACCACGACAAGCTCGAACTCTCCGATCCGTTCGCCGTCGACATCGACATCACGCTGGACGCTCTCAGGCGTCTGTAGCCACCGGCTCCAGGAACTCCAGCCGGTTCCCCACCGGATCCTCCGAGTAGAAGCGCCGGTGGCCCGGCAGGTTGTCGTCCCAGGTCACCGCCGCTCCCCGCGCGGCGATCCGGGCGGCGTAGGCCTCGATCCCCGTGACCCGCAGCCCCGGGTGCGCCTTCCGCGCGGGCCGGAAGTCCTCCTCGATGCCCAGGTGCAACTGGACGGCCCCCGCCCGGAACCAGCAGCCACCGCGCGCGGCGAGCACCGGCGGCTTGGGGATCTCCGTCATGCCGAGGACGCCGGCGTAGTAGCCGCGCAGCAGGTCCTCGGAGCCGGGCGGCGCCGCGAGCTGGACGTGGTCGACGGCGGCCAGCATCGCTCAGTCCCCCTTCGTGGCGACGGCGAAGATACGGCGGAACGGGAACACCGTGCCGTGGGCGGTGGGCGGGTACGCCTCGCGCAGGGCCGTGCGGTAGTCGGCGAGGAACTCCTCCGCCTCGTCGCCGAGCTCGGTGAGGACGGGCCGCAGTCCGGTGCCCTTCACCCAGTCCAGGACCGGGTCCTCGCCCTGGAGCAGATGCAGGTACGTCGTCTCCCAGACGTCCGTCTCGCAGCCGAGGCCGGTGAGGTGCTCCAGATAGGCGTGAGGGGTGAGCACGGCGTCGTCATGGCGCAGGGTGTGGGCGAGGCGGTCCTTCCAGCGGGCGGAGTGGACGATCTCCCGCAGAAGCTGGTGGCTGGGGGAGTCGAAGTTCCCGGGCACCTGGAAGGCGAAGGTGCCGCCCGGCTCGAGTGCGGCCACCCAGCCGGCGAAGCGTGCCGCATGGTCGGGCACCCATTGCAGGGTGGCGTTGCTGATGATCAGGTCGTACGACTCCGGGGGCGTCCAGGTGCGGGCGTCGGCATGGGCGAAGTTGAGGCGGCCGCCGCCCGCGGTGGGGCCTTCGTGGTGGGTGTGGGCCTGATCGAGCATCTCGGGCGAGTTGTCGTAGCCGGTGATGTGCGCGGTGGGCCAGCGGTCCGCGAGCAGGACGGTGACATTGCCGGGACCGCAGCCGAGGTCGGCGATGCGGGGCGGGTTCTGGCCGCTCGGGTCGGGGACGCGGGCGAGCAGGTCGACGAAGGGGCGGGCCCGGTGCCCGGCGTGGCGCAGGTACTGGGCGGGGTCCCAAAGGGGCGCGGTGGACATGGCGGGGCCTCCTGGTGAACGGCTCGACGTCCTCGTACGGAGGCGTCGCCCCCGTTTGACGACGCCTCCGTACGCAGCGCCATCCTTGTACCCCAACTATCTCGACGTCAAGAGACTCCACATCAAGAGACTTCATGTCGACACAACCACTACACTGATCGTCATGGAGGACGAGGTCGATCGGCTGGTCGCGGCGTGGCGCCGGGAGCGCCCGGACCTCGACGTGGAACCGCTCGAGGTCCTCAGCCGGGTGAGCAGGCTGGCCCGGCACCTGGACCGTGCACGTCGGCTGGCGTTCTCCGAGCACAGTCTGGAGCCCTGGGAGTTTGACGTTCTCACCGCGCTCCGCAGGGCCGGCAGCCCCTATCAGCTCTCCCCGGGCCAGTTGCTGACCCAGACGCTGGTCACCTCGGGCACGATGACCAACCGCATCGACCGCCTGGCGAAGAAGGACCTGGTCGAGCGGCTGCCCGATCCCAGCGACCGCCGTGGGGTGCTGGTGCGCCTCACCGCCGAGGGCCGGGACCGGGCGGACCAGGCGCTCGCCGGCCTGCTCGACCAGGAGCGCGCGATCCTGTCGGAACTGAGTTCGGCACAGCGCGGTGAACTGGCCGCGCTGCTACGCCAGCTGACCGCCCCGTTCGACAACATCCCCGGCTAGGTCGACCGGTCCGACACCGGCGCGGCGGGCGAGGGCGACGGCGGCGAGGGTGGAGTGGACGCCCAACTTGCCCAGCACGTTCTGCATATGGGTGCGCACGGTGTGCGGGGAGAGGAACAGCCGCTCGGCGACGGCCTTGCGGCCCAGTCCCGCGACCATGCAGCGCAGCACCTCCCGTTCCCGGGGGGTCAGCGACTCCACCAGCCGCTCGCTCTCGGTGCGGTGCTTGCGGGCCGCGGTCAACTCGCGCAGAACGCCCGTGAGCAGGGCGGGCGGAAGGTGCGTCTCGTCGCGCAGCACACCCCGGATGACGGTGAGCAGCCGGGACAGCGAGCAGTCCTTGGCGACCCAGCCGGAGGCGCCCGCCTGCAGGGCGAGGGCCGCCCGGCGCGGGTCGTCCTTCTCGGCGAGGACGACGGTCCGCACCCCCGGCTGCGCGGAACGGACGCCGATGACCAGGGAGATGCCGTCGACGAGCCCGTCCTCGTTGGCCTCCTGGACGGGGACCGCCGGGCGCGAACCCGGAAGGTTGCCGCCGAGGTCCGCGTCGACGAGCATCACATCGAATCTGCGGCCCTCCGCGGCCGCCCGGTCCAGGCAGCGCAGAGCGGCCGGACCGCTGCCGGCGGCGGACACGTCGACATCGGGCTCGGCCGCCAGGGCGGCCGCCAGCGACTCGGCGAAGATGCGGTGGTCGTCGACGACCAGGACTCGGATGCGCACCACTGAAACCCCCACTGCTCGGGGGACGTCCGGCGCGAGCACGGCGCCCGGAATGTTCCCCGGTTGTCCGCCTGGGACGGGGCGCCGCAGCCGCACGGCCGCCGCCGTGCTGGAACTGTTACCCCCACCCCGGGCGTCGTACCCGACTGTTTCGCCCCCTGATGAGCACCGGCCCCCACCGGCGCTGTTCACAGGGTAGGGCCGTCGGCCTGGAGCGGAAGGAAATTTGCAGAACTGGTTGGCCAGGGCGTTTATGGTGTGCCGCATGTTTCGTATCGAGACAGAAGTCGACAAGGAGCGGCGCGATCTGCTCCGTACGCGGCTGATGGAGACGAACACGGCGGCCTCACCGGTGCTGCGCGCGCTGCGCGGTACGCCCGCGGAGCGTGAAGTCCCGCTCCAGGTCTGGGCGTTGGATGCGGTGGGGGAGCTGGCGGGCGGACTGGCCGGCCACACCTGGGCGGCCTGGCTGCACGTGGACTACCTGTGGGTGGACGGCCGCCGTCGCGGCGCGGGGCTCGGCTCACGGCTGCTCGCCGAGGCGGAGCGCATGGCGCGCGAGGAGCGCGGCTGCACCGCCGCGCGCCTGGAGACCTGGGACTTCCAGGCCCCGGAGTTCTACAAGAAGCAGGGCTACGACGTGGTGTGCGTGATCCCCGACTATCCGCCGGGGATCACGGAGTACACCCTTACGAAGCGCTTCGGCCGACCTGGTGCGCCCCCTCCGACGGAACCGCCGGGAACACCCGGGGCGCCGTGAAGCCGGCGGCGGCGAACGCCTCCTCGATCGCCTTGGTGACCGTGTCCGCCTCGGTGGCCTCGGTCAGGACGAGCGCCGAGCCGCCGAAACCGCCGCCCGTCATCCGGGCGCCCAGCGCACCGGAGGCGTTCGCGGTGTCCACCACCAGGTCAAGCTCCGGGCAGGAGATCCGCAGGTCGTCCCGCAGGGAGACATGACCCTCCGTCAGCACCGGCCCGATGGCCCGGACGTCGCCCGCGTCCAGCAGGGCGACGACCCGGTCGACGCGGTGGTCGTCGGAGACGACATGGCGCACATAGCGGCGCACCCGCTCGTCCGACAGGCGCCCGAGCGCGGCCTGAAGGTCCTCGTAGGCGACATCCCGCAGATGCGAGACCCCGAGCTGCCGTGCGCCCTCCTCGCACCCCTCGCGCCGCTCGGCGTACGCCCCGTCGCCCAGTGCGTGCTTCACGCGGGTGTCGACGACGAGCAGCGCGAGTCCCTGCGCGGCGAGGTCGAAGGGGATCTGCCGGACGGACAGGTCCCGGCAGTCCAGGTGCAGGGCATGGCCCTCGGTGCTGCACGCGGACGCCATCTGGTCCATGACACCGCACGGCACGCCCACGAAGTCGTTCTCGGCGCGCTGGGCGAGCCGGGCCAGCTCGGGGCGGGTCAGGCCGAGCCCGAACAGGTCGTTCAGCGCGAGGGCGGTGACCACCTCCAGCGCCGCCGACGAGGACAGGCCCGCGCCCGTCGGCACCGTCGAGGACAGATGGAGGTCGGCGCCGGTGACCGGGTGGCCCGCCTCGCGCAGCACCCAGACGACACCCGCCGGGTAGGCGGCCCAGCTGGTGTTCGTCAGCGGCCGGAGCTCGTCGACGCGCAGTTCGACGATCGGGCCGTCGATGTCCGCCGAGTGCAGCCGCAGTATGCCGTCGGTGCGGCGGGAGACCGCCGCGACCGCGGTGTGCGGCAGGGCGAACGGCATCACGAACCCCTCGTTGAAGTCCGTGTACTCGCCGATCAGGTTGACCCGGCCCGGTGCCGACCAGACCCCTTCGGGAGCCGTTCCGTACAGCTCCGTGAAGGCCTCGCGTACGCCCACCTACTGCTCCCTAGAGATGTTCTGCGCGAACTCCCAAGCGTCCGCGACGATGCCCGCGAGGTCCGCGCGGGACGGGTTCCAGCCGAGCCGCTCGCGGGCCGTGGCCGCGGAGGCGACCAGGACCGCCGGGTCGCCGCCCCGGCGCGGGGCCACCACCTCGGGGATCGGGTGCCCGGTGACCCGGCGCACGGTCTCGATGACCTCGCGCACCGAGAAGCCGTTGCCGTTGCCGAGGTTGCAGATCAGGTGCTCGCCGGGCGTGGCGGCGTCCAGCGCCAGCAGATGGGCCTCGGCGAGGTCCGCGACATGGATGTAGTCGCGGACGCAGGTGCCGTCCGGCGTCGGGTAGTCGTCGCCGAAGACCGAGATGGCTTCCCGCCGGCCCTGCGCGACCTGGAGGACGAGCGGGATCAGGTGGGACTCCGGGTCGTGGCGCTCGCCGCAGCTGCCGTAGGCGCCCGCGACGTTGAAGTAGCGCAGGGAGACCGCGCCCAGGCCGTGCGCGGCCGCCTCACCGCTGATCATGTGGTCGACGGCGAGCTTCGAGGCGCCGTAGGGGTTGGTGGGCCGCGTGGGCGCGCTCTCGACGATCGGCACCTGCTCGGGCTCGCCGTAGGTCGCCGCCGTGGAGGAGAAGACCAGCTTGCGCACGCCCGTCTCGCGCATCGCGCCGAGCAGCGCCATGGTGCCGCCGACGTTGTTGTCCCAGTACTTCTCGGGCTTCACGACCGACTCGCCGACCTGCGAGAACGCGGCGAAGTGCAGGACCGCGTCGAAGGTGGGGTCCAGCCACTTGGCGGCGTCGCGGATGTCGCCCTCGATGAGGGAGGCACCCGCCGGCACACCCTCGCGGAAGCCGGTGGAGAGGTTGTCGAGGACGACGACCTCGTGGCCCGCCTCCAGCAGGTGCTGCGCGACCACGCTGCCCACGTAGCCCGCACCGCCGGTCACCAGGTACTTCCCACTCATGAACTCGCTACCTCTCGCAGTCGCTGGGCCGCAGCTTCCGGCGGCACGTCGTTGATGAACACATTCATGCCGGACTCAGAACCTGCGAGGAACTTCAGCTTGCCGGAAGTGCGGCGGATGGTGAAAAGCTCGAGGTGGAGCGCGAAGTCGTCACGGTTGACGCCGTCGAACTCCGTCAGGACGCCGAACGGCGCCTGGTGCCAGGCGGCGATGTACGGCGTCGGACTGTCACTCTCACCGAAAATCCGGTCGAAGCGCGCCAAGAGTTCCAGATAGACCTCGGGGAACTCTGTGCGGGCGGCCTCCTCCAGGGCGAGCAGGTCCGGGACGCGGCGCCGGGGGTAGAGGTGGACCTCGTACGGCCAGTGCGCGGCGTAGGGGACGAACGCGACCCAGTGTTCACCCGTGAGGACGACCCGCTCGTCGGCCAGCTCGCGCTCCAGGACGGTGTCGAAGAGGTTCCCGCCGCCGGTGGCCTTCTTGTGGTCGGCGAGCGAGCGGAGCATGAGGGCGGTACGCGGGGTGGTGAAGGGGTAGGCGTAGATCTGGCCGTGCGGGTGGCCGAGGGTGACGCCGATCTCCCGGCCGCGGTTCTCGAAGCAGAAGACCTGCTCGACGGAGGGCAGATGGGACAGCTCCGCGGTGCGGTCGGTCCAGGCGTCCAGGACCAGGCGCGCCTGCTCCTCGGTGAGATCGGCGAAGGACGCGTTGTGGTCGGAGGTGAAGCAGACGACCTCGCAGCGTCCGGAGTCGCCGGCGAGCGAGGGGAAGCGGTTCTCGAAGACGACGACGTCGTAGGAGGAGTCCGGGATCTCGCTGAGCCGGCCCTCACGGGAGGGGCACAGGGGGCACTCGTCGGCGGGCGGGAGGTAGGTGCGGCCCTGGCGGTGCGAGGCGACGGCGACCGAGTCGCCGAGCAGCGTGTCCCGGCGGATCTCGGAGGTGGTGACGGTCCGCTCCAGCGGCCGGCGGTCGACCGCGTCCCGGACGGCGTCGTCGCGCAGGTCGTAGTAGATGAGTTCACGACCGTCGGCCAGCCGGGTCGGGGTCTTCTTCACGACACCTTGCCTTTCTGCTGCGCGGCCGGGCGCCTCATCCACTCGGATCCGCCCTTCAAACATAACCCAACACAACAAACCACAACCGACCACGCCAGTCAACATCACAATCCAACAAAGAGCATCATCAAAAGTGTTCAAATATCGAACGTCGAGGCGTAGGTTCCGCACTGATTGGTTCACGCAACGAAGCGAGTCATCATGCAGACCCCCACATATCCGGCCGCCGGCCCCACACTTCTGGCAGCCGGCCTACGACTCCCGACCAACGGCCTCGACTACACGATCCTCGGGATCTACTTCGCCGTCGTCCTGGGCATCGGCCTGGCCGCGCGCCGCTCCGTGAAGACCAGCCTCGACTTCTTCCTCTCCGGGCGGTCCCTGCCCGCCTGGATCACGGGTCTCGCGTTCATCTCGGCGAACCTGGCCGCCACCGAGATCCTCGGCATGGCCGCCAACAGCGCCCAGTACGGTGCCTACACCGTGCACTGGTACTGGATCGGCGCCATCCCGGCCATGGTGTTCCTGGGCCTGGTGATGATGCCCTTCTACTACGGCTCGAAGGTCCGCTCGGTCCCCGAGTTCCTGCTGCTCCGCTTCGACAAGTGGGCCCACCTGCTCAGTTCCGCCCTGTTCGCCTTCGCCGCCATCCTGATCGCCGGCGTGAACCTCTACGCGCTCGCGATCGTCGTCCAGGCGCTGCTCGGCTGGCCGCAGTGGGTGGCGATCGTGGTCGCCGGCTTCTTCGTCCTCGCCTACATCACCCTCGGCGGTCTGTCGTCCGCGATCTACAACGAGGTGCTGCAGTTCTTCGTGATCCTCGCGGCCCTCATCCCCCTCACCGTGCTCGGCCTGAAGAAGGTCGGCGGCTGGGGCGGACTGACACACAAGCTCAGCGCGAGCCACGGCCATGACTTCGTCACCGCGTGGGGCGGTACCGGCATCGGCCACGCCAACCCGCTCGGCGCGAACTGGCTGACGATCGTCCTCGGCCTGGGCTTCGTGCTGTCCTTCGGCTACTGGACGACCAACTTCGCCGAGGTGCAGCGCGCCCTGTCCGCGAAGAACCTCTCCGCCGCCCAGCGCACCCCGCTGATCGCCGCGTTCCCGAAGATCTTCATCGTGTTCCTGGTGATGATCCCGGGCCTGGTCGCCGCCGCCCTGGTCCCCGAGATCGGCACCTCCGGCTCCGGCCTGCAGTACAACGACGCCATCCCGTACCTGATGCAGGAGCTGCTGCCCAACGGCGTGCTCGGCATCGCGGTGACCGGACTGCTCGCCGCCTTCATGGCCGGCATGGCGGCCAACGTCTCGTCCTTCAACACCGTCTTCACCAACGACATCTGGGCGAAGTACGTGGTCAAGGACCGCGAGGACGCGTACTACGTGCGGTTCGGCCGCCTCATCACTGCGATCGGCGTGCTGGCCTCGGTAGGCACGGCGTTCCTGGCGTCGTCGTTCTCGAACATCATGAGCTATCTGCAGACGCTGTTCTCCTTCTTCAACGTGCCGATGTTCGTGGTGTTCATCGTCGGCATGTTCTGGAAGCGCGCGTCCGCGAAGTCCGGCTTCTGGGGCCTGCTCGCCGGCACGGTGACCGCGATGGTGAACTACTTCGTCATCTACAAGCACGGCATCATCGGCATCCCCACCGACCAGGGCGCCAACTTCGTCTCTGCGATCGCCGGCTTCGTGGCCGGTGCGGTGGTCATGGTGGCGGTGTCGCTGTTCACCCGGCCGAAGCCGGAGGAGAGCCTGCGGGGTCTCGTGTACGGCACCCGGTCCCCCGGCATGGCCGAGGCGCCCGCCGCGGGCGACGACGCCTGGTACCGCAAGCCGGCCCTGCTGGGCTGGGGCGCGGTCGTCATCGCCGCCGCCTGCTACATCCCGTTCTCGATCTGACCCGCGGGAGGATGGAAAGACCATGTCCGAGTACTCCGAGCACGACGTCCAGCGCACCGTCACCGAGCTGGAGGGCAAGTCCGCGACCGCGGCCCGCATCTTCGACCTGCGCCGCATCATCGGCGGCCTGTTCGTGATCTACGGCGTCATCGTCATGATCGCGGGCTTCACGGCCTCCGACGCCGAGATCGCCAAGGCCGAGGGCGTCAACATCAATCTCTGGACGGGCCTGGGCATGCTGCTGCTCGGCCTGTTCTTCCTGGTCTGGCTCAAGCTGCGGCCGACGGCCCCGCCGGTGGCGGAGGACGACACGTCCGAGTGACCCGCACGGCCGGGGCCCGACTCCGGGCCCCGGCCGGTTCCCGTTCGCCGGGAGGTCCGCGCGCCGGCTACCGAGGAGTTCCCGGGCCCGTCCCCGGCGGGGCGGGTGGTGGGCCCGCCCGGTCCAGCAGGCCGGTCCTCGCCGCGAGGGCCGCCGCCTCCAGCCGGGAGCCGACGCCCAGTTTCATCAGGACCCGCTGGACATGGGTCCGAGCCGTCGACGGGGCTATCCCCATCCCCGCCGCGATCAGCCGGGTGTCCTCGCCGTCCGCGACCCGCACCAGGACCTCCACCTCGCGCGGGGTGAGCATCTGCAGCAGCCGCTGCCCCTCGTCGTCCGGCTGCGCCGCCGGGTTGAGCAGTTCGCTGAACGCGCCCTGCAACAGCTGCGGCGCCACGGCCGCCTCACCCGCCCGCGCCTTCATGATGGCCCGCTCGACGCCCTCGATGCGCTCGTCGTGGCGTACGTAGCCCGCGGCGCCGGCGGCGAACGCGGCCGCGATGCCCCGCGGGTTCGGCACCGGCCCGAGGACCAGCACCGCCACCTGCGGGCGCTCCCGCTTGATGCGCACCACCGGGTCGAAGACCCCCGGCTCGGCGGGTGCCGCCGTGCCCAGCAGGCACACCTCGGGTGCCCTGGTGATCACCAGTTCCGCCGCGCCCGCGGCGGGTGCCGCCGCGGCGAGCACCCGGTGCCCCCGCAGCTTCAGCGCCGAGGCCAGTGCCTCGGCGAGCAGCCGGTGGTCGTCGACCACCATGAGCCGCACTCCCATCGAGCAACCCCCCAGTCCCCCATGGATGCCCACTATGGATGCCCACTGGCCCGCTCGGACAGAGACCCCCCGGCGCATCCCCCGCCCTCCATGTCCCCGGAAGCTACACGCTTGTTCGACGTTGCGCTTCCCTTACCGGTGAGAAGCGCCCCGGATTGCCGAAATCCAACGCATTCGCGCCTGATGAGGGGTACGTGCCGGGTCCCGCTCCTGAACTGGAGCGAGACCCTCCTCACGCGCGCCGGTGTGCTCCTTCACGCCGAAGCGGGCGCGCCGGCCGGACCGCGGGAACGCTCAGGCGTCCTCGGCGAGTTCGAGCCAGCGCAGTTCCAGCTCCTCCCGCTCGCCGCCGAGTTCGCGTAGTTCGGCGTCCAGCTTGGCCACCTTCTCGAAGTCCGTCGCGGACTCGGCGATCTGCTCGTGGAGCTTGGTCTCCCGCTCGGAGATCTTGTCCAGCTGCCGCTCGATCCGCTGGAGCTCCTTCTTGGCGGCCCGGGCGTCGGCGGCGGAGACGGCGGTCTTCGCGGCCACGGGCGCCGGGGTCACGGCCGCGGCGGCCGCCTCCTCCATGCGGTGCCGCCGCTCCAGGTACTCGTCGATGCCGCGCGGCAGCATCCGCAGCGTGGCGTCGCCGAGGAGGGCGTAGACCCGGTCGGTGGTGCGCTCGACGAAGAACCGGTCGTGGGAGATCACGATCATCGAGCCGGGCCAGCCGTCGAGCAGGTCCTCGAGCTGGGTGAGGGTCTCGATGTCGAGGTCGTTGGTGGGCTCGTCGAGGAAGAGGACGTTCGGCTCGTCCATGAGGAGGCGCAGCAGCTGGAGGCGCCGGCGCTCACCACCGGACAGGTCGCCGACGGGCGTCCACTGCTTCTCCTTGGTGAAGCCGAAGGTCTCGCACAGCTGCCCTGCGGTCATCTCGCGCCCCTTGCCGAGGTCGACCCGCTCCCGCACCTGCTGCACGGCCTCCAGGACCCGCCAGCTCGGGTCGAGCTCGGCGACCTCCTGCGAGAGATAGGCGAGCTTGACGGTCCGGCCCACGACGACCCGGCCGCCGACGGGCTGCCGCTCGCCGTCGCTGCGCGCGGCGTCGGCCAGCGCCCGCAGCAGGGAGGTCTTGCCGGCGCCGTTCACCCCGACCAGGCCGATACGGTCGCCGGGACCGAGCTGCCAGGTGATGTGCTTCATCAGCACCTTGGGTCCGGCCTGCACCGTGACGTCCTCGAGGTCGAAGACGGTCTTCCCGAGCCGGGAGGAGGCGAACTTCATCAGCTCGCTGCTGTCCCGGGGCGGCGGCACGTCCTTGATCAGCTCGTTGGCGGCCTCGACGCGGAAGCGGGGCTTGGAGGTGCGGGCGGGCGCGCCGCGCCGCAGCCAGGCCAGCTCCTTGCGGACCAGGTTCTGCCGCTTGGCCTCCTCCGTGGCGGCGATGCGCTCGCGCTCGGCACGGGCGAAGACGTAGTCGGAGTAGCCGCCCTCGTACTCGTGGACGGTGCCGCGCTGCACGTCCCACATCCGGGTGCAGACCTGGTCGAGGAACCACCGGTCGTGGGTGACGCACACGAGCGCGGAGCGGCGCTCGCGCAGATGCCGGGCGAGCCAGGAGATGCCCTCGACGTCGAGGTGGTTGGTGGGCTCGTCGAGGACGATCAGGTCCTGCTCCTCGATGAGCAGCTTGGCCAGCGCGATACGGCGCCGCTCGCCACCGGACAGCGGGGCGATGACGGTGTCGAGGCCCTGCGGGAACCCGGGCAGGTCGAGTCCGCCGAACAGACCCGTGAGCACGTCGCGGATCTTGGCGTTGCCCGCCCACTCGTGGTCGGCCATGTCCCGGATGACCTCGTGCCGGACGGTGGCGGCGGGGTCGAGGGAGTCGTGCTGGGTGAGCACGCCGAGGCGCAGCCCGCCGGAGTGGGTGACGCGCCCGGAGTCTGCCTCCTCCAGCTTGGCGAGCATCCGGATCAGGGTGGTCTTGCCGTCGCCGTTGCGTCCGACGACCCCGATCCGGTCGCCTTCGGACACGCCGAGCGAGACACCGTCGAGCAGTGCACGGGTGCCGTACACCTTGCTGACGTTCTCGACATTGACCAGGTTGACGGCCATTTCACTCCTGCGCACGGGGGTCGGTCAGCCTTCAAGCGTAGGGCCTCCGGGGCCGAGGGCGGTGCGCGAGGGATCTGTCACTCTTTGTGGTGACATGGCCGGTGACCGCGCGGCCCGGGCCGAGGATCTCCGAGCCCCGGCCCCGTCAGGCGGCGGCGCCCCGGTCCCGGCCCGCCCGTTCCACCAGCAGCCAGCCCGCGAGGGTCATCAGCACCGCCACCGGTGCCGTGACATGCACGGCTATCAGCAGGGCCGTACGGCCTTCCAGGAGTCCGCCGAAGCCGACCATCGACAGGCCCAGCACTCCGAACAGGGACAAGGTGACGCCGAGCGCGGCAGCGGGTCCCGCCCAGGCGCGCGGCGCACTGGACTCCCGTACGCCCGAGGGTTTTTCGAACGTACGGAAGGCGGCCACCAGCACCGCGGTGAGCGTCGCGGCGGCCGTGAGCCGCAAGGGTACCTGTATCCACCACACACCCGAGCCGGGCTCCGGCATACGGACACCCGCCGCCAGCAGCACCCCGTAGACGCCGAGCATAGCCGTCAGATGCCACAGGAAGGCGGTCATGGACACGCCCCCCGCCGTGACGACCGCGCGCCACACCCGTGGGCGCCGCAGCCATCGTGCGACGGGGGCGCGCAGCAATTCCACCGCCCCGACCAGCCACAGTCCGTGGCACAGCAGCGCGAGGGTGGGCGGCGCCATGTTGGAGATCCTCTCGCCGGGTATCCCGACCATGGACAGCGGATAGGGCCCGTACGCGACCAGCAGCACGGCCCCCACGAGTCCGGCACCGGCGAGGAGGTACGGCCGGCGCAGTCTGCCGTCCGCGCGCAGGAATCCGAGCTGGTGGATCGCGAGCCAGACGAAGGCGAAGTTGAGGAACTCGACGTAGGGGACGCCCAGGCCGAAGCGGAGCACGTCGACGGCCACGGCGGCGGCGACGAGCCCGCCGAACACGCCCCACCCCCAGCGTTCGTGGAGCCGCAGCAGCGGCGGGGTGAAGGCGACCATCGCGAGGTAGATCCCGACGAACCACAGCGGTTGCGCCACCAGCCGCAGCGCGATGTCGAGCAATCCGCCGCCCGCCCCGGCCAGTTGGAGGACGAGGGCGGCGGCGCCCCACACCCCGATGAACACGACCGTCGGCCGCAGCAGCCGCCGCAGCCGGGCGCGCAGGAAGGCCGAGTAGGCCTTGGGGTTCTTGCGCCGGACGGAACGGCAGGAGAGGGCGTGGGCGAAGCCGCCCACGTAGAAGAACACCGGCATGACCTGGAACAGCCAGGTCAGCGGCTGGAGCCGGGGCTGGAGGGCGAGCAGGTTCCCCACCTGCACCTGCCCGGCGGTGTCCACGGACACGGCCGCCATCAGCCAGTGCCCGAGCACGACGACACCGAGGGAGCCGGCCCTCAGCAGATCGACGTACCGGTCACGGGACTCCGGGGTGGCGGCGAGATCACTGGGTCTCATGGGGGTACGGTCGCGCGGTGCCCGGGGACCCCGGCAGCGCGTTCGTACTCAACCGGCGTCTGAGTACCCGCGTGAAGCGCCGTCCGAGCCCGCGCGCACGCCGGGGCGCACGCACCCGTCACCCGCCGACCGCCTCGGACGACCACCCACTACGACGACTGCCTGGGACGCCCCGCCAAGACGACCGCCTCAGGCCCCCCACTACGACGACCACCTCAGATGACGGTCGCCCCCGGCGCCGGTGCCTGGGCCACCCGGGCCGAGCGGCAGGTGCCCGAGGCCAGCAGGGCCCGCGCGATCTCCGCCGCCGCGGCGGCGTCCTTCGCGAGGAACGCCGTCGTCGGCCCCGAACCGGACACCAGGCCCGTGAGGGCCCCCGCCGCGCGCCCGGCGGCCAGCGTGTCCGCGAGCTCGGGGAACAGGGACAGCGCGGCCGGCTGGAGGTCGTTGGAGACCGCCGCCGCGAGCGCCTCCACGTCGCCCTTCGCCAGCGCGTCGAGCAGTTCCTGCGCGGCGACGGGCTCGGGGATCCGTACGCCCTCGTTCAGCCGGTCGAACTCGCGGAAGACGGCTGGCGTCGACAGTCCCCGCCCGGCCATCGCGAATACCCAGTGGAACGCCCCGCCGACCTCCAGCACCTGGAGCTTCTCGCCCCGCCCGGTGCCCAGCGCCGCCCCGCCCACCAGGCTGAACGGCACGTCACTGCCCAACTCGGCGCAGATCTCGAGGAGTTCCTCGCGAGAGGCACCCGTTCCCCACAGCGCGTCGCACGCCACCAGCGCCCCGGCACCATCGGCGCTGCCGCCCGCCATGCCGCCTGCGACCGGGATGTCCTTGGCGATGTGGAGGTGCACATCGGGTGCCCGGCCGTGGCGCTCGGCGAGCGCGAGGGCCGCACGGGCCGCCAGGTTCGTCCGGTCCAGGGGCACCTCGCCCGCGTCCGGGCCGGAGCAGGTGATCCGGAGCCCCTCGGCGGACGGGGTCGCCGTGACCTCGTCGTGCAGGCCGACGGCGAGGAAGACGTTGGCCAGGTCGTGGAAGCCGTCGGGGCGGGCGGCACCGACCGCGAGCTGGACGTTGACCTTGGCGGGGACGCGGACCGTCACGCTCACTTACTCGGACTCCTCTGTGCGGGATGCGGCCCGTCGCGCAGCGGCCGTCGGTTGCTGTGCCGCGCGCGGTGCCGCGGCCTCGGCGATGCGCGCGAAGTCCTCCACGGTGAGGGACTCACCGCGCGCCTGGGGCGAGACACCGGCGGCGACGAGCGCGGACTCCGCCGCCGCGGCCGACCCCGCCCAGCCGGCGAGCGCCGCCCGCAGCGTCTTGCGCCGCTGTGCGAACGCCGCGTCGACCACCGCGAACACCTCCGCCTTGGACGCGGCGGTCTTGACCGGCTCCGCCCGCCGGACCAGCGAGACGAGCCCGCTGTCGACGTTCGGGGCGGGCCAGAAGACATTGCGCCCGATGGCTCCGGCGCGCCTGACGTCGGCGTACCAGTTGGCCTTCACGGACGGCACCCCGTACACCTTGGAGCCGGGCGCGGCGGCCAGCCGGTCGGCGACCTCGGACTGCACCATCACCAGGGTCCGCTCGATGCTCGGGAACATGTCGAGCATGTGCAGGAGGACGGGGACGGCGACGTTGTAGGGCAGGTTGGCGACGAGCGCGGTGGGCGCGGGGCCCGGCAGCTCCCGCACCTGCAGCGCGTCGGAGTGCACCAGCGCGAACCTTTCGGCGCGCCCGGGCATGCGGGCGGCGACGGTCGCGGGCAGCGCCCCGGCGAGCACGTCGTCGATCTCGACGGCGGTGACCCGCTCGGCGACCTCCAGAAGCGCCAGCGTCAGTGAGCCGAGCCCGGGTCCCACCTCCACCACCACGTCGTCGGGCCGCACCTCGGCGGTGCGCACGATGCGCCGCACGGTGTTGGCGTCGATGACGAAGTTCTGGCCGCGTTGCTTGGTGGGGCGTACGCCGAGGGCCGCCGCCAGTTCACGGATGTCGGCGGGGCCCAGCAGGGCGTCGGGGGTGGAGCTGCTCACGGACCAAGGGTACGGGGCGGCGCGGGGCGCCCGTGTCGGCGCCCGCGCCGCCCGCCCCGCGCATCCGCCCCGCCGCTCGGCGGTACGGCCGCTCAGCGGTACAGCCGCTCAGCGATACAGCCGTCGCCCGCAGTGCGGCCAGGGACTGGATCCCTGGCGCACGTAGAGCTTCTTGGCGCGGTAGGTCTGCTCCTCGACCGGGGCGTCCTGCGGCCGGCCGGCGCCGCCGAGGCTGCGCCAGGTGCGCCGGTCGAACTGGTAGAGGCCGCCGTAGGTGCCGGACGGGTCGACCGCGCCCGGGCGGCCCCGGGACTCGCAGAACGCGAGCCCGTGCCAGTTGAGGCCCTCCGCGCCCGAGACCGACTCCGGGCGCGGGCGGGTGCCCACCCGGATCAGCTCGGCCATGGGCTTCTGCACCACCTCGACCTCGATCCGGCGGGGCCGCTGCCGGATGCCGTTGACCGAGCGCAGCGCGTAGGTCACCCGGCGGGTGCCGGGCTGTCCGGCGCGCGCCACCATCACGGTGCCCCGGAACAGGGTCGGGTCCTTGGTGCGCCGTACGGCGAACGGGATCTGTTCCTCGCGGACCTCCCGGGAGCCCCGCACCCGCAGCACGGTCACCGTCTGCCCGTCGGCCGGGAAGCTTCCCGGTGCCACGGTGGTGGTGTCCTCCCCGCGCAGGGTGATCCCGGCCTGTTCGACGGCCTCCTGAACGGTGGCGGCGTTCGTGCGGATCGTGCGCGGCTGCCCGTCCGCCAGGACGGTCACCGTGCGCTCGGTGCGGACGTCGAGTGTGAGCCCCTCGCGATGGATGGGCAGGGAGCGCGAAGTCGACACGTACGCGCCCTCGGCGCGCACTCCGAGCTGCTGGAGCGCGCCGTCCACCGTACGCGCCGTCGTCCACACCTGCCTCCGGTGTCCGTCGAGGGTGAGGAACACCCGGCGTCCGTAGTGCACCGCGACCTCTTCGCCGCTGGTGAGCGGGGTGCCGGGCGCGGGCACGACCACATCGTGCGGGCCGGCCGCCACACCCTCCTGGGCGAGCAGTTCACCCACGTCCGCGGCGAAGGTGTGCAGGGTGCGGTGTCTGCCGTCCACGATCAGCTCGATCGCCTTGTCCTTGGCGACGAACGCGGTGGTGCCGCCGGCGAGGAAGGCGACCACCAGCGCCTGCGGGAGCAGACGGCGCACGGGATGGCGGCGCGCGCCGCCCTTTCCGCGCCGCGCCGCGTGCCGGGCCTGAGTGCGCCCTACGGGGCGCGGGGGCGCCTCCGCCGGCCGCAGGGGGCCAGTGACGTCCACCGGCCTCCACAGAGGTCCAGTGGCGTCCACCGGCCTCCGCAGCGGGCCTATGGTCTCCGCCTGGCGACGCGGCGGCGTTGCCGTCGCCGCCCTGGCGCGCGCCGCGGCGACCCGCGCCTCGTACGCGGGCCTGTAGGTGTCCTGGTACATCCGGCCGTACGGCACGTGGCCCTCGTACGCCGGTCTGGGGCCGTACGTCCCGTACGGCGGGTACTCCCGGTTGCTCACGACGACACGCTCCAGAGAAGGTCCGAAACGGGCGACCCAACCTAGCGGCTGGTCGTCACTCTCCAAAGCAACGTCGTCACACGGTGTTGCGACACGCCCACGGGCGGTTGCGTGAGGACTCCGGGCGGCCGACGGCCGCCCGGGTCGCTGACGGTCAGTAGCCGAAGGCGCGTGCCGTGTTGTCCGCGAGGGCCGCCGCCAGCTCGTCCTCCGTGATGCCCCGCACCGCGGCCATCGCCCGGACGGTGACCGGGACGAGGTAGGGCGCGTTGGGCCGTCCGCGGTACGGCGCGGGCGTCAGGAAGGGCGCGTCGGTCTCCACCAGGACGAGTTCCAGGGGCGCGACGGCGAGCGCGTCGCGCAGCGGCTGTGCGTTCTTGAAGGTCACATTGCCGGCGAACGACATGAAGTACCCGGCGCGCGCGCAGACCTCGGCCATCGCCGCGTCGCCCGAGTAGCAGTGGAAGACGGTCCGCTCCGGCGCGCCCTCCTCCTTGAGGACGCGCAGCACATCGGCGTGGGCGTCGCGGTCGTGGATGACCAGCGCCTTGCCGTGCCGCTTGGCGATCTCGATGTGCGCGCGGAAGGACCGCTCCTGCGCGGCCTTGCCCTCGGGCCCGGTGCGGAAGTAGTCGAGCCCGGTCTCGCCGACGCCCTTGACCTGCGGCAGTGCGGCGAGGCGGTCGATCTCGGCGAGCGCCTCATCCAGGGCCGCGTCGCCGCCCGGCTCACGTGCGCCCTGCCGGGACCAGCCGTCGGGATCGCCGTGGACGATACGGGGGGCCTCGTTCGGGTGCAGGGCCACCGCCGCGTGCACCGCGTCGTGGGCGGCGGCCGTCTCGGCGGCCCAGCGCGAGCCCCGCACATCGCAGCCGACCTGGACGACCGTCGTCACACCGACCGCCGCCGCCTTGGCGAGGCTCTCCTCGACGGTGCCGGACTGCATGTCGAGGTGGGTGTGCGAGTCGGCGACGGAGATGCCGAGGGGCTCGGGGAGCGGCGGCGGCACGTGCTTGTCGGACGCGGGGGAAGGCATGCCTCGATCCTACGGAAGGGGCATGCCGCCCTGGAAAGGGCCGCCTGCGGGGCTCAGCCCGCCTTGCGGTGGTGGAACAACGGCTGGAGCAGGTCCATCAGATGCCAGTGGTGCTGCTCCCTGGGCTCCGCCGGTTCCGTCCGCGGCTCGTCGAGGTCCTTCCCGACGGCCGCCGACACCGGGCGGTGGTGCCGGTGCAGGGAGTTCTGCGCGGAGGACACCTGGCCGGGACGCATGATGCGCACCACATGGTTGTCGCAGTTCACGCAGGCGGGGCGGCTCAGCGGCGACGGGACCACACGGCCGCCCGCCACGTATATGACGAACTCGTTGCCGTCGCCGTCGACGTGGTGCTCTATCTCGTACGACTGCTCCCAGCCGTGCCCGCAGCGCATGCAGGCGAAGGAATAGGACTCTTGGACGACGGCGGTCGCCGCACCTCGGTCGTACTGCCCGGTGACGTCACCGGCCGCTGCGACCTGGCCGGTCCGCCCTGCGCTCTCACTCATGCCAGCTCCTCTTGTCCGCTGGACAAGCGCCCGGGTGGGGCGGGGTTCCCCCTGAATCCCGCGGGTTCCCACGGTGGGCGAGGGACGGGTACGTCCCTGCCCCCAGTGGACGCCTTCGCCGACGCGAAGGCACAGGGTCCTGTCGAGTGTTGGAGGCGATTTGGATGTCGCTTGCCAAAGTGACCCGGATGGCGGCGTTACGGCTTTGCCTTCCACGACAACCCTTTGCTCTCGCATGGGTCACCCTGCTCATGGGAGATGAGCGCTGCTCAGAGCGGGTGTGAGCGGCGCCACGCACCGTTCGGATACGCGGTGACCGCAGCCCGACCGTCCGTGTTCTCCGCGGCGCCCGACGCCCGATCGTTCGGGTCCTTCGCCGCGCCCGACGCCCGATCGTTAGGGTTCTTCGCCGCGCCCGACGCCCGATCGTTCGAGTCCTTCGCCACGCCCGACGCCCAACCCCTCGTGTTCTCTGCGGCGCGACGACGCCCAACCGCTCGTGTTCTCCGCGGCGCGACGACGCCCAATCGTTCGGGTTTCGGATCCTTCGCCGTGCCCGCCGCCTAGGCGCTCGCGTTCTTCGCGGCGACCACCGCGTCGAAGACCTCCCGCTTCGGCAGGCCCGCCTCCGCGGCCACCGCCGCGATCGCCTCCTTGCGGCGCTCCCCCGCCTCCTCCCGCACCCGGACCCTGCGCACCAGTTCCGCGGCGTCCAGTTCCCCGGCGGCCGGCTCGCCGGCCCCCTCCACCACCACGGTGATCTCGCCCCGGACGCCCTCCGCGGCCCACTCGGCCAGCTCGCCCAGCGGACCGCGCTTGACCTCCTCGTACGTCTTGGTCAGCTCACGGCAGACGGCGGCCCGCCGCTCGGGCCCGAACGCCTCGGCCATGGCGGCGAGGGTCGCATCCAGCCGGTGCGGGGCCTCGAAGTAGACGAGGGTGCGCCGCTCGCCGGCCACCTCGCGCAGCCGCGACAGCCGCTCGCCCGCCTTGCGCGGCAGGAACCCCTCGAAGCAGAAGCGGTCCACCGGCAGCCCGGACAGCGCGAGCGCGGTGAGGACGGCGGACGGACCCGGCACGGCGGTCACCCGGACGTCCTTCTCCACGGCGGCGGCGACCAGCCGGTAGCCCGGGTCGGACACCGAGGGCATCCCCGCGTCGGTGACGAGCAGCACCCGCGCCCCGCCCGCCAGCGCCTCCACCAGCTCCGGGGTGCGGGCGGACTCGTTGCCCTCGAAGTAGGACACGACGCGTCCGGCGGGCTGCACCCCCAGCGCCTGGGTGAGCCGGCGCAGTCGGCGGGTGTCCTCGGCCGCGATCACATCGGCGGTGGCCAGTTCCTCGGCGAGCCGTGGCGGCGCGTCCGCGATGTCCCCGATGGGGGTGCCGGCGAGGACCAGAATTCCGGGCGTTACTGTCACGTTTCCATCCTCGCAGGCGCCATGCACGGGACTCACACAGACGTGTTCCCTACGATGGCGCGGTGACCAGTACCGCGTCCTCCACGGACACCCGGCAGGCCCAGGCCACCGCAGACGAGCGGCTGACGTGGCAGCAGCGGCTGCGGCGGTTCGGCTACGCCGCGCCCCCGAGAAGCGACGTCCGCGACCGGCTGGTGCCGCCCTACAGCGAGCCCAGTCCGCGCATCTGGGCGGCTCTCGGTCTGCGCCAGGGGGCCGCCGACCGCATCACGCGCTGGTCCGCGTGGGGCGGGCCGCTGCTCGTGACGCTGCTGGCCGGGCTGATGCGGTTCTGGAACCTGGGCAGCCCCCGGGCGGTGATATTCGACGAGACGTACTACGCCAAGGACGCCTGGGCGCTGATCCACAACGGCTACGAGGCCAACTGGGCCAAGGACGCCAACGACCTGATCCTGCAGCACAGCGGCCATGTGCCGATCCCCACGGACCCCGCGTACGTGGTGCATCCGCCGGTCGGCAAGTACGTCATCGGCCTCGGCGAGCTGATCTTCGGGTTCAATCCGTTCGGCTGGCGCTTCATGACGGCGCTGCTCGGCACGCTCGCGGTGCTGCTGCTGTGCCGCATCGGCCGGCGTCTGTTCCGCTCGACCTTCCTCGGCTGCCTGGCGGGCGCGCTGATGGCGGTGGACGGGCTGCAGTTCGTGATGAGCCGCACCTCGCTCCTCGACGGCGTCCTGGAGTTCTTCGTCCTCGCGGCCTTCGCCTGTCTGCTCGTCGACCGCGACCGGGCCCGGGCGAGACTGGCGGCCGCGCTCCCCGCGGACGCCGACGGGCGGGTACGTCCCGACGCGCACACCGCCGAGACGGCCCGTCTGGGATGGCGGCCGTGGCGCTGGGCGGCGGGCCTGATGCTCGGCCTCGCCATCGGCACCAAGTGGAACGGCCTCTACATCCTGGCGGCCTTCTGTGTGATGGCGGTGCTGTGGGACGTGGGCGCGCGCCGGGTCGCGGGCGCCCCCCACCCGTACCGGACCGCCCTCAGGCGCGACACGGGCATCACCTTCCTGGCGACGGTCCCGGTGGCCCTGATCGTGTACCTGACCTCCTGGATCGGCTGGATCCTCTCCCCGGCCGACGGCACGGGCGGCTACTTCCGCAACTGGGCCGCCACGGACGGCAAGGGCGGCAACTGGACCTTCCTGCCCGACTGGCTGCGCAGCCTGTGGCACTACGAGCACGAGGTCTATCTCTTCCACGTCCACCTGTCGTCCCCGCACACGTACCAGTCGAACCCGTGGAGCTGGATCGTCCTGGGCCGCCCGGTCTCGTACTTCTACGAGTCCCCCTCACCCGGCCAGTCCGGCTGCCCCTCGGACGCGGGCCAGAAGTGCGCCCGCGAGGTCCTCGCGCTCGGCACCCCGCTGCTGTGGTGGGCGGCCTGCTTCGCGATCCTGTACGTGCTGTGGCGCTGGGCGTTCCGCCGGGACTGGCGGGCGGGCGCGATCGCCTGCGGCATCGCGGCCGGATACCTGCCCTGGTTCATGTACCAGGAGCGCACGATCTTCTTCTTCTACGCGGTCGTCTTCCTGCCGTTCCTGTGCCTGGCGGTGGCGATGATGGTCGGCGCCCTCGTCGGCCCGCCCGGCGCGGACGAACGCCGCCGGGTGGTGGGAGCGGCGGGCGCGGGCGTCCTGGTCCTGCTGGTCGCCTGGAACTTCATCTACTTCTGGCCCATCTACACGGGCACGGCCATCCCGATCGACCAGTGGCGCTCGCGGATGTGGCTGGACACCTGGATCTAGCTGGACGGACACACCACGAGGGCGCGGCAGTCGGCCGCGCCCTCGTGGTCGTTGTTGGTCGTCAGCGGTTGCCGTTGGCCACCCTCGGACGGCCCGGAGACGGCCCGGTTCCGGCGACACGGCAGATTTACAGCGGGCTGGCCCCGTTAGGCCTGAGCAGGCCCCTTTCTCGTTCGTGGCTCCATCGGGGGACACCTGGGGGCCCGAGATGTCCCGCCCCAAGCGATTGAGTTGCGGGCCGTCCCAGACTGTGTGCCGTCCGTGCGCTCGCTTGCACTTCATGCTGCGTTTGGGTGACGAGTGGAGCCGATGCACTGAGATGGTGGTCCCGCTGCGATGTGCCATCCCTTCAGGGCGACGGTATTGCCGTCATCGCCAAGCGGGGCTGCTTGGCGAGAGAGGGCGGGTTGGTATGGAGATTGAGCTGGCGGATGCGGTGGCAGCGTCGCGGGATGAGCTGCTGGAGGCCGCGGCGCGGGGTGCAGGACAGTCTCCGACCTCGCCGTGGCCATCGGGATGCGGGACGCGTCGTGTCGCAGGCGCCGCGTCTGCTGCGGACGGCAGGCACCGTCCAGCGCGAGAAGGACGGCCGGATCGTGCGCTACCGGCTCGTCGACGGCCAGATTACGGTGGCGGCGGCCATCACTGTGCCACCCCCCCGGCTCTACGCCAACGGCTCCCTGTTCGCGACGGGCCCCAAACGGTGCGCGACCTTCAGCGTGCAATGGACCTTCCCGATCAACGAAGGGTTCAGTAACCACACCCAGTTGTGCACTTCGTGGAGCGACGAACCAGGTCTGCGCCCCTGCGAGACCGTCCACGACTGAACCCCCTGCCTGAACAAAGTGCCCGTCGGCTCCGGCTCATCCGTGTGGCTGGACCGGAGCCGACACGGTCTGCGAGTCAGGCCCTCCACCGACACCAAGCCCGGCGAGATGCCCACGGCCGCAGCCAAGACGCTGGCATGTCTGCTGCTGTTGGCGTACGCCGAGGATGCCTCCAACCATGGTCACGCGGCGAATCACGTACATTCTCTTCATAGCGATGTAAGTCACCCGCCGGGGACTTCGGGCGTGGGCGTGACGCCTGCACATACGCAGACCTCCATGTGCAGGTCTGCTGTCTGCACATGGAGGCCCATGCGGAGCGGCGGAGTGCCGCTACTTGGTGCAGACGGTGTGGGGCTTGACCCAGACCTTCTTCACCTTGCCGTGGGATTTGACCTTCTTCCAGTAGCCCTTGACCTTGTGACATTTCTTCGCCGGCGGTGCCAGATGGCTGGACGTCACGCTGGCGGTCGAGGAGGGCGCCGCGGAGGCGGAGCCTGCCGCTGCGGCGGCCACTCCCGTCGCCAGAATGGCTGCGGCGAGACCTGAGGTGAGGCCGCGTGCGATTCGATTCTGCATCGAGAACTCCTTCCCGAATCCGAGCGCCCCGGAAGGTCCGCGCCCGATGGAGCGCTGCGGCCGGTGGGGCTGCCCTTCAGGATTGTCTCGGGTATCCCGAGCACGCATCCGCAGAAAGAAACGTCACCTGATTGGTCCAATCCTCACGCCCCTGACGTGCGGTATTGCGCGTTCGCCCGCATCACACGCCGGTGTATTAATCAGCGGTCTCGCAGACCTGCGAGGCAGAAGAAGCCCACGGCTCTGACCAGTTCAGATGCCGTGGGCTTCTGTCATTGTTGGTCGACGTCGGGTGGCCTCGCACTGTCCAGAGACGGCCCGTGGCAGAGGGTGTGATACTTCCTTGCCACGCCGGGCTATCGTGCCGCCGTGACAAGCGCATCGGAGCGTCCCATCCTCTTCCTCGACGTCGACGGTCCCCTCATACCGTTCGGGTCGTCATCCAGTCGCTTGCAAGCCCCGGTTTCCGGATCCCCGGTGCCCGCCCGGGGGAATCCGCTGCTTGGGCGGCTTGACCCTGGTCTTGGGCCGCGCCTCATGGCCCTGGGCTGTCATCTCATGTGGGCCTCGACATGGATGGAGGATGCAAATGAGGCCGTCGCCCCACGTATCGGACTGACGCGGCTGCCTGTCGTGGAGTGGCCGGACTCCTGCGCCGACGACAGTCCGCGCGGCCTGCACTGGAAGACCCGCCACCTTGTCGAGTGGGCCAACCGCCGGCCGTTCATCTGGGTCGACGACGAGATCAGCGCCATGGACCGCCTCTGGGTCGACGCCCAACATCCTGGGCCGTCGCTTCTTCATCGCGTCGATCCGACCCAAGGCCTCGTAGACGCCGACTTCTCCGCGCTCGCCGGTTGGCTCCGTGCCTTGGCGCCGAGCCGAGTCCCAAGCACAGGTGATTAGACGATGCGGGCACACCCCAGTTGGCTGGGCCAGTGGGTCTGTGGGGCTTCCGTGACAGGCCACCGGGTGCCGTAGGCGTCCGCGCTTGTTGCCGTCACTGCCGTCCGGCCCTCGATACGTGACCACCGCTTTACAAGTTCGGTCCAGCTGCGGCATTGATCCTGCTGGGCTGCTTCCGCTCGCCGGGCCATTTCCGCGAAGCGCCGCCTCAGTCCAGCGTTGTCTGCCCTCGTTGATGTCAACCCTGGATGTCAACCTGCTCGCTCAGGCCGAACCAAGGCAGGCACTCCCGCAGGCCTTCGATCGCCACCGGGACTCGTTGGCTACCTTGCCACTGTTCGGCGCTGAGGCGGAGCCTTTGCAGCACAGCAGGCTTGCTGCGTACGGCGTGTCGCTCGATCCCATCGTCGCGGTAGCCGAGCTTGCGCGATACCCCCAGCGAGGCCGAGTTATCTGTGTATGCCCCGGAGACGGCCTGTTGCGCACCGAGTCCGGCGAAGGCCAAGTGCAGGACCGCTGCGCGCATCTCAGTCCCCAGGCCATGTCCGTGGTAGGCCCTGCCGAGCCACGAGCCGGTACCGACTTCACGACGTACTCCGAAGTCCCGGGCGCTGATGCCCTGTGTCCCCACCACGACGCCGTCTCGCAGTACCACCAAGTTCAGCTCCCAGTCCTCCGGCTTCCACGCGCCCCAGCAGCGCCAGTGGTACTGCAGGACGTTCTGGGCCCGCTGCTCCGGCTCGACATCGGTCCATGCCGCGGTGAATGGCTGCACTGCCGGGTCATGAACACCGTCGGATGCCAAGGAAGCTAGCGCGACCAGCTGATCGAGATTCGGCAATCGCAGTTCCAGTCGTGGCGTAGTCAGCTGCAGTCCCGCCAGAGGCCAGTGGGATACCAAGTTCATGATCAGCGATTGTTCCTGCCCCGGCCCGTCGCGACCAAGGCATTTAGATGGTCCAGAAGTAGAGCAGAGCCCCAGTTTGGAAGATCGCGTATGCGGATGCGCTCTGAGCTGGCAAGTCGCTGACCTGTGCGTTCCTGGGAGGCTCGCCGGTGTTCACCGCCGTTCCCCGTTGGTCGCTGCTCCGTCGGGCACGTTAGGGGCACGGCTTCGTGTCGGGACGAACCGTGCCCCTGGCGCCGCTGACGTCACAAGCCTCGGCGGGAGTTACGCTGAGAGCGCTTCGCTTCCTTCTCCGCTGCTTTCTGCGCCGCCCGTTGCTGCCGCTCCGCCTCACGGGCGGCTGCTGCCGCCTCCTTCTCCTCGGCGCTGTCGTGCAACAGTTCGGCGACGGAGAAGCGGCAGCCAAAGCCGCGCATGCCAGCGTCGTTGACCCGCAGGAAGCCCTCGCCGGTCCGGAACAGCCGGGTCCTTACAGGGTTCAGCGGATGCCGAGCCTCGTAGGAGCGGGCGCGCACCTCCAGGCGGGCCAAGGCCTGCTCGCGCGAGCCGAGGAAGTGCTCGAGAACCGTTGCCGAATAGCTGTGGGTGTACACCCCTTGCACCTCCTCGACAATCAGACCCCACCGCTGTGACATCGCTCCCCCGATCTCAGAGGACATTCTGAACCGATATGCCCCGGTTGCTGCAAAGTGATCCAAGCTCTAACGGGCGAGGAACGGGCCCAGTACCGCAGTGAGTTCGGTGGGCGCGTCCAGTGCGATGAGGTGAGCTGCGGTGGCGAACTCGACCAGGGTGGCATCGGGGATCTCGGAGGCGTAGCGCCGGCCGATGTCCTGGAAGTCGGCAACGTCGAACTTGCCGATCCCGACCAGTGTGGGGACGGAGATGCCGGTGATGTCGCCAGCTGGGGAACCCTGAGAGTACTCCCCGACGATGCCCTGATTCACCAGCGATGTCCGTAGCGGGCCTCGGAGCTGGTCAGCCAGTCCAGCGGCGACGTTCTCCCAGCTTCGAACCGGCCCACGCAGCCACATGTCCAGGTTGATACCGACGGCGGTGTCCAGGTCGCCGACGCTCAGAGCCGCCGTTTCCGCCTCGTCGTAGGCGACCATTTCCGTGGACCAGTGGTATCCCGGCCACGGCGGGGCGAGCACGGCCAGGGAGTGGACCCTGCCCGGATGGGCGAGGGTGAAGTTCACGGCCACGCGGCCGCCCCAGGACGCGCCGACGAGTCGGACACGTTCGTAGCCGAGGTGGTCCAGGAGGCGGCGCAGATCGTCAGTCTCGCTGAACGGGCCAGTCGGTGCCGTGGATTCACCGAAGCCGCGCAAGTCGTACCGGATGACGGTGTGCTGTTCTGCCAGGGCGGGCACGATCGCGTCCCACATGTGGTGGTCGGCGACGCCGGCGTGCACGAGGACGACGGGCGGTCCGTCACCGGCGACGACATAGGAGAGGCAGCCGAGATCATCGGCAAGTGTGGGCATTCGCAGATGCTTGCACCGACGACAGGGCACGTGCCAATCAATATGGGAGGAGCTCCACCCACGTCTGTGCTGCCGCCGTCATCCGGCCTAGCCGTGATCCAAGAAACAGTCCCTGGCCACCGTAAATGTTCGCGGTCGCAGCGGGCGTGCTGAGCCGGACGACGAGTGCGTGGCCGTGATCTACGACTTGATGCGAGAGGCTACGGGCGGCGCCGGGCGAACAGGCCCGGTTCGCGCTCGGCTAGGACACCGAGACTGACCAGGCGCTTGAGCTTGTGCCGGGTGCTCTCGATGTTCTTCGGCATGACGTCGAGGTCGAGGCGCTCGCACAGGTCGCGGGCGCGCATCGGTCCGGCGGCGTCGGCGAATACGCCGAGGATCTGCTGGTAGGCCGGCTGGACCGGCGGCGGATCGGCCGGATCCGGAGCCGTCGGGGGTAGGGCGAGGAGCGTCTTGCGGGTCACCGCCAGGTTCCCGATCTCCTCGTCGAGTTCGCGCAGGCGGGCGGCGAGTTCGTCGATCTGCGTGCGGAGCTGGTCCGCGGGGGTGCCGAGCTCCCGCTCGCGTGCGTCGATCCGCTCCAGGAGCGGTGTGACCTGGGCGTCCACGGGTCACCCGCGCCAGGTGGGCGTGATCTGGCCGGTGAGCCGGCGCGCTATCACGTCGATCATGGCCCAGCGCACCCTGGATTCGGACGACTTCGGCCTGCTCTCGTAGTCCCGTACGAGCCGCCGGAACAGCATGAGAATCCCGAGCGTCTGCTCCACGATCCATCTCTTGGCCTGCGGGACGAAGCCGGTGCCCTTGTCGGCGGGGTTGCGTTCGACGATCTCGACGTCGATGCCGACCGTGGTGCCGTGCTCGACGACGGTCTTCTTGAAGCCCTGGTCGGCCAGGGCTTTCTTGATGGTGCCGATGGGGGCGACCTGGCCGAGCAGGGCGATGCCGACTCGCACCGCCGCATCATCGTCGGCACCGTGTCGGCTGCGCTAAGCGCGGCGGTTGATGACGGGCTACTCGGCAAGAACCCGTGCCGGGCCCGCACGGTGCAGCTCCCGAAGCCTGGCAAGCCGCGGGTCATTCCGTGGACGGCCGCGCAGGTTTTCGGAGTACGCGGTGCTCTCCCCCGCCGCTATCAGGCGGCAGTGGACACCGGGGCGGGCTGCGGGTTGCGCCAGGGCGAGATCTTCGGTCTGGCCGTCGAGGAACTCGACTATGAGGGCGGTTGGCTGGCCGTCGGTCATCAACTCAAACGCATCCGGGGCAAGTACGTTTTCGCCCTGCCGAAGGGCGGCAAGGTCCGGGACGTACCCCTTCCCAAGGCCGTGGCGACCGCGCTCCGGGACCACTCGAAGGAGTTCGAGCCGATCACCGTGACGCTGCCGTGGCGCACGCCCGACGGCCCCCTCGTGACCAAGCGGCTCGTCTTCAGTGGCCCGGAGGGCAATCACGTCCGCGTGAGCAGCTTCAACGACCACCACTGGAAGCCCGCTCTGGCCGCCGCCGGCATCATCCCGGCGCGGGAGGCAGGCAAACGGTACGCGTCGGCCCCCGAACACGGCATGCACGCACTCAGGCACTTCTACGCGTCGGTCCTGCTGGACACGGGCGAGAACATCCGGGCCCTGAGCCAGTACCTCGGT
This sequence comes from Streptomyces sp. NPDC002573, assembly GCF_042889625.1. NCBI lineage: Bacteria > Bacillati > Actinomycetota > Actinomycetes > Kitasatosporales > Streptomycetaceae > Streptomyces > Streptomyces sp. NPDC002573. Next base: position 76,165 of record NZ_JBIARC010000008.1, on the reverse strand, counting down.
CACAGCGATCCGGGGTTCACCCTCCGGACCTACACGCACCTCATGCCGAGCAGCGAGGGACGCACCCGCAAGGCTGTCGACAGCATCTATCTGGCGCCCACTCCTCAAGATCACGGCCCAGAGACGGCCCAAGCCGCCTGATCCGGCCCCGGCCAGCGCCAAACGCCCTGGTCGGGGCCCTCCGGGGCTGGATCGCGCAGACTTCATCTACTTCTGGCCCATCTACGCGGGCACTGCCATCCCGATCGACTCCTGGCGCTCGCGGATGTGGCTGGACACCTGGATCTAACCGCGCGGACGCGGCACGGGGGCGCGGTGAAGGGCTACTTGTGCTTCCCGCTGCCCTTGCTGCCGCTCGCCCGGCCGTTTCCGGCCGCGTCGGCCGCTCCGTGACGGCCGGTCCCGGGCCGGCCGGCGTTCGTGGCGGCCTCCGTCGGTCTGCCGGTCCTGCCCGGTGCGGTTGCCGTCCGGGCGAGCTGCTCGGAGCAGTACGCGGCGACCTTGTCCGTCCCGCCCGCAGCCGCGACGAGCCGCTGCCAGGCCGTCGCGTCGAGGGCCTTGCCGCGGTCCTTGACATGCTCGTAGGCCCGGCAGTGGGCCTCGGTGTCCTTGGCGGTGGCCGGTCTGTTCCTCGGTCCGAGGGCGCCGGAGGGGGACGGCAAGGTCGCGCCGCCCGGCCGGGCGGGGGCGACCGCCGACGGGCGCCCGGTCTCCCGGCCGGTCTCGGCACGGTCCCGGGACGGCCCCGCCGTGCCGACGACCGCGACCGCGACACCACCGAGGGCGAGGCTCGCGATCACCACGCCGAACGTCGTCTTCACCGGGCGCCCGGCACTCCGCTCGGCGCGCGGCCGCCAGTCGTCCCGGCGCCGGGTGCGCGCCCGGTGCGCGCCCGCGCCGCGGGCGGCCCGGAAGGCGGCCACCGCCCGCTGCTCGGCCTCGGGGTCGAGTTCGCCCTCGCGTACGACCGCGGCCAGCACTGTCTCCAGGACGGAGTCACCCCGCGCGTCCCACGGGCCGGACACGGCGCCGCCAGGGTGCGCAGGGCGACGGCCCGGAACTCCGTCGCCGCTCAGCCGTTCACCCATGTCCGCTTCCGTTCCTGTCCGATCCTGTCCGGCGGGTGCGATCCACTCGGTGTGGCGCCCCGGTGACGGTCCGCCTGTCCAGGGCCGCCGCCGTCGTCGTTCACTTCGACTCCCCCAGCGTCCGGGGAGCCTCGTCCGTCACACCCCCGCCCGTCTCGCCCGCGACGCCCAGCTGGCGGGCGAGACGTTTCAGTCCCCGGTGGGCGGCCGTGCGCACCGCCCCAGGGCGCTTGCGCAGGACCCGTGCGGCGGCGGGGCCGTCCAGGCCGACGACGACCCGCAGGAGCACGGCCTCGGCCTGGTCCTGCGGCAGCCCGCGGACCAGTTCCAGGGCCCGCTCGGTGGACAGGGACTCCAGGGCCTGCTCATGGGTGCTGTGCGGGCCGGGCAGGTCCAGGACGTCCTGTTCGATCGCTCCCTGCCGGGGCCGGGAGCGCTGGCGGCGCAGATGGTCCAGTGCCCGGTGCCGGGCTATGGTCGCGGTCCAGCCGCGGAAGCCGGCCCCGTCCCCTTTGAACCGCCCCAGGTCGCGGGCTATCTCCAGCCAGGCGTCGGACGCCACGTCCTCCGCGTCGTCGCCGACGAATCCGCGCAGATAGCCGAGCAGGCCCGGTTGCACGATCCGGTAGGCGGTCGCGAAAGCGGCTTCGTCCCCGTCCTGGGCCCGCGCGACCGCCGCGCCCAATTCCCCGTCGTACGCCTGTACGTTCCGGGTCTGTCGTCCCTGGCCCAAGACTGTCCTCGTTCGCACCGGGTGCCGTCCGACGCGCTCCGGTCGCATCGACAGCCTCATGGTGACCAGCGTCGGTGCTCACAGATGTGTCACAACTCATCGGGCGCCCTTCACGTCACGCCGCCGTCCGTACCGCCGCGGCCGGTGCCGCCGCGGGCCGTCGGCAGGCCCGGCGCGGACCGGTGTACGCCCCGGCGGAGTGATGCTTCGGCGCCCCCGTGCGCTCCTTCAGTGATGAGTACGCACTTCCATCTGCGAGCGGTGCCGCCGCCGGCACTGCGCAACAGCGTGACCTGGCTGGAACGACTGTTCAACGACGGCTGGGAGGCCGTCCGGCACCGGGTGGACCGGCGCCGTGAGGAGGTACTGGACGAGCGTTACCTGGATCAGGAGCTTCTCTACGCCTGCGCGCCCCCGCAGCGCGGTGAGGGCGGCCCCCGGTCCCAGGTGGTGCTCGGCGGCAGACCGGTGTACCACCCCGACCGGCACAAGCCGCCCTTCCTGGTGCTGACCGCCGCCCAGGCGCACCGGGTGGCCGGATTCCTGGAGACGACCGACTTCGACACACTGTGGATCTCCGCCCGAAAGGACGTGCTGCCGCGCTACGGCGGGATGTCCACGGAGCCCGAGACCCGGGGCGCCTTCGCGGCGGCACACCGGGAGCTGACGGCCTTCTACGCGAAGACGGCCGAGGACGGGGAGGCGGTGGTGAAGTGGCTGCCGGCCTGCTGAGCCGCGCCGACCTGCCCGCTCGGGGCATACGCTCCGCCGCGCGATGCGGCGGGGCCGAGGTGTAACACTTTCGGCCGAAGCGGCTCTGTCCAAACAGTGGAGGGAACGTAAGCGCGCCGAGGTGGCCGGACCCATGGGCGTACGTGTACCGAGAGGACAGTGATCCGAGCCCATGAGCGGAAACCGACGCCGACCGCCGCAGCGCACCCTCGCCGGCGGCCGTGTCATGGGTGACCGCGCCGGGGGCCGCCGGGCCTCCCGGCAGCAGGTCCCCGGACAGGGCACAGCACACCGCGCCCGAAGAGCGGCACCTCAGCAGAAACGTTGGATCGACTACCCGCGCCAGAACCGGACGGGCCCGCGCCGCTGGCTGCCGTCGTGGCGTCACGTTCTGTCGTTCTTCCTGCTCTTCTTCGGCGCCACGGCGGCGGCCGTCGGGTATGCCTACGCCACGGTCACCATCCCCGACCCCAACCCCCGGACGCTGCTCCAGAACAACGTCTACTACTGGTCCGACGGCTCCGTCCTGGCGGCCGACGGCAGCGTCAACCGGCAGAACGTCGCCCTCGCGCAGGTGCCCGCGGACGTGCAGTGGGACTTCATCGCGGCGGAGAACTCGTCCTTCTACACCGACCCCGGCATCGACCCGCAGGGCATCGCCCGCGCCATGTTCCACATGGCCGAGGGCGGCTCCGTGCAGTCCGGATCGACGATCACTCAGCAGTTCGTGAAGAACACCTACCTCGACCAGTCGCAGACGGTCTCGCGCAAGTTCAAGGAACTGCTGATCTCGTCCAAGATCGGCGCCAGCATGAGCAAGCAGCAGATCCTCCAGGGGTATCTGAACACCTGCTTCTTCGGCCGCCAGGCCAACGGCGTCCAGGCCGCCGCCCGCATGTACTACGACCTCCCGGTGGAGAAGCTCAACGTGAGCCAGGGGGCCTTCCTGGCCGCGGCGGTCAACGAGCCGAGCCTCTTCCAGTACGCGGACTCCGACCCCAAGGCCCAGGCGCAGGCGAAGTCGCGCTGGTCGTGGGTGCTCGACCGGATGGTGACGACCGGCAAGCTCACCCAGCAGCAGCGCGCCCGGTACACGGCCGCGGACTTCCCGACGCCCAGGAAATGGTCCCCCGGTTCGGGGTTCACGGGGCAGACCGGCTATCTGGTCCAACTGGCCAGGTCGTACGTCCAGGCGCACGACCCGGCCGTCACCGACGGCAGCCTGAGCCGGGGCGGCTACCAGATCCACACCACGTTCGACAAGAAGAAGACGGCGAAGCTGGCCCAGGCCGTCGCACAGGTACGCAAGGAACGCCTCGACCCCGCCCACCGGCAGGTCGACCGGGACGTCCAGGCCGGAGCCGCCTCGGTGGACCCCAAGACCGGCAAGATCCTCGCCGTGTACGGCGGTCCGGGCTTCGACCAGGCTCACTACTCCGACAACGCCGACACCTCCGGCGTCCCTGTGGGGTCGACCTTCAAACCGGTGGTCCTCGCCTCCGCGCTCCAGCACGGAGCCGTCATGCAGCCCGGCAAGCCCGCACAGCCGATCACCCCGTCCAGCAAGTTCAACGGTGACGACGGCATCCAGATCAAGGACCAGCAGGGCAACTACGTCACCGACACCAAGGACCCCAGCGGGTTCCTCCACCAGCACAACGACACCGACTACCGCTGGGGCTACATCGATCTGCGCAAGGCGATGGAGCAGTCGGTCAACACTCCGTATGTGCAGCTCGGCGAGGACGTCGGCTACGAGAACGTGGCGAACACGGCGAAAAGCCTCGGCCTGCGCTCCGCCAGCCTGGCCGGTCCCAGCGCCGGCTTCTACATCGGCACCTCGACCCCGAGCGCGATCCGCATGGCGGGCGTCTACGGGACCTTCGCGGCGAGCGGCATGCAGGCCACCCCGTACTCGGTGACCGCGGTGACCCACAACGGCTCGGCCCTGTCCGGCTTCACCGCCCCCGCCCCCGTACGGGCCCTGCCGGCGGCGATCGCCGACAACGTGACCGATGTGCTCCGGGGCGTCATCGCCCGGGGCACCGGCACCAAGGCCCAGGCCGTCGGCAGGACGGCCGCGGGCAAGACGGGCACCACCGACGACTACCGGTCGGCCTGGTTCATCGGCTACACCCCCCAACTCGCCACCTCGGTGGTCCTTTTCCGCGAGGACCCGAAACACCCCCAGCTCCAGTCCCTGGTGGGCGTCGGCGGTCTGCAGAAGGTCTTCGGCGGTGACATCCCCACCGAGATCTGGACCCAGTACATGCGCGACGCCCTCGCCGGTGTGCCCGACACCCCCTTCCCGGCGCCCGCGTCCCTCGGCCGCGGCACCGACGAACCCGGCGCGTCCCCCTCCCCCTCCGCGAACCCCCACAAGCAGGACCACAAGGACGACAGGCACAGGAAGGGGGACACCCACACCGCCCCCACCCGGGCCCCCTGGCCGACCGGCCCCAAGTGCCACCACCACAGGTGCGGCTGACCGCACCCGCACCGGGGACCGCCCGCTCGGCCGGTCCCCGGGGTGCACGAATGTGAATGATCTCCCGGCGTGAGACACATCTCTGATCACTATTAGGACAGCAAACCAACACATCGGTCACAGCAGCCCCCTGCTTCGCCTACTGTGCGAGACCAACGGGGAAAGGGGGCGCGCCATGCGCAGGGGGGCCAGGACCGCCGTGGTCGGCGGGGTGTTCGTGGTGCTCGTGGGGGGTGCCGGGTACGGGGCGTACAACGTGCTGTCGGCGCTCCACGAGCCTTCGGGGGGCGGCGGTGCCGGCTCGGCCGCGGCCGTGAAGACCGGGCCGCCGTCCGCGACGGAGGTCAAGGAGGCGAGCGCCGAGTTCTTCGCCGCCTGGGCGAAGGGCGACGCGTCCACCGCGGCCTCGTACACCAACGACGCGTCGGACGCGGAGCCGTTGCTGTCCGCGTACGGCGGCAGGGCGCACATCACCGGGGTGCACATCACGCCGGGGCCGAGCAGCGGGAGGACGGTGCCGTTCTCCGTCAAGGCGACGGTGTCGTACGGCGGACGGTCCAAGCCGCTCGCCTACGACAGCACGCTGACGATCGTGCGCGGGCTGACCACCGGGCGCCCGCTGGTCGACTGGCAGCCGTCCGTCGTGCACCCGGCCCTGGAGAAGGGCGACACGCTCGTCACCGGTGAGGCCGAGGTGCCGCCGATCGAGGCCGTGGACCGCGACGGCGTGGCGCTGACCGCGGACAAGTACCCGTCCCTCGGCCCGATCCTGGACGCGCTGCGCGTGAAGTACGGTGACAAGGCCAGCGGAAAGCCGGGCATCGAACTGTCCGTCGAGCACACCGACGCGAACACGCCCGGCAAGATCCTGGTGACCCTCGCCAAGGGCACGCCCGGCAAGCTGCACACCACCATCAGCGCCGCGGCGCAGGCGGCGGCCGAGCGGGCGGTGCAGGAGTTCCCGGAGTCGTCGGTGGTCGCGGTGAAGCCGAGCACGGGCGAGGTGCTGGCGGTCGCCAACCACCGGCAGGACCAGTTCAACGCGGCCTTCGAGGGGCGTCTCGCGCCCGGCTCCACGATGAAGATCATCACGTCGGCGATGCTCATCGACAACGGTGTCACCACGATGAACGGCCCGGCGCCCTGTCCGCCCTCGGCCACCTGGCAGAGCCAGACCTTCACCAACCTCCAGGGCCTGACGCCGAACGAGCACGCGACCCTCGCCAACAGCTTCATGCGCTCGTGCAACACCGCGTTCATCAAGCTGATCGACGAGAAGCCGCTCACGGACTCCTCCCTGACGGCCGAGGCCGAGGAGCGGTTCGGACTCGGGCAGAACAACTGGAAGACGGGCATCGTCTCCTTCGACGGCAGCATCCCCGCCGTCACGGGCCCGGACCGCGCGGCGGGCGCCATCGGCCAGGGCCAGGTGCAGATGAGCCCGTTGAACATGGCGTCCGTCACAGCCACCGCGACCACGGGCACGTTCCGGCAGCCGTACCTGGTCTCCCCGAAGCTGGACGACCGCCAACTCGCCACCGCCAAGGGACTGCCGTCCGGCACGGTGGCGCAACTCCGGTCGATGATGCGGCTGACGGCGACCGAGGGCACGGCCGCCCGCGCCATGTCCGGGCTGGGCGGTGACATCGGCGCGAAGACCGGGTCCGCCGAGGTCGACGGGCAGGCCAAGTCCAACAGCTGGTTCACCGGCTACCGGGACGACATGGCCGCCGCGGCCATGACCCAGCAGGGCGGGCACGGCGGTGACGCGGCCGGTCCGATCGTCGCAGCTGTGCTACGAACCAGCCGCTGAGGTCACCCTTGTCGGTGCGGGACTCTAGTGTGGTTGTAGTCGTTGAGGAGCGTGAGAGCGCGGGGGACCAGGGGACTGCGGAGGATCGGGAGCAGTGGGCAACAGAAGACGCGTCGCCGAGCGGAACACCAACAACCGGCCGCTGGTGATCGGAGGGCTGATCGCCGCCGTCGGTGTCGTCGGGGCGGTCGGCGGCTACAGCCTGCTGAGCGGGGGTGCGGCGGCCGACGACGGCAAGGCGTCCGCCGCGCACCACAAGACGGTGAAGACCGGCCCGCTGTCCGCCTCCGAGGTCCGCACGGCCGCGACGGCGTTCCTCACGGCCTGGCAGCACGGCGATGTCGCCAAGGCGGCGGCCGCCACGGACGACTCGGCCGGCGCGGCCCCGGTCCTGACGGGCTACGGCAAGGACGCGCACATCACCGGCGTGACTCTGACCCCCGGCACCGCCTCCGGGGCGTCGGTCCCCTTCTCCGTCAAGGCGACGGTGTCGTACCAGGGCAGGAGCAAGCCGCTCGCGTACGAGACGAAGCTCACGGTCGTGCGCCGCACCGAGGACGGCGCGCCGCGGGTGCGCTGGCAGCCGTCGGTGGTGCATCCGGACCTGGCCGAGGGTGACCGCCTGGTGACGGGTGAGGCGGGCACGCCGCCCATCCGGGCGCTGGACCGCGACGGCGGCGAGCTGACGGAGGCGAAGTACCCCTCGCTGGGCACGGTGCTGGACGGCCTGCGCGAGAAGTACGGCAAGCAGGCCGGGGGGAAGGCGGGCATCGAGCTGCGCATCGTGCGCAAGGCGGCGGCGAAGGGCACGCAGAAGACCCCCGACAAGACCCTGCTGACGCTGAGCGAGGGCACGCCGGGCACCGTGCGGACCACGCTGAACCCGGCCCTTGAGGCGTTGGCGGAGCAGCAGGTGGCGCACAAGAACCAGGCGTCCGTCGTCGTCATGCGGCCTTCCACGGGCGAGGTCCTGGCGGTGGCGAACTCGGGTCACGGCTTCAACGTGGCCTTCCAGGGCTCCCTCGCGCCGGGCTCCACGATGAAGATCGTGACGTCGACGCTGCTGTTCGAGAAGGGCCTGGCGAAGCCGGACAAGCCGCACCCCTGCCCCAAGTACGTGACGTACGGCGGCTGGAAGTTCCAGAACGACGACAAGTTCGAGATCAAGAACGGCACGTTCAAGGCGAGCTTCGCGGCGTCCTGCAACACGGCCTTCATCAGCCAGGCGACGAAGCTGAAGAACGACGACCTCACCCAGGTCGCCCAGCAGATCTACGGCCTGGGCATGAACAACTGGGCGATCGGCGTCCCGACCTTCGACGGCGCCGTCCCGGTGCAGAGCCAGGCCCAGATGGCGGCCTCGCTGATCGGCCAGGGCGGTGTGCGGATGAACCCGCTGAACATGGCCTCGGTGATCTCGACGGCGAAGACGGGCGTCTTCCACCAGCCGTATCTGGTCTCCCCGTCGGTGGACCACCGCACCACGGCGAAGGCGACGCGCACCATGTCGGCGTCCACACAGGCCCAGTTGAAGGAGGTCCTGCAGTACACGGCCGCGGCGGGCACGGCCGCCAAGGCGATGGCCGGCCTCGGGCCGGACTACGGCGCGAAGACGGGGTCGGCGGAGGTCGACGGCCAGAAGAAGCCCAACGGCTGGTTCACCGCGTGGAAGGGCGACCTGGCCGCCGCGGGCGTGGTCCAGGCCGGCGGCCACGGCGGTGACACGGCGGGCCCGATCGTGGCGGCACTGCTGCGAGCGGGCAGCTGACGCACGGCAGCGACCGGGTGAGATGCCGCCGAACCCGGTCGCTTGTGTCGTACACCCACCGCTAGCGTGCCTCCCATGACGCCCACGGAATCAGGAGCTCACCCCCGTTTCGCCGAAGCCCTCGAAGAGCTGGGGCTCAACGGCCTCCACGCGCGGATCCGCCGTTTCCCGGACGCGACCCGTACCGCCGCCGAGGCCGCCGCGGCGATCGGGTGCGAACTGAGCCAGATCTGCAAGTCGCTGATCTTCGCCGCGGACGGTGTCCCGGTGCTGGTGCTCATGGACGGCGCCTCCCGGGTCGATGTCGAGCGGGTCCGGGAGGAACTCGGCGCTCGGAAGGTCACCCGGGCGGGGGCCGACCTCGTACGGGAGACCACCGGGTACGTGATCGGCGGTGTGCCGCCGTTCGGGCACCGCACCCGGACGCAGGTGCTCGCCGACCGTTCGCTGCTCGGCCACGACACCGTGTGGGCCGCCGCCGGCACCCCGCACACCGTGTTCCCGATGGACCCGAAGACGCTGATCGCCCATGCGGGCGGCACCCTGGTGGACGTGCGCGAGCGGTCCGCGTGACGCCCGCCGTCACCGCGGCGGTCCTGCTCGCCGCCGTCACGCACGCCTCCTGGAACGCGATCGCGCACCGTATCACCGACTAGCTCCTCGGCTTCACACTGATCGGGGGCGGCGCGCTGATCGGGCTCGCGATGATCCCGTTCACCTCTTTCCCGGCGGCGGGGGCCTGGCCGTTCCTCTTCGGCTCCGCGGCCGTCCACATCGCGTACTACGTCCTGCTGATGCAGTCGTTCCGGCTCGGTGACTTCGGGCAGGCGTACCCGATCGCGCGCGGGACCGCCCCGCTGGTGGTCACCGTGCTGGCGGCGGTCTTCGCGCACGAGATACCAGACGGCTGGGCGGCGGCCGGTGTCGCCGTGTCGTGCGCCGGACTGACCGGGGTGGCGCTGTGGGGGCTGCGCGGCCGCCGGCCCGACTGGGCGGCCATCGGCGCCGCGCTCGCGACGGGTCTGACGATCGCGGGGTACACCGTGCTGGACGGCCTCGCCGTCAGGGCCTCGGGCTCCTCCCTCGGCTACATCGCCTGGCTGACGGCCGTCCAGGGAGTCGTGATCCCCGCCTGCGCCGCCTACCGCCGACGCGGCGAACTCGTCAGCCCTCTACGGCCGTTCGCCCTGCTGGGGCTGCTGGGCTCGGCCCTGTCGGTGGCGGCGTACGCCCTGATCCTGTGGGCCCAGACGCGAGCCGAACTGGCGCCGATCGCGCGCTGCGGGAATCCTCAGTCAAGCTTCGCCCATGCGGTAATAGCTTCGCTGGCCAGAGGGGCTGATGGGGGCCCGGGCCCCGAAGACCGGTGAAGTCTTCATGCGCCTATCGAAGGACGTGCGCGCGCGTTCCCCTGGGAGATTCCTTGAGCAGCAACAAACCGGCGTGGTCCGAGCGTGAGCTGCCAGCGTTCTTCAGGCGATGGCGCGCCGATTGGAAGGACGAGGAGCTCTCCCCGTACGAACCTGGGCGACGATCGGCAGCGCATCGAAGCCGTCACCAACCCCGTCGAGTTGTGGGCCACTTTTGGCAACACTTCCCTGACGGATGACGATCAGCTCGGGGAGGAACTGCCTCAACTCGCGCTGGCTCTCAGGGAGTGCTGGCAGGGAGTGCTGTCCGCGTGCTACCCCGACCGGGAGATCACCGTTGCGGTGAGCGACGAGGAGGACGGCTCCTACGGGCCGACTGTGACCTTCTGGACATCTCCGGCCGTCTCGGACTTCGGCTAGTACTGCAGGTCACTTCCTCCCGTGAGCTGCACGGTCTGAGTACGTGAGCTCGCACCTGGGCGGCGACGAACTGGGGCTCCGTGCCCCGACCCCGCTAACCTCGTGCTCCCCTGTCGGCGTGGAGGTTCGCAGCGCCGTCCAATCCGTCGTAGGTATAGACGCGTCCTGTGAGCGCAGCCACAGGGCCGTTTCGCGTCCGTCGCCCCGCCGGGAGGCGCTCGGTCAAGCCCTGCTGATGCAGTAATTACTTCGCTGGTCCAGCGACTGGATGAACGCTTTCGTACGCTGCGACCTCGTCCGGCGCCGTGAGAGCACGATTGAGATCTACCGTTTCGCTGGCGTCGGCTGGCAACATTCTCACCCCAGCGTGAGCCATCGAATGCCCAGTCGGCTGACATCCAATGCTTCCTCCCTGGTGATCGGCTCCCGCCCCGTCGCCTTGCGCAGGAAGCGAAGCTGCCCCCAGCCCAGCTTCTCCAGTGCTGCTGCCTCATCCGGGCCGAGCAGAAGGTCCTGCACCAAATCTGCGGCCTGAGAAGTCAGCCACGGCTCGCGCCCCAGGGCGTCGGCCAGGTCCAGACCGTGCACGGCGACCTCAACCACGCGTGTCAGCAGGAATTCCGACAGGAGCATCGCGTCGCCGTGCCGGGTGCGAACCACGCGCCCTTCGGGCTCGGTCCGGCACAGTTGGTCCATCTGTTGCCAAGTGGCGTTGAAGTCGTCGGCGAGCGCGGCACCACTGAGCTGTTCGGCCACGTGATCTCGAGCCAACGCGATCCGAGCCGCGTTGGTGTCCGGAGCGAAACGGTCGTCGGGCCGGTAATACTCAACCGCCGAGACCTCGGCACGGGTCGGCGCCGGCGCGGCCAGCATGCCCGGCAACCAGGCAATCACCACCCGGACGTGAGCCAGCAAGTCACTCACTTTCCACGGTGCACACCGCGTCGGCAGACGCCACTCGGGCACCGAGACCCCAGCCATCGCCCGCGCGAGTTGCCCCGCCTCAAGACGAAACGCTTCAACTACCCGCCCGTGATGCATGTCGATCAAGCTACCCGGCCTGGTACAGACGCGCGTCCGCGATGCTGCGGGAATCCTCGATCATCGTCGGCGCGGTGATCGGTGCGGTGTTCTTCAAGGAACGGTTCGGCCTCCCCCGGATCGCGGCGGCTGGGCTGGTCGTCGTCGGGATCGGGCTGATGCTGCACGCCGGGTAGGCGACCGCGGGACAGCTTTCCGCCAGCTGCCGTTCCCGGTGGCGCCTCCTGATCCGACTGGTGTCGGCCAACTCCCGTCCGGCGCAAGCGACTCGTGCGTGCGACTTGCCGACGGTTTGACGATTCGTTCCCCGTGCGTTCAACGAGGCGTCTGTGTGTGCGTTGTGTGCCGTCCCTAGGGTCCCTGCGGATTTCGAAAGAAGGGACTCATGGACGCACTCCTCGCAGTCCGGGCTCGCGGGATCACCAAGTGTTTCGGCGACGTCGTCGCGCTCGACGGCGTCGATCTCGATGTGGCCCGTGGTCAGATCCACGGCCTGGTCGGACCGAACGGCGCGGGCAAGACGACGCTGCTCGGCCTCCTGCTGGGCCTCGCCGTCGCCGACAGCGGCCGGCTCGAGATCCTGGGTACGCAGGTCGGACGGGCGTTCGCCGCTCCCGACGGTGTCGCCGGCTTCGTGGACGGCCCCGGTCTCTACCCCTCGCTCACCGCCCGGCAGAACCTCGCCGCGCTGGCCGATCTCCGTGGCGACGACGCGCGGACGGCGGGCATCGACGACGTGCTCGACGAGGTCGGGCTCACCGATGTCGCCGACGACCGCACCCGCGGCTTCTCCCTCGGCATGCGGCAGCGGCTCGGGCTCGCCGCCGCTCTGCTCACCAGGCCCCGGCTGCTCGTGCTCGACGAGCCGTCCAACGGCCTCGACCCGGCGGGCAAGAGACACGTCCACGGTGTCCTCACCCGGCTCGCGGCGGACGGCACCAGCGTCGTGCTCTCCAGTCACCGCATGGACGACCTCGAGGCGCTGTGCTCGGAGGTCACCATCCTCGCCACCGGACGGGTCGTGTTCTCCGGCCCGCTCACCAAGCTGGCCGCCGAGAACCGTGAACTCGACTACCGGGTGCGCACCTCCGACGTGCAGGCCGCGCGCCGGCTGGCTGCCGACACCGCCGGGATCCGCGTCGTCGAGGACGCCGGGTACCGGCACGACACCGAGGTACTCGTCGTGCGCGCGCTGGTGCCCGCCCTTGACGAACTGGTCGCGGGGCTCGTGCAGTCGGGCATCGCGGTGCGCGAGCTCGCACCCGTGGTGTCGCCGCTGGAGGCCGCGTTCCTCGCCCTCACCGAGAAGCAGGAGGCCGACGGATGACCGCGACCGTCGCCGAGGCCGGCGTTGCCGGTGCCCGCCGGGTGTCGGTTCCGCGCGGCTACCGCTTCGAGCTGGTCAAGCTGGTCTCGCAGTGGCGGATCCGTCTGCTGGTGCTCGCCTGCTGGATCGCGCCGGCGCTCTTCGTCGCCGGGGTGAGCCAGCAGAGCACGCTCCCCTCGGACACCCTCTTCGGCCGCTGGATGCACGCCACCGGCTGGGCCGGACCGCTGGTGATGCTGGGTTTCGCGGGCACCTGGGCGCTGCCGCTGCTGACCTCGATCGTCGCCGGTGACGTGTTCGCCTCCGAGGACCGGCTCGGCACCTGGCGCCATCTGCTCGTGGCGGTCCGCTCGCCCCGGCGGATCTTCGTGGCGAAGGCACTGGCCAGCCTCACCGTCATCCTGCTGCTCGTGGCCGGGCTGGCCTGTTCCAGCGCGACCGGCGGGCTCGTGTCGGTCGGCGACCAGCCGCTGGTCGGCCTCGACGGCCATCTGCTGACGCCGGGGGACGCCGCGGGCAGGGTCCTGCTCGCCTGGGTCTGCACCCTCGCCCCGACCCTGGCGCTCGCCGCGATCGGACTGCTCGGGTCGGTCGCGCTGGGGCGGTCCCCCATGGGACTGCTGCTGCCCCCGCTGGTCGCGCTCACGATGCAGATCGCCCAGATGCTGCCGCTGCCCGTCGCGGTGCGTCTCGCCCTGCCCGGCTACGCCTTCATCTCCTGGAACGGGCTGTTCACCAGCCCGGCACAGCTCGGCCCGCTCCTGATCGCCATCGCGGTGAGCCTGGTGTGGGCCGTACTCGCGACAGCGCTGGCGTATCTCCTCTTCCTGCGGCGCGACTTCACCAACCTGGCCTACGACGGCTCCGGGCGCCGCGCGGTCGCCGTCGGACTCCTGCCGCTCGTCGGACTGTTCGCCGCCACGGTCGCGGTGGTCGGCGTGGCGACCCCGTCGATGGGCTCCGGGATCGAGCAGGACAAGGTCCAGCGCTCCCTCGCCACGGCGTTCGCCCACCTGTACCGCATGCAGACCCAGCAGCTCCACCGTCCCGCCGTCACCGAGGCGCAGCTGCGGGTCACGGCGGCGTGCAACAAGGGCGACAGCCAGGTCGCCCCCGAGGGGGCGGGCAACGACTGGCGTTGCGTCGTCACCTGGCATCTCCCCGGCGTCGCGGCCGCGGGGACGGCCATATACCAGCTCGACATCGGCTCGGACGGGCGGTACGTCGCCGACGGCGACGGACCGAAGGAAGTCAACGGCTACTTCCTGGTGCGGATCCCCATCGGGGACGCGCCGAACCCGCTCTGGCAGTTCGACGGCAACGTCGAACTGCTCGACACCACCCTGAAGGGATGATTTCCATGCAGGTAACTCGGCAGCGCCGGATGACCGAGAAGGAGCAGATCAGCGTGTTCGGCAGACGCGTCGGGCGCCGGACCGTGCTGGTGACGGCGGGCATCGCCGTCGCCCTGGCCGTGACGGGTACCGCCGTTGCCCAGACGCATCAGTTCGGCACCCAGCAGGTCGGCCAGGTCACCGCCGACGGACAGGTCGTCTCCGCCGACCAGTACATCGCCCCGTACGGCAGCCGCACCGTCATCAATGACGGCAAGATCATGTCGTCCTCGGTCAGCCCGGACGGCAGCCACCTCGCGGCCTCGGTCGCCGACGGCGATGCGGCGCTGGTCATCATGGACCTCAAGACCGGACAGGTGAAGCAGCGGGTCGGCACCAACGCGAAGGACGACCTGCGCATCAAGAGCGGCTCCGTCGGCCAGGAGGGCCCGACGTACTCGCCCGACGGTTCGCAGCTGTGGCTGGGCCAGAGCGACGGCTACACCAAGTTCACCGTGAACGCGGACGGCACCCTCACCAACCCGCAGACCGTCTCGATCCCGGCCGACGGCACCAAGCACGCGCTGGTGGGCGCGGCGGTGTTCTCGGCCGACGGCTCCACCGTGTACTCCGCGGTCAACGGCCAGAACCGGGTGGTCGCCATCGACGCGGCGACCGGGACCGTCAAGCAGAGCTGGGCCGTGGGCAACGCCCCCCGTGGCATGGCCATGGTCGGCAAAAGGCTCTACGTCAGCAACGAGGGCGGGCGTCCGGCCAAGGCCGGCGACACCACGATCAACTCCTACGGCACCCAGGTGCCGGCCAACCCGAAGACCGGGGCCACCACCACCGGCACGGTCAGCGTCATCGACCTGGCGGACCCGTCCGCCGCCGTGGGAAGCATCGACGTCGGTCTGCACCCGACCGCGGTGTACGCGAAGAGGGGGGCGGTGTTCGTCACCAACACCGCCGACAACAACGTGTCGGTCATCGACAGCCGCAAGAACAAGGTCGTGCAGACCATCGCCACCCAGCCGTGGCCGGAGGCGTCGGTCGGCTACGAGCCCAACGCGGTGTCGCTCACCGACGACGGTCATCTGCTGGTGACGCTCGGCCGCGCCAACGCGGTCGCCGTCTACCGCTACACCTCCCCGCAGCAGCCGGCCAGTTACGTCGGCCTGCTCCCCACGGACTACTTCCCCTCGGAGATCGCCACCGTGGGCAAGAACGTGGTCGTCTCCAACACCCGTGGTGTGGACGCCCGCCGCCCCGACAGCGCCGGCCACGGCACCCACGACACGACGTCGAGCCTGACGCAGTTCACGCTGCCGGACGACCGGGTCATCAAGGCCCAGACGGCCAAGGTCTTCAAGCAGAACGGCTGGACCCGCGGCTCGGTCACGCAGGCCCGGGGCAAGAGCCACGCGAAGCCGGTGCCGGTCCCGGTGCGGCTCGGCGACCCCTCGACGATCAAGCACGTCTTCCTGCTCGTCAAGGAGAACCGGACCTACGACCAGGTCTTCGGTGACATGCCGCAGGGCAACGGCGACGCGTCGCTGACGCAGTTCGGCGAGAACGTGACGCCGAACCAGCACGCGCTGGCCCGGCAGTTCGGACTGTACGACAACTTCTACGACGTCGGCACGAACTCCGCCGAGGGCCACAACTGGCTGATGCAGGCCGACAACCCGGAGTACACCGAGTCCTCGGCCGGCGAGTACACGCGCAGCTACGACACCGAGGACGACGCTCTGGGTCACCAGAAGTCCGGGTTCATCTGGAGCGGTGCGCAGGCGGCCGGGAAGTCCGTCAAGGACTACGGCGAGTTCCAGTCGTTCGAGAGCAAGCCGTCCGACGCGACCTGGCAGAACCTGTACTGCGACGCCAAGAACATGGACGCGACCGGGCAGAAGACCGCCTACCCCATACAGACGGGCTCGGCGATCCCCTCGCTCAACAAGGTGTCGGTCCCCGGCTTCCCGCTGTTCGACCTCAACGTCCCGGACGTGTACAAGTACCAGATCTGGAAGCAGGATTTCGAGAAGAACGGTCCGGCGGACCTGAACATGTTCTGGTTCTCCAACGACCACACCGGTGGCCCGGCGAACGCGGCCGCCGAGGTCGCGGACAACGACCTCGCGGTCGGCAAGATGGTGGACCAGATCACGCACAGCAAGTACTGGAAGGACTCGGCGATCTTCGTCGTCGAGGACGACTCCCAGGCCGGCCTCGACCACGTCGACGGCCACCGTGCCCCGGTCCAGATCATCAGCCCCTGGGCCAAGCACGGCACCGTGGACAACCACTACTACTCGCAGATCACGATGATCCGCACCGTCGAGCAGATCCTCGGGATCCACCCGATGAACCAGAAGGACAGCGCGGCCACCCCCATGTACGGGGCGTTCACCGGGCACGCGAACAACACGCCGTTCACGGCGGTGCCCAACCGGACCTCGCTGACCCTCGGCGTGAACCCCCAGCCCTCCTGCGGCTCGGACACCCCGGCGCCGCAGAACGCCAAGGCGGCGCCCGCGCCGACATCCGCGAAGGTGCCGGCGGCCCAGCAGAACGTCGCTTCGCAGTGGAAGGCCTGGGAGTCGCACCAGCGGCTGACCGGACCGAACGCCGTGCCCGACTACGCGAACCCCGAGCAGATGAACCACTTCACGTGGTACCAGACGCACAACTGGACCGAGCCGTACCCCGGCGAGAACAAGATCTACGCGCCGAACGACGTGCCGGGCGCCTACATCCCGTCGTCGGAGTCCGACGGCTGACAGAGCCTCATCGCGTCAATAAGGCCCCTGGCCGGCGTCACCGCCGGTCAGGGGTCTTTTCCTGTCCTCGGGCCGGTCCCTCACCGGGAACCGGACCAGTGGACCCCCGATGGCCGGCGCTCCTACCGTCGACGCGTCGCCGAGTGGCGACGGCACACACCGCGTCCGACGATGCAGCCAGAGGGCCATCCGCTCGCAACGGCCGCCAGGCCCGGCTCGCCACGCTTGTGCGCGCCGCCGCCGGGAAGGTTCACGGTTGAACTGACACGCCGAGCCGCAGTGTCGACCGTATGGATCAGGAAGTTGAGGTCATGACCGACAAGCTCACCGTGAGCGTCCTGGGCACCGGGATCATGGGGGCCGCGATGGCCCGCAACATCGCTCGCGCCGGACACACCGTCCGCGCCTGGAACCGGACCCGTGCCAAGGCCGAACCGCTGGCCGCCGACGGCGCGCAGGTCGTCGAGACGCCCGCCGAGGCCGTACAGGGCGCGGATGTCGTCCTGACCATGCTCTACGACGGCCCCGCGGTCCTTCAGGTGATGCGCGAGGCCGCCCCCGCTCTGCGCCCCGGCGCCGTCTGGGTCCAGTCGACGACGGTGGGCCTCGACTCCGTCGGCGAGCTGGCCGGCTTCGCCCGGGAGCACGGACTGGTGTTCTACGACGCCCCGGTGCTCGGCACCCGCCAGCCCGCGGAGGCCGGACAGCTGACCGTGCTGGCCGCGGGCCCCGCCGCGGGCCGGGACACGGTCGCGCCCGTCTTCGACGCGGTCGGCGCCCGCACGATGTGGATCGGCGAGGACGGTGCCGAGGCCGGTGCCACCCGTCTGAAGCTGGTGACCAACAGCTGGGTCCTCGCGGTGACCGCGGCGGGCGGTGAGGTGCTGGCGCTGGCCCGGGCCCTGGACGTGGACCCCGGGAACTTCTTCGATCTCGTCGGCGGCGGCCCGCTCGACATGGGCTATCTCCGCGCCAAGGCCGAGGTGATCCTCGGCGACAAGCTCACCCCGGCCAGTTTCGCGGTGACGACCGCGGAGAAGGACGCCCGCCTGATCGTGCGGGCAGGGGAGAGCAACGGCGTCCGCCTCGACGTGGCCGCCGCGACCGCCGAGCGGATGCGGCGCGCGGCCGAGCAGGGCCACGCGGACGAGGACATGGCCGCCGCCTACTTCGCCAGTTTCGACGACGACCCCCGTTCGTGACCGCGGTCCCCCTCCCCCGACCACAGCCCCGTCCCTGTCCCCGAAGCCGAGGAGTCCCCATGTCCAAGCCGCCCCTTCCCGCCGAGGCCGTCGAACTGCTGCGACGCGCCAACCCCAGCGTCATCGCCACCCTGCGCTCGGACGGCGCGCCCGTGTCCACCCCCACCTGGTATCTCTGGGACGACGGCCGCGTGCTCGTCAACATGGACGAGGGCCGGGTCCGGCTGAGGCATCTGCGCCGGGACCCGCGCGCCACCCTCACCGTCCTCGACGGGAGCGACTGGTACACGCACGTCACGCTCGTCGGCCGGGTCACGGAGATGTACGACGACGAGGGCCTCGCCGACATCGACCGCGTCTCCCAGCACTACATCGGCAAGCCCTACCCGAGGCGGGACCGGGCGCGCGTCAGCGCCTGGATCGAGGTCGACCGGTGGCACGGCTGGGGCGAGTTCAAGGACAACGACCAGGCGTGAGCCGATGCCGGCGCGGCGCCGGACCCGCTCAGACCGTGCGTCCGAGGGCGAGGAGGAGCACCCTGGAATCAGCGGTTCCGGAGGTGATCGTCATGATGCACACCGCAGTCGGATGGCATGTGGAGCTGGAATTCGAGGAAGATGACGAGCGGACGCGGGCGGCGGCACTCGTGCGGCTTCCCGACGGGAACGAGGTACGGTCCCGCGGGTACGCCAGCCGCCACCACACCGACTCCAATCAGCCCCGTGTCGGGGAGGAGATCGCGGGGGCGCGCGCACTGAACGAGCTGGCGATGCAGCTCCTCACCAAGGCGCACGAGGAGATCGACGAGGCGTCGGGCAGGACCTCCCGCCCACTGACGCACTGAATCCCCAAAGCGATGCCCGTACGCGACCACGCGTCCGGGCATCGCCGCACCCGGTCCCGCGCCGCCCCGGACCGCCGTCCGCGCCGTCCGGACCGTCTACGCCAGCGACGTGCGCACCGCGCGGACCAGCGCCTGGGCCCTCGGGTCCGCCGTCACACTCTTGCGGAAGCCGTTGGTGACGTAGCCGAAGGCGATGCCCGACTCGGGATCCGCGAAGCCGAGCGCCCCGCCGCGGCCCGGGTGGCCGAAGGAGCCGGGGCCGAGCAGCGGGGACGCACCGCCGTGCAGCATGTAGCCGAGGCCGAAGCGGGTGGTGACCACCAGCACCCGGTCGGGGCCCGCCGACGCCTCCGCACGGGCCTGTTCCCTCGTCTCGGGGGCGAACAGCCGTATCCCGTCGACCCCGCCGTTCAGCGCCGCGTAGAAGCGCGCGAGACCGTCCGCCGTCGCCACGCCGTTCGACGCGGGCAGGACCGCCGCACGATAGGCGGGGTCGTTCTCGTCGGGCTGCGGGGTGATGGCGGCGAAGGCGCGGCAGGTGAGGCTCCCGGGGTCGGCGTACGCCTCGGCGACCGCGCGCTTGGGCCGGGCGCGCAGCGCGCCGTCCTGCGCCGGCGCCTCCACCGGACCGACCCGCCCCACCCGGTGCGCCTGCGCCTCGGGCAGGCCCACCCACAGGTCCAGGCCCAGCGGCCCGGCGATCTCGGCGGCGATCCACTCGCCGATCGAACGACCGGTGGTCCGCCGCACCAGCTCGCCCGTCAGCCAGCTGTACGTCTGGGCGTGGTAGCCGTGGTCCGTGCCGGGCTCCCAGGCGGGCGCCTGCGCGGCCAGTACGGCGGCGGCGAGATCGGGGTCGGCGGCCTCGGCGGGCGTGAGCGTACGGTCGAGCGCCGGTACCCCGGTGCGGTGCGCCAGCACATGCCGCACCAGCGCGTGCTCCTTGCCCCGGGCCTTGAACTCCGGCCAGTAGGCGCCGATCGGCGCGTCCAGGTCCAGTTCCCCGCGCTCGGCCAGCATCAGCAGGACGGCCGCGGCGACCCCCTTGG
Source organism: Streptomyces sp. NPDC002573 (assembly GCF_042889625.1). Lineage (NCBI taxonomy): Bacteria > Bacillati > Actinomycetota > Actinomycetes > Kitasatosporales > Streptomycetaceae > Streptomyces > Streptomyces sp. NPDC002573. The sequence goes on along the minus strand of NZ_JBIARC010000008.1, from coordinate 56,176 downwards.
TGGCCGAGCGCACGATCTGCGCGGTGCCCCGCTCCCAGGGCCGCGTCCCGTCGACGTCCCGGGTGCCGCCCCACAGGTCCACGACCTTGCGCCCGTCGCGGTACACGGCCACGGCCGCCCCGCGCTCCCCCAGCGTCTCGAAGTTCCGTACGAACGCGTCCCTGACCGGCTCGAAGCCCTCGGCCACCACGCCGTTCACGTCCACGCCCACGTCCGCATGCCCTTCACTCGTTGACTCGCCTGCGACAGTCAGTGAAACAAGGGCGTGCGGCCTTCGATTCCTCGCCCCCCAAGACGTCAGCCGAGCACAATCGAGACGTCGATGTTGCCGCGGGTGGCGTTCGAGTACGGGCAGATCTCGTGGGCCTCGTCCACGAGCCGCGCGGCGACCTCCTGGTCGAGCACGGGCAGCGAGACGCTGAGCGCCACCGCGAGCCCGTAGCCGCGCTGCCTGTTGGGACCGATGCCGACCTTGGCGGCGACCGTCGAGCCGGACAGGTCGTAGCCCGCGCGGTTGCCGACGAGGATCAGCGCGTTGTGGAAGCAGGCGCTGTAGCCCGCCGCGAACAGCTGCTCGGGATTGGTGCCGTTGCCGTCGCCGCCCAGCTGCGGCGGCATCGCGACCCTCAGCCCGATCTGCCCGTCCTGGCTGGTGACATAGCCGTCCCGGCCGCCGTGCGCGGTGGCCTCGGCGACGTACATGATCTTCGTAGGGCGGGTGTCGACGGCGGCACCTTCGATCACGGCAGGACCTCCCCCAGAGCGGGAACAGCGACGGGCAACACAAGTGTGTGCAAGTACATCGTGCACAAGGTAACTCGCCGGTAGGCAGCCCGCGTACGCAGGGGGCGGGATATGTCACGCGCCCCGGAACACCAGGTCAGCGGGTGCGGCCCGCGGCGTTCTCCGCCCTCTCCGCCAGCCGCCACAGCTCCTCGCGCAGCCGGACCACGTCACGGTCGCCGAGTCCGGACGCCGTCTGGAGCGCGCCGGGCACGGGCTCGGCGCGCTCCTTGAGTTCTTCGCCGCGCCCGGTGAGGGCGACGAGCACCGAGCGCTCGTCGTACGCCGAGCGCTCACGCCGTACCAGACCCGCCGCCTGAAGCCGCTTGAGCAGCGGGGAGACGGTGCCGTAGTCGAGCCGCAGGGCCCCGGCCAGCTCCTTGATCGTGGTCTGGCCGCGCTCCCAGAGCACCAGCAGCACCAGGTACTGGGGGTAGGTGAGCCCGAGTTCGTCGAGGAGCGGACGGTACGCGGCCGTGACCGCGCGCTGCGCCGCGTACAGCGCGAAGCACAGCTGCTCGTCCAGCAGCAACGAGCCCTCGCTCCGATGGTCCTCGTTCGTCATCCGCCCATTGTCACGGACGGCCCGCGCCCGTCGGGACGGTTCGGGGATCGAAACCGAAGGGCAGCTCCAGCCGGTGGGCGGTCATGAGCGCGTCGTCGGCGAGCAGCTCGCCCGTCCGCCCGTCGGCCGCGATCACGCCCTCGCTGAGGATCAGAGAACGCGGGCACAGCTCCAGCGCGTACGGCAGGTCGTGCGTGACCATGAGGACCGTGACGTCCAACGACCGCAGGATGTCGGCGAGTTCGCGCCGCGAGGCGGGGTCGAGGTTCGACGACGGCTCGTCCAGGACGAGGATCTCCGGCTCCATGGCGAGGACCGTCGCCACCGCCACCCGGCGGCGCTGGCCGAAGGAGAGATGGTGCGGCGGGCGGTGCTTGAAGTCCGCCATGCCGACCTGCGCGAGGGCCCGGTCGACACGGGCGTCGAGCTCCGCGCCCTTCAGCCCGGCCGTCGCGGGCCCGAAGGCCACGTCCTCGCGGACCGTGGGCATGAAGAGCTGGTCGTCCGGGTCCTGGAAGACGATGCCGACCTTGCGGCGGATCTCGGCCATGTGCCGCCTGCCGACGGGCAGCCCGGCGACCGTCACCGAGCCCGCGCCGGCGGTCAGGATGCCGTTGAGGTGCAGGACGAGCGTGGTCTTCCCGGCGCCGTTCGGCCCGAGCAGCGCGACCCGCTCGCCGCGTGCGATCGAGAAGTCGACGCCGAAGAGGGCCTGGTGCCCGTCGGGGTACGCGAAGGCCAGTCCGGCCACTTCCAGCGAAGGTGTCACAGGGTCCATCCCAGCAGGCAGACGACGAGGGCGGCGGAGGGCAGGGCGAGGGCACGGGACCACTGGGCGCGGGACGCGGTCACCTCGTCGATGACCGGCATGGACCCGGCGTAGCCACGGCTGGCCATCGCCAGATGCACCCGCTCACCGCGCTCGTAGGAGCGGATGAACAGCGCCCCCGCCGACTTGGCGAGCACCCCCCAGTGCCGCACGCCCCTCGCCTCGAAGCCGCGCGACTCCCGGGCGATCCGCATCCGCCGCATCTCGTCGGTGATCACATCGCCGTAGCGGATCATGAAGGACGCGATCTGCACGAGGAGCGGCGGGAGTCTGAGCCGCTGCAGCCCGAGGAGCAGTTCGCGCAGTTCGGTGGTGGCGGTGAGCAGTACGGAGGCGGCGACGCCGAGCGTGCCCTTGGCGAGCACGTTCCAGGCGCCCCACAGACCGCCGGCGCTCAGCGAGAGGCCGAGGACATGCACACGCTCGCCCTCGGCGACGAACGGCATGAGCACGGCGAAGGCGACGAACGGGATCTCGATCAGCAGCCGCCGCAGCAGGAACCCGGCGGGGACCCGGGCCGCCCGGGCGACGAGGCCGAGCAGCACGGCGTACAGCGCGAACGCCCAGACGGCCTCGCGCGGCGTCGACACCACGACCACCACGAACGCGAAGACGGCGGCGAGCTTGGTGTGCGGCGGCAGCGCGTGCACGGGTGAGTGCGCGCGCAGGTGGAGCCGGCGCGTGTGGCCTGCCCCCATGTCAGCCGGCCTCGGCGGGTTCGCCGCCGCGGCGCCTGCGGACCGCCCAGAAGACCGCGCTGCCCGCGACGACGGTGACCCCGACACCGATCACGCCCGCGAGGCCGCCGGAGAGCCGGGCGTCGCCGACGTCCTTGACGGAGTAGTCGGCGAGCGGGGAGCCGGCGCTCGCGTGCCGCTCGGCCTTCCGGTCGATGCCGTGGTCGGCGGCCACCTTCTCCAGGCCGTCGGGGCTGGCTGAGGCGTAGAAGCTGACGAAGCCGGCGAGGACGAGGGAGGCCCCCAGACCGGAGATCCACAGGCCGCGGTGGCGGGGGTACCGCCCTGCCCGGGCGGAGCCGAGAGCCTGGGGGACGGCGGGTGCGGCCGCGTCGACCAGTTCGCCGCCGACCCGCAGCTTGATGCGCTGCCCCAGGCCCCGGGCCCCGTGCACGAGGTCGGGCCGTACGGCGATGACCGCGCCGACCGTGAGGGCGGTGATGACGGCCTCGCCGATGCCGATGAGGACGTGGACCCCGATCATCGCGGTGGCGACCTTGCCGATCGAGACATCGGTGGTGCCGCCGACCGCGTAGATCAGCGTGAAGGCCATGGAGGCGGCCGGGACGGAGACGAGGGCCGCGACGAAGGAGGCGACGGTGACCGAGCGACGGGTGCCGGGCAGGATCCGGACCAGCCCGCGGAAGACGGCGTAGGCGACGACCGTCGTCACCAGGGCCATGTCGGTGATGTTGACACCCAGGGCGGTGAGGCCGCCGTCGGCGAAGAGGACGCCCTGCATGAGCAGGACGACGGAGACGCACAGGATGCCGGCGAACGGCCCCACCAGGATGGCGGCGAGCGCCCCGCCGAGCAGATGACCGCTGGTGCCGGCGGCGACCGGGAAGTTCAGCATCTGCACGGCGAAGATGAAGGCGGCCACCAGGCCGGCCAGGGGGGCGGTCCGTTCGCCGAGTTCGCGCCGGGCGCCCCTGAGGCTGACCGCCAGGGCACCTGCGGCGAGGACGCCGGTCGCGGCGGAAGCAGGCGCGTTGATGAATCCGTCGGGCACATGCACGCTGGGAGGATACCCGCTTATTGCGAATATATTGCAAGAGCTTGGGGAAAGCTGAAGCCACTGACAGGCGACAAGCGCCGCTTTTGTCCCGTTGTGCAACATTGGAGAGGAAGCGGATGTGCAGATTCTGCTCGGGTGACTCAGCGTGAGGAGCGGTCCGATGTCCGTGGTGGAACAGTACGCACGAGCCCATGTGGTCACCGACTCCCCGGAAGCGCCGGACGCGGTCCCCGTGATCCTGCGCTACGACCCGGACCAGGATCCCCGCTCCGTCCACGTCGGCCTCCCAGGCCCTCATGAATGGGCCTTCTCCCGGGACCTCCTGGAGAAGGGCCTGCGCGCCCCGGCGGGCCGCGGTGACGTCCGCATCTGGCCGTGCGGCCGGGTCCAGGCGGTGATGGAGCTGCACTCGACGCGAGGGGTCGAGGTGGTCCAGTTCGAGTCCAAGGAACTGGTGCACTTCCTGCAACGGACCTATCTGGCGGGCACCACCTCGGTCCGCTGAGCAGGCCCGTCACCGACGGGGCTGAAAAGACCGGCGCTGAGCACCGCTTCGGCGTACGCGGCAGGGCGCCCCACCCGGTGGTGGGGCGCCCTGTTGGTGTCCGGAGGCCGGTGCCCCCTTCAGGATCCGGTGATCAGACCCGCACCAGCTCGCGGTCCTGGTCCGCGTCCGGGTCCCGGCGGTCGGCATCGGCCCGGATGCGCAGCCCCTCGCCCTCGACGTCCACGTTGGGCAGAACACGGTCCAGCCACTTCGGCAGCCACCAGGCCCTGCGGCCGAGGAGCGCCAGGACCGCCGGGACGAGCGCCATACGGACCACGAACGCGTCGAAGAAGACCGCGATCGCGAGGCCGAAGCCGATCATCTTGATCATCGACTCGCTGGAGCCGATGAAGCCGGAGAAGACGGCGATCATGATGACCGCGGCCGCGGTGACGACCCGGGCGCCGTACTTGAAGCCGGTCACGATCGCCTGCCCGGGAGTCTCCCCGTGGACGTAGGCCTCCCGCATCCGGGTCACCAGGAAGACCTCGTAGTCCATCGCCAGACCGAAGACCACGCCCACCATGAAGATCGGCATCATCGACATGATCGGGCCGGTCTCCTCGACGCCCATCAGGCTGGACAGCCAGCCCCACTGGAAGACCGCGACCACCGCGCCGAGCGCCGCCGTCACCGAGAGCAGGAAGCCGAGCGCCGCCTTCAGCGGGACCAGGATCGAGCGGAAGACCACGATCAGGAGGAGGAAGGCGAGACCCACCACCAGCGCCAGATACGGCAGCAGGGCGTCGTTCAGCCGCTGCGAGACGTCGATGTTCATCGCCGTCGTGCCCGTGACCAGCAGCTTCGCGTCGGTGTCCGCCTTGATGCCGGCGCCCGCGTCCCGGATGCCGTGCACCAGGTCCTCCGTGGTGGTGGAGGACGGCTTCGAGCCGGGGATCACGGTGATCATCGCGGTGTCACCGGACTTGTTGAACGTCGCCGGCGTCACCGTGACGACGTCCTTCATGCCCTTGATGTCGTCGGTCACCTGGGTGACAGCCGACTTCGGGTGGTCGCTCGCCTTCGCGTCGACCACGACCATCAGCGGCCCGTTGAAGCCGGGGCCGAAGCCCTCGGAGAGCAGGTCGTACGCCCGGCGCTGCGTGGTGGACGTCGGCTGCGAACCGTCGTCCGGCAGCCCCAGCTGGAGCTTGGACGCGGGCACGGCCGCGGCACCGAGCGCCACGACGCCCAGCAGCAGAACGGCGAGCGGGCGGCGGACGACGAAGCTCGCCCAGCGCGTGCCCATGTTCGGCCGGTCCTGGCGGGCGGCGGCGGCCCGGCCCCCGCCGAGCAGCTTGCTCTTCTCGCCCGCCGGCTTGACCTTGCGGCTCGCGTAGCCCAGCAGCGCCGGGATCATCGTCAGTGCGATCAGGACCGCGATGGCGACCGTGCCCGCCGCGGCGACGCCCATCTTCGTCAGCATCGGGATGTTGACGACGGCCAGACCCACCAGCGCGATCACGACCGTCAGACCCGCGAAGACCACCGCCGAGCCCGCCGTGCCGACCGCACGGCCCGCCGCCTCCTCGCGCTCCCGGCCCTCGGCCAGCTCCGCGCGATAGCGGGAGACGATGAACAGCGCGTAGTCGATGCCGACCGCGAGGCCGATCATCATCGCCAGCGTGGAGGTCGTCGAACCCAGGTCCAGGGCGCTCGCCAGGGCGGTGATCGTGGAGACGCCGATGCCGACGCCGATCAGGGCGGTCAGCAGGGGCAGTCCGGCCGCGACCAGCGAGCCGAAGGTGATGACGAGGACGACCGCCGCGACCGCGATGCCGATGACCTCGGTCGCACCGGTCTCCGGCACGGCCTGCAGCGCGTCACCGCCGACCTCGACGGTCAGCCCGCCGTTGCGCGCGCTCTGCGCGGCCTGCTTCAGGGCGTCCTTGGAGGCGTCCTTCAGCTCCATGCCGGAGACCTTGTACTTCACCTGGGCGTAGGCGATGGTGCCGTCCTTGCTGACGGCGTGCGCGGCGAACGGGTCGGCCACGGAGACGACCTCGGAGCCGTCGCGCAGGTCCCTGACGGTCTTCTCGACGACGGCCTTGTCGGCCTTCGCCGTCACCTTCTCGCCGCCCGGCGCCTTGAAGACGACGCGAGCGGTCGCCCCGTCGGCGCTCATCCCGGGGAAGCGCTGCTCCAGCAGGTCGAAGGCCTTCTGGGCCTCGGTGCCGGGGATGGAGAAGGAGGAGGAGCCCGCTACGGGGGCGCTGGCGGCGCCGACACCCGCCAGCGTCAGCAGCGCCACCCAGATCAGGGCGACGAAATGCCGTCGCCGGAAGGCCAGTCGGCCTAGTCGATAGAGAAACGTGGCCACGAGGACGTACTCCCGGTCAGGTCGTGGGGTGTTCAGGGCAGGGGTGATCAGCCCGACGACGTGAGCGGTGACGTCAGTTGGGGGCTAACTGGGGGGACTGGTCAGGTGAGGTCCGGTCAGGTGGTGGGGACACCGAGGGCGGGGAGGACCACGGCGTCGAGGTACGACGTGAGGAAGGGCTGGGTCGGCGGCTGATTCTCGATCAGCGCGCGGGTGACGAAACCACCGACGAGCATGTGCACCAGGAAGTCCAGTGCGGGGCAGTCCGGACGGATCTCACCCCGGTCGACGGCACGCCGCAGCACCTGCTGGAACGCCGTCATCTCGGGTTCGATCAACTGCTCCCGGAACGCCTGGCGCAGATCGTCGTTGTGGTGCATCGCCATGGCGACACCCCGCATCAGGGCCGAGTTCTGCTCCATCGTGCAGTCGTCCTCCCGCGCCACCAGGGCGTGCAGGTCGCCGCGGATCGAACCGGTGTCGATCTCGTCGAGGCGGCTCGGCTTGTTGTGCCGGAGAGCCTTGACGACCAGTTCGGCCTTTCCGCCCCACTGGCGGTAGAGGGTGGCCTTGCTGGACCGGGTGCGGGTGGCCACGGCGTCCATGGTCAGGGCGTCGTAGCCGACTTCCCGGAGCAGTTCGAGCACGGCCTCGTACAGCTCGGCCTCGCGCTCGGGGGTGATCCGACTGCGCCGCGCCGTCGCGATCTCAGTCATACGGCTCACCTTCCTGCTCCGCGTCCGAAGCGGCACGCTTCGAACGACACGGTTTCGTACACCACGAAGATACCCCGCCACGCGAACGAAACGAAACCGTTTCGTACGTGTCCTGTATCACGAGCCCGGCACTCAACCGAAGCGCGCCGTCGGGGCGCTCCGGCGGGAGCGCCCGCGGTGCGCGAGAAGTCCGCGAGCGCTCGGCGGGAGAGGCGCGCAGGGGCCGTGGGTACTCGCAGGGGCGCACGCCCGGGCATCGTCAGGGCGCGCGCCGCGACCACCTGAACGGCCCACAAGTTGCCGCAGCCCGTCGGCAGGAAAAACATGAGTAGGTGAGCGACACGAGCGACGTGCACGAGAACGCCCCCGGCTACCTGCGCTTCCCGCACCTGCACGGCGACCGGCTCTGCTTCGTCGCCGAGGACGACCTGTGGGTGGCCCCGCTGGAGGGGTCGGGCCGGGCCTGGCGGCTGACCGTCGACCGCACGAAGATCGGCCATCCCCGTTTCTCGCCCGACGGCCACCGCATCGCGTACACGAGCTGGCGCAGCCTGGTCCCGGAGATCCATCTGACCCCGGTGGACGGCGGTCCCAGCCGCCGGCTCACCTACTGGGGCAACTCCGACACCCGGGTCTGCGGCTGGACACCCCCCGAGCCGGACGGCCACTCCGACATCCTCGCCGTCGCCTCGCACGGCGAGCCCTTCACCCATTTCAGCTGGGCCTACAAAGTCCCCACCGACGGCGACCCGGGCGGCAAGCTCCCCTGGGGCCCGGTCTCCGACATCGCCGTCGCCGATGTGGCGGGCGAACACATGACCCTGCTGCTCACCGGCGCCGCACCCCATGAACCGGTGTCCTGGAAGCGCTACCGGGGCGGCGCGACGGGTCGGCTCTGGCTGCACGGGCAGCGGTTGCTCGCCGACCTCGACGGCCATCTCGACTCCCCGATGTTCGTGGGCGGGCGGATCGCGTTCCTCTCCGACCACGAGGGCATCGGAAACCTGTACTCGTGCGCCTACGACGGCTCGGACCTGCGCCGCCACACCGACCACGACGCGTTCTACGCCCGGCACGCGTCCAGCGACGGTACGCGGGTGGTGTACCAGTGCGCGGGCGACCTGTGGATCGTCGACGACCTGTCCCCCGACTCGGTCCCCCACCGCCTGGAAATACGTCTGGGCGGGCCGCGCGCGGGGCGCCGCAAGTACCAGGTGCCGGCCACCCAGCACGTGGACGGCATCGCGGTCGACGAGACCGGGCGGGCCAGCGCGGTCGTCGTCCGCGGCAGTCTGTACTGGCTCACCCACCGGGACGGCCCCGCCCGTACGATCACGGACACCCCCGGCGTCCGGGTGCGGCTTCCGGAGATGCTGGGCGACTCCGGGCAGGTCGCCTATGTCACCGACGCGGAGGGCGACGACGCGATCGAGATCGTGTACCTGCCGCGGGCCTCCGGGGACCGCGCGCCGCGCCGGCTGGCCTGCGGACAACTGGGCCGGGTCCAGGAGATGGTGGCGGACCCGCAGGGCGAGCGGCTCGCGATCGCCTCCAACGACGGCCGGCTGCTGCTCGTCGACACGTCGGATCCGGAGGCGGAGGCGGAGGCCGGCGGGACGACGGAGGCCTCGGAAGCCGGAAACGCCGAAGACGCCGCAGACACCGAGCAAGCGGACGAGGCCAAGGGTGCCGAAGAGGCCCAGGGTGCCGAAGAGGCCGAGAAAGCCGAAGCAGCACAGGAAGCCGAACCGGACGCCGCGCCGCAAGAGTCCGCGGCCACGGGCGGCACGGTCACCGAGCTGGTCCGGTCGGTCAACGGCCCGGTGCGGGACCTGGCGTTCTCCCCGGACGGGGCCTGGCTGACCTGGTCGCACCCGTGGATCGGCCGGTCGCTGAGGCAGATCAAGCTGGCGCGGATCCAGGACCGGCTGGTCGTCGACGTCACCAACGGCCGCTTCGAGGACGAGAATCCGGTCTTCACCCGCGACGGCCGCTATCTGGCGTTCCTGTCCTGGCGCGGCTTCGACCCGGTGTACGACGTGCACACCGGGGACCTGTCCTTCCCGCTCGGCTGCCGCCCGTATCTGGTTCCGCTGTCCTCGGCGATCCCCTCCCCCTTCGCGCTGAACCCGGAGGGGCGTCCCGCGGCCGGCGGGCTCGACCCGCTGGAGGAAGAGGAGGGCGACGGGGTGGTGACCGTCGAGGTCGAGGGCCTGGCGAGCCGGGTGACGCCGTTCCCGGTCCCGGCGTCGAAGTACTCCTCGCTGTACCCGGTCGCGGGCGGGGGCCTGGTCTGGCTGCGCTGGCCGATCTCGGGCGCGCTCGGCGAGACGTTCCTCAACCCGGACGACACCTCCGGCCGGCCCACCCTGGAGCACTTCACCATCAGCAAGGCGAAGAAGTCCGAACTCGTCGGTCATCTGGACTGGTACGCGGTGAGCGGGGACGGGTCGCGGCTGGTGGTCGTCGACGAGGGCGAGCTGCGCGCGGTCCCCTCGACCGAGCCCGGCGACAGCGACACGACGGTCTGGATCGACGCGCGCCGGATCATGCACGAGGTGGATCCCGGGGCGGAGTGGCGGCAGGCGTACGCGGAGGCGGGCCGGATCATCCGGGCGTACTTCTGGGAGCCGGACATGTGCGGGATCGACTGGGACGCGATCCTTCAGCAGTACCGTCCGCTGGTCGAACGGGTCGCCTCCCCGGACGACTTCGCGGATCTGCTGCGCGAGGTGCTGGGCGAGCTGGGCACGTCCCACGCCTATGTGTCACCGGCCCGGCGCAACGAGGGTCCGGCGCACTACCAGCGCTTCCAGGGGCTGCTCGGCGCCAACTTCGTGCGGCGCGACGGCCATTGGGTGGTGAAGAGGATCCTGCCGGGCGAGTCCTCGGACTCCAAGGCACGCTCGCCGCTGGCGGGCATGGGGATCCGGGAGGGGGCCGTGCTGACCCATGTGGACGGGCGTCCGGTGGATCCGCTGACGGGACCGTATCCGCTGCTGGCGGGCGCGGGCGGCACGACGGTCGAGCTGACCTTCCGGCCGGCCGAGGGCGGGGGACAGCCGCGCAGGGTCGCCGTGATCCCGCTGACCGACGAACGGCCGTTGCGCTACCAGGACTGGGTGGCCAAACGCCGCAAGGTGGTACGCGAGTTGAGCGGCGGTCGCTGCGGCTATCTGCACATCCCCGACATGGGCGGATCGGGCTGGGCGCAGTTCAACCGGGATCTGCGGATGGAGGTCTCGCTGCCGGCGCTGATCGTGGACGTACGGGGCAACGCGGGCGGCCACATCAGCGAACTGGTCATCGAGAAGCTGACGCGCAAGATCCTGGGGTGGGACCTGACCCGCAACGCCCAGCCGGTGTCGTACACCTCGAACGCGCCGCGCGGGCCGATCGTGGCGCTGGCCGACGAGGCCACGGCCTCCGACGGCGACATGATCACGGCCGCGATCAAGCAGCTGAAGCTCGGCCCGGTGGTGGGCCAGCGCACCTGGGGCGGGGTGGTGGGCATGACGGGCCGCCACCGTCTGGGCGACGGCACGGTGATCACGGTCCCGATGAACGCGGCCTGGTTCAACGCGTACGGCTGGTCGGTCGAGAACCACGGTGTCGCCCCCGACCTGGAGATCCTGCGCACCCCGCTGGACTGGGCGGAGGGCCGGCACAAGCAGCTGAGCGACGCGGTGGAACTGGCCCTGGAGCTGCTGCACACCCAACCGGCGGCCGAGCCGCCGGACTACAGCGACGTCCCGGACCGGACGCGTCCGAAGCTGCCGCCACGGACCGGGGGTTAGCAGCGCACCGACGTGGGGCGCCCTCCGGAGGGGACGCCCCACGCGGGGTCGAGGCCGGGCGGCCGACTACATGTCGTAGTCCTGGTTGAGGCGGTCCTCAGCCTCGTCCTGGAGCCGTCGCGTGTCCTCTTCGCGCTGCCGGCCGCGCTCCTGAGCCTGCTGGCCACGCTCCCGCGCCTGCTGCTGGCCGCGCTCCTGAGCCTGCTGGCCACGCTGCTGCGCCTGCTGCTTGCCCTGCTGCGCCTTCTGCTTGGCCTGCTGCTTCATCTGCTCGGCCTTGTCCTGGAACTGGTCCTTCATGCCCATGAGGGTTCACTCCCGTGGTGGGTGAGGGGATCGGGCTCGACCAGACTGACACGCACCGACTACACACGCATTTCGATCAGTTACGCAGCGTACGGCGCTGCTGCTCATCGGCCTCCCCGCCGGCCCCCACCAGCCCTGTGCGCACCGCCCTGAGCCGGGGCTCGAAGCGCCGCATCTCCCGCTGTCCCACCGTGGCGACGAGCCCGGGCAGATACCCGCGCACCGCCTGCATCCCGCGCAGCCAGGCCTGCCCGTAGACGTGGCTGGAGCGCCGTTCGATCCCGGCCACGATCCGTTCCACCGCCGGGCCGAGCGGATAGGTCTTGCCGGCCGGCCACGGCAGCCGCTGCCGCAACTCCCGCATCGCGTCGTCCCGGTCGGCGCCCCGGACCATGTCCGTGTCGGTCCAGGACAGATACCCGACCCCGACGCCCACACCGTGGTGCGCGACCTCGGCGCGCAGACTGTGCGCGTACGCCTCCACGCCCGACTTGGACGCGCAGTAGGCCGTCATCATCGGCGCGGGCGTGATCGCCGCGAGCGAGGCGATCTGGAGCAGATAGCCACGGCTCTCGACCAGCGCCGGCAGAAACGCCCGGGCCGTCACCGCCGAGCCGATGAGATTGACCTCGATCACGCGCCGCCAGGACTCGGGGTCGGAGGCGGTGAACGGCCCGCCGTTCGCCACACCGGCGTTGGCAACCACGATGTCGATCTTCCCGAACCGTTCCTTCACCTCCCCCGCGACCCGGGTCATCGCCTCGTGGTCGGTGACGTCGGCGTGCCAGTGGTCGCTGTCCCCGTACAACCGCTCGGAGACCTGCTTGAGCGCGTCCGCCTCAAGACCGACAAGCGCGACCCGCACCCCGCGGACCGACAGCTTCCGGGCCAGCAGTTCGCCGACGCCTCGCGCGGCGCCGGTGACGACGGCCACCCGGCCCTCCAGGCTCACCCTGCTCATGCTCCCTCCTTGACCTGTGCGTTGCCCGTGTACGTCGTGACGAGTGCTCGGATCTTCCCGGTCACCAGCTCCGGTGCCTCGACCGGAGTCATATGGCCGAGCCCTGGCAGTTCCGTGCTGCCCACGCAGTGGGGCAGGGCGGCGACCAGCGCCCGCGTGTGCACCGGTGGGGTGAGCCGGTCGGCGGTGCCGACCAGGACCTCCGTCGGGACGGTCAACTCCCCTATGCCGCTCTCCAGGTTCAGCGCCGCCAGCACCCGCGACCAGGCGTGCCGCGGCGCGCTGCGGCAGCCGTGCACCACCCGTGCGCACGCCTCCACCATCGCGGGTGTCGAACCGGCGCCCATGGTGGCGTACTTGAGGATGCGCAGGGACACCGGCGTGATCGGCCCCAGCGGCGCGCGGGAGCCCAGGACGCGCCCCGTGAGCCAGGTGCGCACGCGCCCGGCGCGCATCGGGAGCACCAGAGCCTCGGCGACCAAGCGCGTGCTCCCGGTGCTGCACAGCAGGACGGCCGCCGTGTGCGCCCGGAAGCGGGGGCGCGCGGCCGCGGCGAGTACCGTCATCCCGCCCATGGAGTGCCCCACGACCACGGCCTTCTCGTCCGGTGCGAGGATGGCGGCGAGCACCGCCTCCAGATCGTCGGCGAGCGCCTCGGTGGTGCACGCGGGGCTCGCGGGACTGCGCCCGTGCCCCCGCTGGTCGTAGGCGACCACCCGGTGATCGGCTGACAGGTCCCGGATCTGCGCCGCCCAGAAGGCGGTCGAACAGGTCCAGCCATGGGCGAGGACCACGACGGGCGCGCCCTCGGGTCCATGCACCTCGACATGCAGCCGGGCGCCGTCGGCGGAGCGGACGGTGAGTTCCCGTGCAGGGGCGGGCGGCGCGTACGGCCCACTCGTGACATGTGCCGGCCGGCTCATGCGCGCGCCTCCGTCCGCGTCCCGGTGGTGCTCTCGCCCGGTCCCGCCGTCGCCCCGGGGGCGCGGAGCACCTCGTACTCCGCCAGGTCGACCCGTCGGGTCGCGGTGCGGAACTCCGTCGTCGTGCCCGGCCAGATGGTGGTGTTGCGGCCGCTCGCGTCGAGGTACCAGCTGGTGCAGCCGCCGGTGTTCCACACGGTGCGTTTCATGCGCTCCTGCACCTTGTGGTTCCAGGCGTCGACGGCACCCGGACGGGGGTCGAGCGCGACCCGCCCGCCGAGCACGTCCAACTGCCGCAGATAGTCGGCCATGTAGTTCAGCTGGGACTCGATCATGAGGATCATCGAGGAGTTCCCGAGGCCGGTGTTGGGACCGATGATCGACATCCAGTTGGGGAATCCGGCGGCGGTCGCGCCGCGCAGCGCCCTCATGCCGCCGCCCCAGGCCCGGGAGAGCGTCCGTCCCCCGGCGCCGACCACCCGGTCGGCGATCGGCATGTCCGTGACGTGGAAGCCGGTGCCGAAGACGATCACATCGGCCTCGGTCTCGGTGCCGTCCGCCGCGACCAGGGTCGAGCCGCGGACCTCGGTCAGACCGGAGGCGACGACCTCCACATTGGGGCGGGTGAGCGCCAGGTAGTACGTGTTGGAGAGCAGGATCCGCTTGCAGCCGATGCGGTAGTCCGGGGTCAGCTTGGCCCGCAGCGCCGGATCCTTGACCGCCCGCGCCATGTTGCGCCGGGCCATCCGCTCGACCAGGCCCAGTTCGTCGGGGTGCTTGGTGAACGCCTGGACCTGCAGCTCGCGGATGCCCCACAGGAATCCGCGGCGCAGCTGCGTGGTGAACGGCAGCGCGCGGTGCAGCCGGCGTTCCAGAGGGCTGATCTCCCGGTCGACGCGGGGCATCACCCACGGCGGGGTGCGCTGGAAGAGGGTGAGCCTGCCGACGACCGGCTGGATCTCGGGCACGATCTGGATCGCGGAGGCGCCCGTGCCGATCATGGCGACGCGCTTGCCGCGCAGGTCGTAGTCGTGGTCCCAGCGGGCGGAGTGGAAGATCCTGCCGGGGAAGCCGTCGAGGCCCGGGACGTCCGGGATCTTCGGGTCGGACAGCGGTCCGGTGGCGGAGACGACGACATCGGCGGTGAGCGGCCCGCTGCTGGTCTCGATCGCCCAGTGCATCCGCGCGGGGTCCCAGGTCATCATCTTCACCTCGGAGTGGAGGCGGAGGTGGGGCCGCAGCCCGAAGACGTCCGTCACATGCTCCAGATAGGCGCGGATGTGTTCCTGCCCGGAGAAGGTACGCGGCCACTCGGGGTTGGGCGCGAACGAGAACGAGTACAGGTGCGACGGAACGTCACAGGCGCAGCCGGGGTAGCTGTTGTCGCGCCAGGTGCCGCCGACGCCACTCGCCCGCTCCAGCACGACGAAGTCGGTGACGCCCTCCCGGCGCAGCCGCACGGCGGCCCCGAGCCCGCCGAACCCGGACCCGATCACCGCCACCCGCACATGAGGCACATGCTCGTTCTCGGCCATCCCGAAGCCTCCCGGTCCTTGCGGCCGGCTCGGCTGACATCTGGTCAGAGGAGCCGGTGAGACTCTGCCAGTGAACACTGGCGCAATGGGGAGGGTAGGGCAGCGGCGTACCGATGGGTAGGGGTCGGCACGAGGAAAGTTACCGGCGGTACGACGTAGGGTTCGGGCGTGGCAGAAGACGGGGAGCGGAGCGAGTACCGCATGGAGGAGCTGGCCGAGGCGGCCGGCATCACGGTGCGCACCCTGCGCTTCTACCGCGAGCGCAAGCTGATCCAGCCACCGCGCCGCGAGGGCCGTATCGCCTGGTACGACGACACCCATCTGGCCCGGCTGCGTACGATCTCGGCGCTTCTGGAACGCGGTCACACCCTCAGCGGCATCGCGGAGCTGGCCGAGGCGTTCGACCATGGTCGCGACGTCGGCGAGCTGCTGGGGCTCGGCGGCCCCACGGAGGAGACCCCGGTCCGCCTCACCCCGGAGGACCTGGCCGATGTGTTCGGCGCCGAGACGACCCCGGAGAACCTCGCCGCGGCCCTCGACCTCGGCTATCTCGGCACGGACGGCGGCGAGATCGTCCACATCAGCCGCCGGCTTCTCGACGTCTCGGCGGCCCTGGTGCGCGAGGGCATCCCGCTCGCGGACGTCCTGGCCGCCGCCCGCCGTGTCCGCGACCACGCGGAGGCCCTGGCGGACGTCTTCACGGATCTGATGTCCGCCCACCACCGCTCCCCCGAGGACGCCCGGCGGCTGCGCCCGCTGGCCCAGAGCGTGGTGCAGGCGGAGCTGTCCCTGGTCCTGGACCGCCGTCTGCGCGAGCCGTAGGGCGCAACACGCCCTAGGTCCGGCGCGGGACTCAGATCACTCGAAGACCACCGTCACGGGAGCGTGGTCGGACCAGCGCTCACCATGGGTGGCCGCCCGCTCCACCACGGCCTTGACGGTCCGGCCCGCGAGTCCGGGGGTCGCCACGGCCAGGTCGATCCGCCATCCCGAGTCGTTGTCGAAGGCGCGGCCCCGGTAGGACCACCAGGTGTAGGGCCCCTCGACGTCCGGGTGCAGCGCCCGCACCACGTCGACATACCCGCCGTCCTCGGGGTCGAGGACCCGGCCCAGCCACTGCCGCTCCTCGGGCAGGAAGCCGGAGTTCTTCTGGTTGCCGCGCCAGTTCTTCAGGTCGGCCTCGCGGTGGGCGATGTTCCAGTCGCCGCACACGAGGACCTCGCGTCCGTCGGCGGCCGCCCGCTCCCGCAGTTCCTTCAGATGTCCGAGGAACTCGTCCATGAACCGGACCTTCTCGTCCTGCCGCTCGGTGCCGACCTCGCCGGAGGGCAGATAGAGGCTGGCGACGGTGACACCGGGCAGGTCCACCTCCACGTACCGCCCGCTGCCGTCGAACTCGGCCGACCCGAACCCGACGCGTACCCGGTCGGGCTCGCGGCGGCTGTAGAGCGACACCCCGGCGCGGCCCTTCGCGGCGGCGGGGGCGTGCACGACATGCCAGCCGTCGGGCGTCCGCACGTCCACGGGAATCTGCCCGGGCTCCGCCCGGACCTCCTGCAGACACAGCACATCGGCGGAGGTTCCGGCCAGCCACTCCACGAAACCCTTCTTCGCGGCGGCACGGATCCCGTTCACGTTCACGGAGGTCACAGTCAGCACCCGGGAACCCTACCGGCACACTGGACGGGACCCCGTTCACGGTGATGCATAGTTGTACGATTGGTAGCATGAATATTCGCCGCGTGTCCTTCGACCACCCCGACGCCGTCAAGCTCAGCGATGAGGTCCAGGCGGAGTACCACCTGCGCTACGGCGACGGCGGCGACGCCACCGAGCTGGACCCGACGATGTTCGTACCGCCCTCCGGCCTGTATCTGATCGCCTACGACGAGCACATGCGCCCCGTGGCCACGGGCGGCTGGCGCGGCCAGGAGCAGAACGACGAGGGCTATCTCGACGGGGACGCCGAGCTCAAGAGAATGTTCGTCATAGCGGAGATGCGGGGCCGCGGTCTGGCCCGCCGCATCCTGGCCGCACTGGAGGAGGACGCCCGCGCGGCGGGCCGCACCCGCATGGTCCTGGAGACGGGCAGCAAGCAGCCCGAGGCCGTGGCCCTCTACGCCTCCAGCGGCTACGAGCCGTGCGCCAAGTTCGGCTACTACCGCCACCACGAGCTCAGCCTCTGCTTCGCGAAGCCGCTGTAGTGCCCGGGGGGCCCGTGCACCTGCGGGCCTTCTGCGGTCCCCCTCACATCGCACACCGGCGCCCGAACTGCGCGGCGCGCCGGTCGCGTTCGGGAGCGCCGGAGCGAACTCGGAACAGGTCGGCACAGCTCGGCACAGCAAAAATCCCGCCCGATCTTTCGATCGGACGGGATTTTCCCAACTTCCCTGAGCTTCAGGGAGTTGTTGCGGTGGACCTGAGGGGATTTGAACCCCTGGCCCCCTCGATGCGAACGAGGTGCGCTACCGGACTGCGCCACAGGCCCTTGCAACGAGTGAAACTCTAGCATCCCCATCGGCCGGTCTGGAAATCCGTTCCGCCCAGGTCAACCGGCGGAGTCCGACAGGGCCGCCGCCGGCACCTACTCGTTGGCGGCCCGCGGACGTTCCCCGTCCTCGTACTGGTCGAACAGCGGGGTGCGCCCCCGCTCCCGGGACCGTCGCGCCGAGGCCGCCCTGCGGGCGTCGCTCCGGCCGTCGTCGCCGGCTTCGGACGGGTCCTGGGCCCCGGCGCCGGGTTCCGCCTCCGGATCCGGCTCACCGCGGTCGGCCCCGGAGGCCCCGGGCACGGGCGCCGCCGCCTCCGCCGCGCTCGACCGGGCGGAGCTCCAGGCGTCCGCGGCGCCGAGGTCCACGTTCGGCGTCGCCCGCGGCGCGACCGGCGCGGTCACATACGTCGGCAGCGGCACCGGCACGGGATCCCAGCTGTCCCCGTGCCCGGGCCTGCGCTGCCGCTCGCGCTGCTGGTCCACCCACTCGGCGTGGTCGGTCTGCTCGACCAGGGCCCGGCGGTCGGCGGCGAGCGCGGACAGTCCGGGGTCGGTCGCGGGTTCGGGTCCGTCCTCCGGTTGCTGCTCGTCCGCCTCGGGGGCGACCGGAGGCCGCCGCCGGGGCTGCCGCTCCCTCAGCCGCTGCGCCGCCACCTCGGCCTGGCGCCGGTCCATCGTGTAGATGAACCGCTTGCGCTCCTGCGACCGCAGATAGGCGATGTACGCGCTCAGCAGCACTGCGGGCACGCCGGGCGCCCACAGGAAGGCCAGCCCCCCGACGGCGGCGACGATCGCACCGAGCGTGAACGCGAGGAAGAGCATCACGGTGGTGCGTCTGCGCCGTGCGAGCACCTTCGAGCGCCGGGCGCGTGCCCTGGCCTCCGCCGAGGGCGCCTTCCGGGCCCGGGGCGCGCCCTTGCCCGTCCGGGCGGGCTCCGGTCCGGAGCCGGCCTGGGGCTGTGCGCCGGACCTGGCCGGCTCCGGGGGCGCCGACTCCCGTGGAGCCTGGGCCGCCGACTCCCGTGGAGCCGGGACCTCCGGCTCCGCGCGCACCCGCTCCTGCCGTCCGCTCGGAGGCATGGCGAAGGCCCGGACGTCCACCGAGCCGGTGACGCCGTCCGGGTGACCACTGGGCTCCCCCTCCTCGGCGGAGCGCGCCCGCAGGTCCTTGGCGTATCGACGCTCCATGCCCGCCCGTCCGGACAGCAGCCGGATGGCGGTGCTGAAGCGTTCCGTCGGACGAGACTCGTTCAGCTCGTCCTGCCTACGGAGCCACATCGGCACCAAGTAGGCGGCCCAGGCCCCGACAATGACTGCGTAGATGAGGCCGCTGCTGCTCACGCCTCACACGGTAGAGGGGTTTGCGTGAGGCCATCTGCCAATTGGGCCGGTGTGTCGCACGATCTGGCTGATATTTCGAACTTTTTTTGGGACCGATGCGATCAGCAGGCCGACGGGACCGCTATTGCATTGGCCTGAGCTGATCGCCACCCGATCAATTTCGAACACATTTCTTATTTTCCGGGGTGGGTCTGCTGAGAGCGTGACCGGCGCCAGCGTGCGAGCAGTCCCTCGGGCACCTCTTCGGCGGTGAGCGCGAAGACGAGGTGGTCCCGCCAGGCCCCGTCGATGTGCAGATAACGCGGCCGGAGCCCCTCCTCGCGGAATCCGAGTTTCTCCACGACCCGGCGGCTCGGCCCGTTCTCCGGGCGAATGCAGACTTCGATGCGGTGGAGCCCCACGGTCCGGAAGCAGTGGTCGACGACGAGCGCCACGGCCGTCGGCATCACCCCGCGGCCCGCCACCGCCTCGTCCACCCAGTAGCCCACATGCCCGGAGCACATCGATCCCCAGGTGATCCCGGCGACCGTCAACTGGCCCACGAGCTGCCCCTGGTACTCGATGACGAAGGGCAGCATCCGGCCCGCGCTCGCCTCCCTGCGCAGATGGCGGACCATCTGGCGGTAGGTCGGCCGGTGCGCTATCGGGCCGCTCGGGGTGGGCGGCGGAATGGTCGCCTCCCACGGCCGCAGCCACTCCCGGTTGCGCCGGTTGACCTCACGCCAGACCCGCTGGTCGCGCAGCCTTATCGGCCGGAGGACGACATCGCCGTCCACCAGCTCGACGGGCCAGGATGGGCTGTTCAGCTCGCACCCCCACTCGGTCTGGGGCGGTCCGCGTCGGCCGCCGCGCCCGCGTCGGCCCTCGGGTGGTCACCGCCGCGGATCTGGTCGACGGCGTGCATCACCAGGGGTTCCAGGACGGCCAGTCCGTCCCTGACCCCGCCGGTGGATCCCGGCAGATTGACGATCAGCGTCTGCTCGGCGACCCCGGCGGTTCCCCGGGAGAGGGCCGCCGTCGGCACCTTCTCCCTTCCGAACGCCCTGATGGCCTCGGGAATGCCCGGCACCTCGAAGTCGATCACCGCGCGGGTCGCCTCGACGGTGCGGTCGGTGGGCGAGACACCGGTGCCACCGGTCGTCACGATCACGTCGTAGCCGGCCCGGACGCCGGTCCGCAGCGCCTGCTTCACGGGGTGGCCGTCCGGGACGACCCACGGTCCGTCGACGGCGAAGCCGAACCGGGTCAGCGCCTCCACGATGAGGGGGCCGCCCTTGTCCTCGTACACGCCCGCGGCCGCACGGTTCGACGCGGTCACCACCAGGGCCGCGTACGGCGCCTGCAGGGCGTGGCCGGACGGCTGCCCGGCCGGTGCCGTCATGCCCGGCTCCAGTCGCCCGACTTCCCGCCGGTCTTCTCCTCCACGCGCACGTCCGTGATCACCGCTCCCTTGTCGACGGCCTTGACCATGTCGATCACGGTCAGCGCCGCGACGCTGACCGCGGTGAGCGCCTCCATCTCGACACCCGTGCGGTCGGTGGTCCTCACGGTCGCCGTGATCTCCACCGCGTCGTCCGCGACCGACAGATCCAGCTTCACACCCGACACCGACAACGGGTGGCACAGCGGGATCAGGTCCGGGGTGCGCTTGGCGCCCATGATGCCCGCGATGCGCGCGGTGGCGAGCGCGTCGCCCTTGGGCACGCCCTCGCCGCGCAGAAGCTCCACCACACGGGGCGAGACCAGCACACGGCCGCTGGCGCGGGCGGTGCGGTCGGTCACGTCCTTCCCGGAGACGTCGACCATACGGGCTGCCCCCGCGTCGTCGATGTGGGTCAGTCGGTCTGGCGTACTCATCTGCTGCGGCGCTCCATGTCCGGGCCCGGCGGTGCGGCGCACGGACCTGTTGTGCGCGACACGGTACCTCCAAGCACGCGCGCCGGGCCGGGCAAGGTCCACTGACCGGACGCGCCGGTGGACACGCCCCTCCCGGCGCCCGGACGAAGGCCCCCAACCCGGGCACCCCCAGTGCCCTGAGCGGGGTCGCGGGTCATCGGATCGCCGTTCATGAGGTCGTGAGGTCGCCGTTCATGGGGTCGCCGGTCGTATGGTCGTGCGTCGTCTCGGGGTCAGCCGAGGAGGACGACCTCGACCTCGGCGCCCGGCTCGACGGACGTGTCGTCCTCGGGGACGACGATCAGCGCGTCGGCCTGCGCGAGGGCCGCGATCAGATGCGATCCCGCCCCGCCGACCGGGGTCACCGTGCCGTCGGCGTATCTCCCGCGCAGGAACTGCCGCCGGCCCGCGGGCGAGGTCAGCGCCTTGTCCGCCTGGAGAACGGCCCTGGTCCTGGGCCGGTGCACGTCCTCCAGGCCCATCATGGTGCGGATCACGGGCCGTACGAACAGCTCGAAGGAGACGTACGACGACACCGGGTTGCCGGGCAGCGCGAGCAGCGGCGTGTGCGCGGGGCCGACGGAGCCGAACCCCTGGGGCTTGCCGGGCTGCATGGCGAGCTTGCGGAACTCGACGCCGCCGCCCTCCTCGTCCGGGTTGCCCACGGCGGTGAGCGCTTCCTTGACGACGTCGTACGCCCCCACGCTCACCCCTCCGGTGGTGACCATGAGGTCGGCGCGGACGAGTTGGTCCTCGATGGTGGAGCGGAGCGTGTCCGCGTCGTCGGCGACCGCGCCCACCCGGTAGCCGATCGCCCCGGCGTCCCGGGCGGCGGCGGTCAGGGCGAAGCTGTTGGAGTCGTAGATCTGGCCGTCCGCCAGTTCCTCGTCGGGCTGGACGAGTTCGCTGCCCGTGGACAGGACGACCACGCGCGGGCGCGGGCGTACCCGGACCGCGCCGCGGCCGATCGCGGCGAGCAGTGCGATCTGCGGAGGACCGAGGACGGTGCCCGCCGCGAGGGCGAGCTCGCCGGCCTGCACATCGCTGCCCTTCGCGCGCACATGGGCGCCCGCCTCGGCCGGGCGGTGCACCCGCACCTCCCCGGAGGCACCCTCGGGCGCGAGACTGCGGGCGCGCATCCCGGAGACCGGGCCGCCGCCCAGTCCGCCGTCGGTCCATTCCACGGGGACGACGGCCTCGGCGCCGGGCGGCAGGGGAGCACCGGTCATGATGCGCGCCGCCTGGCCGGGCCCCACCCGGAGCGGGTCTGCCGCCCCGGCCGCGACATCGCCGATCACCGTGAGGACGGCCGGGAACTCCTCGCTCGCGCCCGCGACATCCGCGACCCGCACCGCATAGCCGTCCATCGAGCTGTTGTCGAAGGGCGGCAGGGAGACGGGCACCGTGACATCGTCGACCAGCACACAGCCCAGGGCGTCGAGCAGTTGCAGCTCGATCGGGTCCAGCGGGCGGACGGCGGCGAGGATGTCCTGAAGGTGCTCGTCCACCGACCAGAGGCGGTCCTGGCCGGTGTCGGGGGTCGCGGCGGCGCTCAAATCGCTACATCTCCTCGGATACGTAACTGCGAAGCCAGGCCCGGAAGTCCGGCCCCAGGTCTTCACGTTCGCACGCGAGTCTGACAATGGCACGCAGGTAGTCGCCGCGGTCGCCGGTGTCATAGCGGCGGCCCGTGAAGACGACACCGTGCACCGGGCCGCCGACCTTCTCGTCCTCGGCGAGCTGCTGGAGGGCGTCGGTGAGCTGGATCTCGCCGCCCCGGCCCGGCTCGGTCTTGCGCAGTATGTCGAAGATGTGCGGGTCGAGGACATAGCGGCCGATGACCGCGTAGTTCGACGGGGCGTCCGCGGGGTCCGGCTTCTCGACCAGCCCGGTCACCCTGACCACGCCGCCCTCCTCGGTGGCCTCTACGGCCGCGCAGCCGTAGAGGTGGATCTGCTCCGGCGCGACCTCCATGAGCGCGATGACGCTGCCGCCGTGCCGCTCCTGGACCTCGACCATGCGGGCCAGCAGGGGGTCGCGCGGGTCGATGAGGTCGTCACCGAGGAGGACGGCGAAGGGCTCGTGGCCGACGTGGGGCGCCGCGCACAGCACGGCGTGGCCGAGGCCCCGGGGGTCGCCCTGGCGGACGTAGTGCATGGTGGCGAGGTCGCTGGACTCCTGGACCTTCGCGAGCCGCTCGGCGTCGCCCTTCTTCTCCAGGGCCGACTCGAGCTCGTAGTTGCGGTCGAAGTGGTCCTCGAGGGGGCGCTTGTTGCGGCCTGTGATCATGAGTACGTCGTCGAGCCCCGCGGAGACCGCTTCCTCGACCACGTACTGGATCGCCGGCTTGTCGACGACCGGCAGCATTTCCTTGGGGGTGGCCTTCGTGGCCGGGAGGAACCGGGTACCGAGGCCTGCCGCGGGAATGACAGCCTTGGTGATCCTGGGGGTGGACTCAGTCATGCCCGCCACCTTATCGGGTGGCTTTGTGCGGTATCTGTGGCTCCGATTAATTTGCTCTCATATGAGCAGATCAAGGAAGGCAGGGCAGTGACCAGTGGTTCCCAGGGAACACGAGGCGGAGCCTGACAAACGAATGTTGCGGCGAGGGTTCCTCTCGATGAGAAGCAGGTTGACGGCGGGTGACGTCGACCTGGCCGCGGACGTGCTCGCCGAGCGGGCCCTGGAGCTGCCCGAACTCGCGCACGCGCGCACGGTGGCGGCGTATGTATCCGTGGGGGAGGAACCCGGCACCCTCGCCCTCCTGGACGCCCTGCGTGCGCGGGGCGTACGCGTCCTGCTGCCGGTGCTCCTGCCGGACAACGACCTGGACTGGGGCGCGTACACCGGGCCGGACTCCCTGGTCCCTGTCCGGCACGGCTCCCGGATGGCCCTTCTGGAGCCCGTGGGCGAGCGGCTGGGCCCGGAGGCCGTGCGGCAGGCCGACGCGGTGCTGCTGCCCGGCCTGGCCGTGGACGCGCGCGGCATGCGCCTGGGGCGCGGCGGGGGCTCCTACGACCGTGTGCTGGCCCGTCTGGAGCGTGCGGGAGTCGACCCGGCGCTGGTGGTGCTCCTGTACGACACGGAGGTCGTCGAACGCGTCCCCGAAGAGGCCCACGACCGTCCCGTGCACGCGGTGGTGACGCCCTCGGGCGTGCGCCGCTTCCGCTGACCTCGGGCGGACGGCCGCACTACGAGAAACGGCCCTCCACGCACGCGTGGAGGGCCGTTCGCTCACCGGGTCTCACCCGGCACCCGGGATCAGGGCTTGAGCACCAGGGTGTCGGTCGTGCTCTTGTCGACCGCGTCCTTGGCGAAGTGCCACGGCAGCAGTTCGCCCTGGGCCCACTTGTCCGTCTGGTCGGTGTAGTGGGCGCTGTAGGCGTGGCCCGAAGCACCGGACAGGTTGATCCACTTGGACTTGTCGAGGTCGGCCAGGTTGACCACCATGCGCATCGACGGCACCCAGACGGCGCCGTAGCCGCCCGCCGCGTTCCAGCCGGTGGCGTTCACAGTCGCCTCGCCGCCGTCGAGCTTCCAGGGCCCGCGGTTGAGCATGTACTGCAGCAGGCCGGGGCCGTCGGTGCCCAGCGTCTCGTTATTCAGGAACAGCCGGTGCAGCCGGCCCCAGCTCCAGGTGTCCAGGTCGTTGCCGAGCTTGGCGGTCAGCTCCCAGCGGGCGTCCTTCATGGCCCGCGCGAACAGCTCGTCACGCGTCGTGGCGGCCGGGTCGGTGCGTGTCTTGGGCGTCTGCCACCAGTCGTTCTTCTCGTCGTCGATGATGGTGCGCACCACCTCGAACCAGCGGTCGCCGCCGTCGGGCTGCGCCTCGTCCGTGTCGCGCTGGCCGCACTCGCGCACCTTCTGGTCCGCGTCCGCGGGGCCGGTGGAGTCGGCCGGCTCGACCCACAGGCACTGGCCCTTGACCCGCAGCTCCTTGGGCAGCTTGTTGCCGAACGCGAGCTTGAGGATGTTGCGCCAGACGGCGTTGAAGTAGGCGGCCGCCGCCGAGTCGGCGTCCTGGGTGTAGTCCCAGCCCTCCAGCAGCTTCTGCGCCTCACGGACGTGCTTGTCCGCGACGTCGATCTTGAGCAGCTTGGGCACCAGGAGCTTGGCGATCTCACTGCTGTTGTCGAGCTGCATCTGCCGCATGTCGTCGGTCGAGATCTTGCCGTTGCCCTTGATCTTCGACTCGATCAGATCGGTGATCCGCTGGCTGCGGGTGCCGTAGCCCCAGTCGGTGGTGAGGGTGTAGGGGTACTTGCTCTTGTCGATCACGGCCTGGTTGGCGGTGACGATGTAGCCGCGCTTCGGGTTGAACTCGTACGGCAGGGCGGCCTGCGGAATGTAGCCGGTCCACTGGTACTTGCCGTCCCAGCCGGGGGCCGGGACCGAGCCGTCGTCTCCCGACGCGCGCGTGGGGATCTTGCCGGGCAGCTGATAGCCGATGTTGCCCTTGACGTCGGCGTAGATCAGGTTCTGCGAGGGCACGTCGAAGGAGCGGGCCGCAGCGCGGAACTCATCCCAGTTCGACGCCTTGTCGAGCGCGAAGACGGCGTCCATGGAGGTGCCGGGGTCCAGGGCGGTCCAGCGCAGCGCGACCCC
This sequence comes from Streptomyces sp. NPDC002573, assembly GCF_042889625.1. Lineage (NCBI taxonomy): Bacteria > Bacillati > Actinomycetota > Actinomycetes > Kitasatosporales > Streptomycetaceae > Streptomyces > Streptomyces sp. NPDC002573. The sequence goes on along the minus strand of NZ_JBIARC010000008.1, from coordinate 30,806 downwards.
GTAGCCGTCGCCGCGGTCGGGCGCCGCGGTGTTCACGGTTGCCTTCTTGCCGACGTTGACCAACTCGTCGTCGCGGTCGGACAACAACGGCATGTTGTTCGCCTCACGGACGACGATCTGCTTGGAGTCCCCTCCGGCGACCTTGATCGTCTCGGTGCGGCTGGTGAACGGCATCACCTTGCCGTCGTAGAGGTAGCCGTCGCCGGACAGCTTCTCCAGGTAGAGGTCGGTGACGTCGACACCGGAGTTGGTCATGCCCCAGGCGATGTTCTGGTTGTGGCCGATGACCACCCCGGGCATACCGGCGAACGTGTACCCGCTCACGTCGAAGTGGCAGGAGCTGGAGAGCTGCGTGCAGTGCAGGCCCATCTGGTACCAGACCGAGGGCAGCGAGGCCGCCAGATGCGGGTCGTTGGCCAGCAGCGGCTTGCCGGTGATGGTGTGGCTACCGGCGACGACCCAGGAGTTGGAGCCGATGCCGTTGCCGTTCACGCCCACGGCCGTCGGGAGGCTGTCGAGGGACGTGGACAGCCGCGCCAGCTGACCCTGCAGGCCGGTGCCGGCCGAGGTCGCGCCGCCGGACTTCGTCGATCCGGACGTGGACGTACCGGCCGAGGTCGTGCCTCCGGTCGTGGACGTACCGGCCGAGGAAGTACCGGACGTGGACGTACCGGTCACGGAGCTCCCGGTCGTCGACCGGGAGCCCGAGCTGCTGCCCTCGAAGGCCTTCGTGAGGGCGTTGTACTGGCCGGTCTGGACAATCGGCTTGTTGCGGTCGTAGGGGTACTCCGGGTACAGATCCGCGATCTGCTTCGGACCGAGCCGGCTGGTCATCAGCGAGCGGTCGATCTCGTCCTTCATGTTGCCGCGCAGGTCCCAGGCCATCGCCTTGAGCCAGGAGACCGAGTCGACCGGCGTCCACGCCTGGGGACGGTAGTCGTTGGTCAGGGACAGCGCCGCGTACTCCAGGGAGATGTCCTTGCCGTCCTTGCCCTGCAGATAGGCGTTGACTCCCTTGGCGTACGCCTGGAGGTATTTCTTCGTGGCGGACGACAGCTTGGTGTCGTACTCCTGCTGCGCCACCCGGTCCCAGCCCAGGGTGCGCAGGAACTCGTCGTTCTTGACCTGGCTCTTGCCGAACATCTCGGACAGCCGCCCGGATGTCATGTGGCGGCGCACGTCCATCTCGTAGAACCGGTCCTGCGCCTGGACGAATCCCTGCGCCATGAACAGGTCCTCGTCCGAGGAGGCGTAGATCTGCGGGATCCCGTAGCCGTCACGCTCGACCCGAACGGGACCCGACAGTCCCTGGAGCGTGATCGAACCCTTGGTCTGCGGGAAGGAGGCACGGACGGTACTGACGGACCAGTAACCGCCGTAGCTGAAACCGCCCACAAGGGCCACAACCAGGACGATCACGAGCAGACGGGCTCTGCGCCCCTTCTTCCTGCCGGACTTGCCGGGCTTCTGGCCGGAAGAGGCGGTGGTGTTGGGGGGCATCGCTGTCCTTGCTGTCCTAACACGAGCGGCAGGGCGGGCTGTGCTTTCTACTGAGCGCTGGGAGCAACCATAGGCGCAGGGCCCGCACCGCCTTGACGCGGAGTCGGGAACGCGCCCCGGGCAGGAGTTCGATCATGCGCCTCGAAGCGTCAAGAAAGCGTCAAGACTTAGGTAAGGTAATGAAGTACCTGTCCTGAACATCCCGGCGGAACCCGATTCCTGCCGGGTCCGAGGCGCCCCCACGACGGCGCCGCGGATTGGCGAGAAGGGAACGGCCGCTGACTGTCCACCACCTCAACCAGCTCCTGCTCGTCTGCTCGCTCGTCCTGCTCATCGCGGTGGCGGCAGTCCGTGTCTCGTCGCGCAGCGGGCTCCCCAGCCTGCTCGTCTACCTGGGCATCGGCATCGCCATGGGGCAGGACGGGGTGGGCGGTATCCACTTCAACAACGCCGAACTCACCCAGGTCATCGGCTACGCGGCCCTGGTCGTGATCCTGGCCGAGGGCGGTCTCGGCACGAAGTGGAAGGAGATCAGGCCGGCTCTCCCCGCGGCCTCTTCCATGGCCCTCCTCGGCGTCGCGGTGAGCGTCGGCGTCACGGCGGCCGGCGCGCACTACGTGAGCGGCCTGGAATGGCGGCAGGCGCTCATCATCGGAGCGGTGGTGTCGTCGACCGACGCGGCGGCGGTCTTCTCCGTCCTGCGGAAGATCCCGCTCCCCGCGCGCGTGACGGGCGTTCTGGAGGCCGAGTCCGGCTTCAACGACGCCCCGGTGGTCATCCTCGTCGTCGCCTTCTCCACCGCGGGCCCGGTGGAGCACTGGTACCGGCTGGTGCTGGAGATATGCGCGGAGCTGGCCGTGGGCGCGGCCATCGGCCTCGCGGTGGGCTGGCTCGGCTCCTGGGGCCTGCGGCATGTGGCACTGCCCGCCTCCGGCCTCTACCCGATCGCCGTCATGGCCATCGCGGTCATGGCCTACGCGGGCGGCGCGCTCGCCCACGGCAGCGGCTTCCTCGCCGTGTACCTGACGTCGATGATGCTCGGCAACGCCAAACTGCCGCACTGGCCCGCGACGCGCGGATTCGCGGAGGGGCTCGGCTGGATCGCCCAGATCGGCATGTTCGTCCTGCTCGGTCTGCTGGTCACCCCGCACGAGCTGGGCGACGACGTGCTGCCCGCCCTCGTCATCGGGCTGGTGCTGACGATGGTGGCGCGCCCCCTGAGCGTGGTGCTGAGCCTGCTGCCGTTCCGGGTGCCGTGGCAGGAGCAGACGCTGATGTCATGGGCCGGGCTGCGCGGCGCGGTCCCCATCATCCTGGCGACGATCCCGATGGTGAACGGCGTCGCGGGCAGCCGCCGCATCTTCAACATCGTCTTCGTCCTCGTCGTCGTCTACACCCTGGTCCAGGGCCCGACCCTGCCGTGGCTGGCCCGCGTCCTGCGGCTGGGCCAGGGCCCCGAGGCCGCCGACCTCGGCATCGAGTCGGCGCCCCTGGAGCGGCTGCGCGGGCATCTGCTGTCCGTCGCGATCCCCGAGGGCTCCCGGATGCACGGCGTGGAGATCAGCGAGCTGCGGCTGCCGCCGGGGGCCGCGGTCACCCTCGTGGTGCGGGACGGCACCTCGTTCGTGCCGCTGCCCTCGACGGTGCTGCGACGCGGGGACGAACTCCTCGTGGTCGCCACGGACGAGGTCCGTGACGCGGCGGAGCGGCGCCTGCGGGCCGTGGGCCAGGGCGGCAAGCTGGCCGGCTGGCTGGGGCTGGGGAACGGGGCGGCGGGGTCCTGACGGCGCCGGCACACCGTCGGCAATCGCAGGCGAAGGACCCGATGGTGCGCCTTTTCACAGGTGCACTCACCCCCCACCTCTGTACAATCAAGGCGACCTTGATCGAACCAACTCTGCCTGACGCAGAGCTGGCGCGACCGTATGGCGGCCGGACCCCCTGAGCAGTGGGCGCCGGTATCTACCGCAGTCCGCGCAAGAGGACAGCTCTCGGCGCGCCCTCGCACGGCGAACGGGCCCACAGAAGGGGCCGCGCTACCAGGCGGCAGAAAGGCACGGGCCGTGGTGTCCACGGTCACCTCGAAGTCGTCCCGTCCGGGCTACGGACAGCTGCTGCGCACCCGCGGTGCCTGGACGTTCCTGCTCCCCGGTTTCGCGGCACGACAGCCGTTCGCGATGCTCACCCTGTCCGTCGTGCTGCTAGTCCAGCACACGACCGGCTCCTACGGGGCCGCGGGCGCCGTCGCGGCGGCCACCGGCGTCTCCATGGCGCTCTTCGCGCCCTACAGCGGCCGGCTCGCCGACCGCCACGGCCAGCGGGCGGTGCTGCTTCCCGGCGTCCTGGCGCACGCCCTCGCGGCCACGTCCCTGACGGCGCTCGCGCTGGCCCACGCACCCCTGTGGGCCCTGTTCGCGGCGGCCGTCCCGACCGGTGCCTCGGTGCCCCAGGTCGGCCCCATGGTGCGGGCCCGCTGGGGCGTGAAGCTCAAGGACTCGCCCCTGATGCCGACGGCGGCGGCCTTCGAGTCCGTCACCGACGAGCTGACCTTCGTGCTCGGACCGCTGCTGGCGACGGCCCTGTGCACCGCCGTGGCCCCGGCCGCGGGCCTGCTGGCCGAGGCGTCGCTCACGCTGGTCGGCGGCGTGCTGTTCGCCATGCAGAAGGGCACACAGCCGCCCGTTGCCACCGAGACGCACGCTCGCGTGCAGCACGCCTCCGCGCTGAGCGTCCCCGGGGTGCGGGTGCTGATCGCGACCTTCCTGGGCATCGGTTCCGTCTTCGGCGGCATGCAGGTCTCGCTGGCCGCGTTCAGCGAGTCGATCGGCTCCCCGGGGCTGAACGGCGTCCTGTACGGCGTCTTCGCCGCAGGCAACATGCTCTCCGGCATCGTCTGCGGCGCCCTCGCCTGGAAGGTTTCCCCGCAGCGCCGTCTCGTCGTCGGCTACACGGCCCTGGCGCTGGCCGCCTCCTCCCTGTGGACCGCGCACTCCGTGGTCCTCCTGGCGGGCCTCGGCCTGCTCGTGGGCATGTGCATCGCTCCCGCCCTGATCACCGGCTACACGCTCGTCGAGGGACTGGTCCCGGCGGGCGCCCGCACCGAGTCCTTCACCTGGCTGACCGGGGCGGTCGCGCTCGGCCAGGCGGCCGCGGTCACCGTCGCCGGTCAGCTGGAGGACCGCCTGGGGGGCGGCGCCGGATTCCTCGTCCCGATGGGGGGCACGGTGCTGGCGCTGGTGACCCTGGTGTCCCTGCGGTCACGCCTCGCGGGACGGCAGCACGGACGCACCGTGGCACGTGGCGTCGGTCACCGCTCCCCTGCCACGGTGGACTGATCGCGGGGAATGCGTCACTATTGATGGTCGTTAGCACTCATCGAGTCAGAGTGCCAGGAGGAAGACTAGTGCCGACCTACCAGTACCAGTGCACCGAGTGCGGCGAGGGCCTCGAGGCGGTGCAGAAGTTCACCGACGACGCCCTGACCGAGTGCCCCAACTGCGGTGGCCGCCTGAAGAAGGTGTTCTCCGCCGTCGGCATCGTCTTCAAGGGTTCCGGCTTCTACCGCAACGACAGCCGCGGCTCGTCCTCGAGCAGCAGCCCGGCGTCGTCGTCGAAGTCGTCGGGCTCCTCCTCGTCGGGCTCCTCCTCGTCGTCGACCGGCTCCGGCTCGTCGTCGGGCAGCACGACGTCCAGCTCCGCCGCGTAAGGCTCGCTCTCCGGCCCCGCTGTCGCACGACGGCGGGGCCGGCAGGCTTCTCCCACTCCCCCTTCTGTCCTGATCTCGTAAGACGGCGGGGGGATTCGTGCTCTCCGGGGCCCGCTACTGTGCTCGCCATGGCGAACGCAGAAAACGGTGTCAGGGCGGAGATCGGGGTCATCGGGGGCTCGGGTTTCTACTCGTTCCTCGACGACGTGACCGAGATACAGGTCGACACCCCCTACGGAGCACCCAGCGACTCCCTCTTCCTCGGTGAGATCGCCGGCCGGAAGGTCGCCTTCCTCCCCCGTCACGGTCGCGGCCACCACCTCCCGCCGCACCGGATCAACTACCGCGCCAATCTCTGGGCGCTGCGCTCCGTCGGCGTACGGCAGGTGCTCGGACCGTGTGCCGTGGGCGGGCTCCGCCCCGAGTACGGCCCCGGGACGCTGCTCGTCCCCGACCAGATGGTGGACCGTACGAAGGCCCGGACGCAGACGTACTTCGACGGGCTCCCGCTGCCCGACGGCGCCGTCCCGAACGTGGTGCACGTCTCGCTCGCCGACCCCTACTGCCCCGTCGGCCGGAAGGCCGCGCTGGAGGCGGCGCGCGGACGGGACTGGGAGCCGGTGGACGGCGGCACGCTGGTCGTGGTCGAGGGTCCGCGCTTCTCCACCCGTGCCGAATCGTTGTGGCACCAGGCGCAGGGCTGGTCCGTGGTCGGCATGACCGGCCACCCCGAGGCCGCGCTCGCCCGCGAACTTGAGCTGTGCTACACGTCGCTGACCCTCGTCACGGATCTGGACGCGGGGGCCGAGACCGGTGAGGGCGTCTCGCACGACGAGGTGCTGAAGGTGTTCGCGGCCAACGTGGACCGGCTGCGGGGCGTGCTGTTCGACGCGGTCGCGGGTCTGCCGGCGGCCGAGACGCGCGACTGCCTGTGCACGACCGCGCTGGGCGGGATGGATCCGGGTTTCGAGCTGCCGTGACGTCGTGATGCCGTGCCGCCGGGATGTCGCGCCGTCGTGAAGCTCTGCCGCCGGGATGTCGCGCCGTCGTGAAGCTGTGCCGCCGTGTTGCCGTGAAGCCGTGCGGGCGCCCGGAACGCCCCGTTCGGGTGGGCGAGTTGTCCACAATCGGCCTGTGGTCCACGGGGCTCGGCGAGCGGCGCCGCAAAGCCTCATCGTGGACGGCGTCCCGCTCCCACGACGCAGGTGGTGACCACCATGGCTCAGCTCTCTCCGCCCTACCCCCACGCTTCCGTACGCCCGCCGCACACCGGCACCGTCCGTCCGCCGGACCTCGGCGGCCTCGGAGACCGTTCGGGCGCGCCCCCGACCTGCACGGTGCCGCACTTCGCGCCCCTGCGTGTGCGCGGCGGGCGGCATGGGCTGCACCGCCTGCTGCGGCACCGGAGGCGGGCCGTGGCCGTCGGCCTCGCGGTCACCGCGGCAGCGCTGGTCGCGGCGGGGCCCGGCGGCTCCGAGGGGGCACGGGGACATCCAAGCGCCGACAGACACCCCAGGGCGGCCGAAGGGCCGGCAGGGGCGCCACGCTCCGTGGAGATGGTCACGGCCCCGGTCCGGATCGCGGACGGGGCGACGGTACGGCTGCTGCGGCCGGGCGACCGGGTCGATGTGATCGCGGCCGACGGCGGGGGCGGTGCGGCGGTGGTCGCGCCCGGGGCCCGGGTGATCCGGGTGCCGGACGCCGAGCCCACGGAGAGCGGCGCGCTGGTGGTGCTCTCCGTGCCGCGCGTCACGGCCGCGCGCCTGGCCGGTGCCGGCGCGACCTCACGACTGGCGGTGACGCTGTGCTGAGCACGCCGGTGACACCCGTCGGCCGGGCTCCGAGCCCCGTTTACCGGCCCTCGGGCTGGACAGATGCGGGAGGGCCTGACGTAGGTTGCGGAGCTGTTTGTTCCGCAACGTGTGCAGTCGAGGAGGGGCTCACCGGTGAGCGAGAAGAAGGCGCCGAGCGTCTTGCAGGGGTTCAAGGCGTTCCTGATGCGCGGGAACGTCGTCGATCTGGCGGTGGCGGTGGTCATCGGCGCCGCCTTCACCGGCATCGTGAACTCCGTGGTGAAGGGCGTCATCAACCCGGTCGTGGGTGCGCTCGGCACCCAGAGCCTGGACAACTACAGCTCCTGCCTCAAGGCACCCTGCACGGGTACCGGGGCGAACGCGACGGGGGTCCGGATCCTGTGGGGCTCGGTCCTCGGCTCCACGCTCAACTTCCTGATCACCGCGGCCGTCGTCTACTTCCTGATGGTCCTGCCCATGTCCAGGTTCCTGGCCCGGCAGGAGGCGCGCCGCAAGGCGAAGGAGAGCGCGGACGAGGTGGTGGAGGTCACCGAGCTGCAGGTGCTCAAGGAGATACGCGACGCTCTCATGGCCCAGCACAACTCGGGACGCATAGGGTCATAACAGACCGGGGCGGAAGGGGCACCGCCCGGCCGACCGCCCCGTGTCCGGGAGCACTCACAGGTGGTGGGGCGGCTTCTCGTCGAGGAAACGCGCCAAGTCGGCCGCGCTGTCACCGCTCGTGCCGGGCCGCTCGCCCCACCCCTGGTCGGTGTCGTCCGAGGACGGCCGGCTCAACGGGTCGTCGAAGACAAGGGCGTCCTTGGGGTCGGGCTTGGCGTCGCGCGGCGCGCGGGCGGGGGTGGTGCTCATACCCCCCAGCGTACGTCCGCGACGCCGGAGCCCGGGGCCGCGCCTTCCGCCAGGCGAGGCCCCGGCGCGGATACCGACCGGCCGCCTGACGGGCATGGGGCATGGGCATGGGCATGGGCATGGACACCAGTACCGATCGGCCGACCGACAGGCACAGGCATTAGTACCGACCGGCCGGCCGACAGACGTAGGCATTAGCACCGACCGGCCATCTGCCAGGCGCAGTCACCAGCCGGCCGGCAGCAATGGCCGGCAGCAATGGCCGATGACCGGCCCCCAAGGGCCACCGAACACCCGGCATCGACAGATCATGGAGGCATGACAGTTGACGCTCTGACAGATGTCGCGGGCCTCCGGGTGGGACATGCCACACGGACCGGGGACGGCTGGCTGACCGGGACCACCGTCGTCCTGGCTCCGGAAGGCGGGGCCGTCGCGGCCGTGGACGTGCGCGGTGGCGGGCCCGGCACCAAGGAGACCGACGCGCTCGACCCGCGCAACCTGGTGCAGAAGGTCGAGGCGGTCGTCCTGACGGGAGGCAGCGCATACGGACTGGACTCGGCGTCGGGCGTGATGGCCTGGCTGGAGGAGCGCGGGCGCGGGGTGCGCGTGGGTCCCGAGCCGGCGCACGTGGTGCCGGTCGTGCCCGCCGCCTGTGTCTTCGACCTGGGGCGTGGCGGCGACTTCAAGGCGCGTCCGGACGCGGCGGTCGGCCGGGCGGCGGTCGAGGCGGCCGCGGCGAGCGAGCCGGGCGCACCGGTGGTGGAGGGCTGCGTCGGGGCCGGCACGGGTGCGACGATCGGCCCCTTCAAGGGCGGGATCGGCACGGCGAGCACCGTGCTGGAGTCGGGGATCACCGTGGGCGCACTGGTCGTGTGCAACGCGGTGGGCTCCGTGTCGGAGCCGACGACGGGCGCCCTGTACGGGGAGTTGACCCAGGGCCGGGTCGATCTGCCCGCGCCGGAGGTGCACGCGGCCGCGCGGCGACGGCTGGCCGAGGCTGCGGCGAGGGGCGGCCGCCCTCCGCTGAACACGACGCTCGCGGTCGTGGCGACCGACGCCGACCTCACCAAGGCGCAGGCGCAGAAGCTCGCCGGCACGGCGCACGACGGCATCGCGCGTGCCGTACGACCCGTGCATCTGCTCAACGACGGGGACACGGTGTTCGCGCTGGCCACCGGTGCGCGGCCACTCGCCCCGACGGGCCCCCTCGCGCTCAACGAGGTGCTCGCGGCGGGCGCGGACCTGGTGACGCGCGCCATCGTGCGGGCCGTGCGCGCCGCCGTGCCGGTCGACGGGCCAGGCGGATCGTGGCCGTCGTACGAGGAGTTGTACGGGGGGCGATAGGGGACACGGCGGGCGATTGTCCCGGTTCTGTCACACGGCGGTCTTCACCCGGCATCCACGGGAACTCCGCACCGGGACCTCGGCTCTTTCTCCACGTACTCAAGCGGATCACGCACATCGAGAGACCTGGAGAAGCCCGTGACAACGCCGAACATGCGAGCGCGGCGCGTACTGGGGGCCAGTGCCGCCCTGATGATCGGCGCCCTGACCCTCACCGCCTGCGGTGGCAGCGCCAACGCCGACAACGCCAAGGGCGGGAAGAACTCGAAGGACTCGGCCAAGACCTCCACCGCGGCGATCGCCATCAGCGCCAAGGACGGTTCCACCGACGCGTCGATCAACGCGACCGGGGTGAAGGTCAGCGACGGGAAGCTGACCGAGGTGAAGATGACGGTGGCGGGCACGAGCACCGCCGTCGCGGGGGAGATCTCCGCGGACGGGGCGTCCTGGAAGCCGAAGGAGCAGCTGGAGCGCGGGACGAAGTACGAGATCTCGGCGACCGCCAAGGACGCGAACAACCGGGTCTCCGCCGCCAACTCCATCTTCACGACGGTCTCTTCGGCGAACAGCTTCATCGGCACGTACACGCCCGACGACGGCACGACGGTCGGTGTCGGCATGCCGGTGTCCTTCGACTTCGACAAGGCGATCACCGACAAGAAGGCCGTGCAGTCGCACATCACGGTGACCTCCAGCAGCGGACAGCAGGTCGTGGGGCACTGGTTCGGCACCCAGCGGCTGGACTTCCGGCCCGAGGACTACTGGAAGGCCGGCTCCAAGGTCACGATGAAGATCGACCTGGACGGGGTCCAGGGCGCGAACGGCATCTACGGCGTGCAGAAGAAGACCGTGACGTTCACCATCGGCCGCTCCCAGGTCTCCACGGTGGACGCCCGGACGCAGACCATGACGGTGGTGCGGGACAGCCAGACCCTCAAGACGGTCCCGGTCTCGACCGGCAGTCCGCAACACACGACGTACAACGGGCAGATGGTGATCTCGGAGAAGTTCACCCAGACCCGTATGAACAGCCAGACGGTCGGGCTGGGCGGCGAGTACGACATAGCGGATGTGCCGCACGCCATGCGGCTGACCACGTCCGGGACCTTCATCCACGGCAACTACTGGTACAACCAGGGCAACCCGCCGTTCGGCCGCGAGGGCACCAGCCACGGCTGCGTCGGTATGGCCGATGCGCAGGGCGCGCAGGGGGACACGACCGCGAAGTGGTTCTACGACAACTCGCTGATCGGGGACGTCGTGGTCGTCAAGAACTCCCCGGACACAACGGTCGCTCCGGACAACGGCCTCAACGGCTGGAACATGGCGTGGAGCGCATGGACCGCCGGGAGTGCCGTCTGACCAGGACGTTCTGACACCATCTGGGGCCGCGCGGGAACCAATCGCGCGGCTCGGGCGTTTTCCCACCGAACGTTTTCTCGGTTCCAGGACATGATGTCCGACCGAGGGGCTACGGTATGCACCCACAAGGTGACATGCAGCAACGCCGGGAGAAGCCTTGAGCGTTCCGTACCAGACGGCGGCGCACGAGCCAGCCGAGTCGCCCGAGTCTCCGGAGGAGCACCTCGCGCGACTGCTGGGCCGCGCCCTGAACTCCTTCGAGCTGCCCGACGAGACCATGGCGACACTCGACTGCGCGCTGGCCGACGACAGTTCGCTGCACTCGGCCCACCACAGCGCGGGCCTGCACCGGGAGACGTACCGGCACACCTGGCTGCTGGCGGACGGCTCGGCGGTCACCCTGTGGGAACTGGTCCACAACACGGGGCCCGGCGGCCATCTGGAACACGAGGTGTACGTGGACGAGGAGGAACTGCGCACCGCCACGGCCCGGCTTCCGCTGACGCCGGACGCCCCCGAGTTCGAACTGCCGGTGCCGGTCCAGCTGTCCCCCGTCCCCGAGCCCCGTCATGCGTACCGGCCCGACGACTCGGCGGACCACGCCCGCCGGCTGCTGCGCCGCGCCGAGAACCCGGACCGCCCGGACACGGATCTGGAGTCGTTACTGCTGCGCTCGGCGTTCGCGCACGAGATCACACAGTCCTTCGGCCGGCCGGGCCGGGCCGCCCGCGCGGGTCTGAGCTTCTCGCTCTACGAGCACGCGTTCCTGCTGCGCGACGGCCGTGAGTTGTCCCTGTGGGAGGTCGAGCACACGGCGACACCGGACGGACGCCACAGGTGCGAGGTGTACTCGACGGAGGAGAAGGCGCGGGAGGCGATGGACCGCCGGGCGGAGACCCTCGACCGCTCCCGCTGAACGAAACCGCCCAGGGCCCTCAGGACCGCCCGTCGCGGAACTGCCGCATCAGGCCGGCGAAGGCGTCCTGTTCGGCGGGTGTGAGTTCGACGCTCTCCAGCTCCGGGCCCGACTGCGGCTGGCGGGGCAGGCCTCGGAGCACCTCGTGGTGATACCGGGCGGCGTCCTCGGCACGAACACGCCACCGGGCCGCCTCCTCGTCGTCGCGGCGGCGCAGCGCGCGGCCCACGTAGACGATCCAGACGGCCGTCACCAGGGCGAGGGCGGGCACACCCAGCAACTGGAAGGTCGACATATGCACAGGCATGCATCCCAGTAGACACCACGAACCGGGCCTTTGACCGCGGATCGTGACGCATCTCGCAGGTGCGGATAGTAAGGAAAAGAAGCGAAGAGGTGACCAAGGGCGCGTATGCGCCGTAAACGGGCCGCTCGTCGTCGAACGGACACGTCGGGCATACACATCGGCCGCAACACCCTCACCGGGGTTGCGGCCGACGCGTGTTGTGCTGGCGCGGAGTCCGATCAGGCGGCGACCGGCTGCTTGGCCTCGGACGGAGCCGCTATGGCGCCGCCCGACTCGCCCGCCGCACCCTCGGGGTTCTGCTTGCGCAGGCCCTTCAGGACCACCACCAGGGCCGTCGTCGCACACACGCCGGCCGCGATGGCGACCAGGTAGAGGAACGGGTTGCCGATGAGCGGGACCACGAAGATGCCGCCGTGGGGGGCGCGCAGGGTGGCGCCGAAGGCCATCGACAGGGCGCCGGTGATCGCGCCGCCGACCATCGACGAGGGGATGACGCGCAGCGGGTCGGCCGCCGCGAACGGGATCGCGCCCTCGGAGATGAAGGAGGCACCCAGCACCCAGGCGGCCTTGCCGTTCTCACGCTCGGTGTGCGTGAAGAGCTTGCCGCGGACCGTGGTCGCCAGGGCCATCGCCAGCGGCGGGACCATACCGGCGGCCATCACCGCGGCCATGATCTTCATTGCCGAGTCGCTCGGGTTGGAGACCGCGATACCGGCGGTGGCGAAGGTGTAGGCGACCTTGTTGACCGGGCCACCGAGGTCGAAGCACATCATCAGGCCGAGCAGCGCGCCGAGCAGGACGGCGTTGGTGCCCGTGAGACCGTTCAGCCAGTCGGTCAGGCCCTTCTGCGCGGAGGCGATGGGCTTTCCGACGACGACGAACATCAGGAATCCGACGATCGCCGAGGAGATCAGCGGGATCACCACCACCGGCATGATGCCGCGCACCGCCGCCGGGATCTCGATCTTCTGGATCGCCATCACCACACCACCGGCGAGCAGACCGGCGACCAGACCGCCGAGGAAGCCCGCGTTGATGGTGAGGGCGATCGAGCCGCCGACGAAACCGGGCACGAGACCGGGGCGGTCTGCCATGCCGTAGGCGATGTAGCCGGCCAGGACCGGGACGAGGAAGCCGAAGGACACCACGCCGATCTGGAAGAGCAGCGCGGCCCAGCTGTCCGTCTGGGTCCACACGAAGTGGCCCATGACCGACGGCGCCTTGTTGATCTTGTAGCCGCCGATCGCGAAGCCGAGGGCGATGAGCAGACCGCCCGCGGCGACGAAGGGAACCATGTAGCTCACACCGGACATCAGCCACTTGCGCAGCTTGGTGCCGTAGCCCTCGCCGGAGTCACCGGTCCGCTCGACCGGGGACGCCGGGGCGCCGGCCGCCGCGGTGACCTCGCCGCGCGCGGCCTTCTCGCGCACCTCGGCGATCAGCTCGGTGGGCCGGTTGATGCCCGCCTTCACGCCGACGTCGACGGTCGGCTTGCCGGCGAAGCGGTCCTTGTCCCGTACGGGCACGTCATGGGCGAAGATCACGCCGTCCGCCGCCTCGATGACGGCCGGGTCGAGCCGGGTGAAGCCGGCCGAACCCTGCGTCTCGACGACGACCTCGATGCCCGCCTCGCGGCCCGCGTTCTCCAGCGACTCGGCGGCCATATAGGTGTGCGCGATACCGGTGGGGCAGGAGGTGACGGCGACGATACGGAACGGCTGCCCGGCCGGAGCACCGGCGTCCTCCGCGTCGCGCGCACCCGGAACCGGGGCCGTGTCGCCCGCGGCTGCTTCGGCGGACGCACCGGAACCGGCCTCGGACACGGCCTCCGCGGCTTCCTCGGCGCCATCGGCCGGAGCCTCGTCACCGCGGATGAGCGCGGCGGCGGCAGCCGCGTCGTCCACGGCCCGCAGCGCGGTGGTGAAATCGGCGTTCATCAGCTGGCGGGCGAGGGAGGACAGGATCGTCAGATGCGCGTCGTCCGCACCCGCGGGAGCCGCGATCAGGAAGATCAGGTCGGCCGGGCCGTCCGCGGCACCGAAGTCGATGCCCTGTGCGCTGCGCCCGAAGGCGAGCGTCGGCTCGGTGACGTGCTCGCTGCGGCAGTGCGGGATGCCGATGCCGCCGTCGAGACCGGTCGGCATCTGAGCCTCGCGGGCCGCGACGTCCGCGAGGAAGCCCTCCAGGTCGGTCACCCGGCCCTGGGCCACCATCCGTTCGGCGAGGGCACGTGCCGCCGCTTCCTTGGTGTCGGCGGACAGGTCGAGATCGACCAGGTCCGCGGTGATCATCTGGCTCATCGCGGGCTCCTTCGCACGCGTATCGCCCGGGGGGTGTGACGGGCGGGGGCGGGGGTGGGGATGGGGGTGCTGGGGGGTGGGTCCGGGAGGGCGGGGAGCCCAAGAGGGATGAGGAGGGAGGCGGGTCCGGGGAAAACCCGCCTCCCTCCGGCTTCGGCGGCGACGGCCGGGTGCCGTCGCGGGCGCGGTGACGGATGGCGCGCGGTCATGACGCCGGCTCCGTCAGCACGCGGTCCAGAGGCACCTCCGACGTCACCGTCACGGCGGAGGGGTCCAGATCGGCCGGGGTCGGCATCACGCTGCCGGGCAGCTGGACCGCCGCGGCTCCATGGGCGACGGCCGAGGCCAGGGCCTCGGGTCCGGTGCCGCCCGCGATCAGGAAACCGGCGAGGGAGGAGTCGCCGGCGCCGACGTTGCTGCGTACGGCGTCGACGCGGGCGCTGCCGAACCACACACCCGTGTCGGACACGAGCAGCTGCCCGTCCGCGCCGAGGCTCGCGAGCACGGCGCCCGCGCCCATCTCGCGCAGCTCCTCGGCCGCCTTGGCCGCGTCGCCGACGGTGAGGAGCGGGCGCCCGACGGCCGCCGCGAGTTCCTCGGCGTTCGGCTTCACCACGTCCGGGCGCTCGCGCAGCGCTTCGAGGAGCGCGGGCCCCGAGGTGTCGAGCGCGATCCTGGCGCCCGCGGCGTGGGCACGGGCGACCAGGTCGGCGTACCAGGACGGGGCGAGTCCGCGCGGCAGGCTGCCGCAGCAGGTGATCCACGTGGTCTCCGCCGCGCTGTACTGGTCGCGGACCCTCTCCAGCAGCAGCTCGGCCTCGGCGGGGGACAGCTCGGGACCGGGCGCGTTGATCTTCGTGAGGGTGCCGTCGGGTTCGGCGACCGAGATGTTGGACCGGGTAGCTCCGGCGATCGGCACCGGCGCCACGGCGATGCCCTGGTCGTGGAGCAGCTCGGCGACGAGCGCACCGGGCGCCCCGCCCAGCGGGAGCACCGCGACCGTGCGCCGACCGGCGGCCGCGACGGCGCGCGAGACGTTCACGCCCTTGCCGCCCGGGTCCATGCGTTCACCGGTGGCCCGGATGACCTCGCCGCGGTCGAGGGACGGAACCTCGTACGTACGGTCGAGAGAGGGGTTCGGGGTGACGGTGAGAATCATGCGCGCACTACTTCCGTGCCGCCGCGCTCGATCGCGGCGGCGTCCTCGGGGCTCAACCCGCTGTCGGTGATCAGCAGGTCCACATCACCGAGGTCGCCGAAGCGGGCGAAGTGCTCCTGGCCGTGCTTGGAGGAGTCGGCGAGCAGCACGACCCTGCGGGCGGCGCGGATCGCGGCGCGCTTGACGGCGGCCTCGGCGAGGTCGGGGGTGGTCAGTCCGTGACCGGCGGAGAAGCCGTTGGCGGCGACGAACGCGATATCGGCCCGGATCTCGGCGTACGCGCTCAGCGCCCAGGCGTCCACGGCGGCGCGCGTACGGTGCCGTACGCGCCCCCCGACCAGATGGAGCTGGATACCGGGGTGGTCCGCGAGGCGGGCCGCGGTGGGAAGGCTGTGGGTGACCACGGTGAGGGAGGCGTCCAGGGGGATGGCCCCGGCCAGCCGGGCGACGGTCGAGCCGGCGTCGAGGATCATCGTGCCCTCGCTCGGCAGCTCGGCGACGGCCGCCTGTGCGATCCGGTCCTTCTCGTCGGCCGCCGTGGACTCCCGTTCCGCGAGGTCGGGCTCGAAGTCCAGGCGTCCGGCGGGTATGGCGCCGCCGTGCACCCGGCGCACCAGGCCGGCGCGGTCCAGGGCCTTGAGGTCGCGGCGGATCGTCTCCGCCGTGACCTGGAACTCCTCGGCCAGCGACATGACGTCCACCCGGCCGCCGTCACGGGCAAGCCGGAGGATCTCCTGCTGCCGCTCCGGTGCGTACATGTCCGTTCGCCTCCGACTGATGCCCGAACGTGTGGTTTCAGGTGGGAGGCTACGGCCGCGTGTCCGAAAAGTAAACAGGTTCGGGCATCGGAACGGGCGCAATCGGGCGGGGTGCCCCTGAGGGGGCCGAACGCGCCGACGCCCGGTGGGCGCGCAGGGAACGCGACCCGCCGGGCGTCAGGGGCCCCGCGCACACTCAGGAGACGAGCACCGGCTCCCCGGCAGGCTCCGCGTCCGCCTCCTCCGCGCCCTCCACGTGCTGCGCCGGCCGCTTCGGCAGCGCGAACATCAGCAGGAAGATCACGACCAGCACGGCCACGACATAGCCCAGCGCGTGCTGGAAGGCGTGCACAAAGGCCGGGCCCACCGCGGCCGGGGCGAGCCGGTCGTCGATCTCGCCGAAGAAGACCACCGACACCAGCCCGAGGCCGAGCGCGTTGCCCATCTGCTGCACCGTGTTGATCAGCCCCGACGCCGAACCGGAGTGCTCCCGCGGCACCTCGGAGAGCACCGCGTCCGTCAGCGGCGCCACGATCAGGCCCATGCCCGCGCCCATGACCACCAGCGGCAGCGCCATCTGCCAGGAGGCGATGGACAGGCCGTACCGGTGGGCCTCGGCGATGTAGATGAGCACACCCGCCGCCATCAGCAGCGCGCCCGCCTGCAGCACCTTGCGGCCGAAGCGCGGGACCAGCTTCTGCACCGACATCCCGGCCGCCGTCGAGACCGCGAGCGAGAACGGCACGCCCGTCAGACCGGCCCGCAGGGCGCTCCACCCCAGGCCCACCTGCATGTACAGCGTCCAGACCAGGAAGAAGACGCCGAGGCCGATCCCGAACACCGTCTGCACCGCGATGCCCGCGGCGAAGCTCTTCACCCGGAACAGCGACAGCTCGACAAGCGGGGAGCCGTCGCGGGCGGCCTTGCGCCGCTCGTACGCCACCAGCACCCCGAGGACGACCAGCGAGCCCGCCATCGACGCGTACCCCCACAGCGGCCAGCCCAGCTCCCGGCCGCGCGTGAGCGGGTAGAGCAGCATCAGCAGACCCAGCGTCACCAGGGCCACCCCGACGAGGTCGAGGCGCAGGGCCCGGGGGGCCTTCGACTCCGTGATGAAGCGGCGGCCGAGCAGATACGCCACGATGCCGACCGGCAGGTTGATCAGGAAGATGGGGCGCCATTCCAGCCCGAACAGGTTCCACTCGGTGAGCAGCGCGCCGAGCAGCGGCCCCGAGACGGCTCCCAGCCCCACGATGGCGCCGAAGAGGCCGAAGACCTTGCCCCGCTCGTGCGCCGGGAAGGTGGCGTGCACGATCGACAGCACCTGCGGGACCATCATCGCGGCCATCGCGCCCTGCAGGATCCGCGAGGCGACGAGCATCTCGGGGTTGGCCGCGAAGCCGCAGAGCGCGGACGCGAGCGTGAAGCCGCCGATGCCGATCAGGAAGAGGCGCTTGCGGCCGTGAATGTCGCCGAGCCTGCCACCGGTGATCAGCCCGGCGGCGAAGGCGAGCGCGTATCCCGCGGTGATCCACTGGATCTGGCTGAAGGAGGCGCCCTCGTCACGCTGGATGGAGGGGATCGCGATGTTGACGATCGTGACGTCGACCAGGTCCATGAAGGCCGCGGTCATCACGATCGCGAGCGCGAACCAGCGGCGCCGGTCGCTCGCGCCGGCCGGGGGCCCGTCGGCCGCGCCGGTACTGATTGTGCTGTCGGTGGAGGTCATGCTCCGAAGGTAGAGGGCCAATAGGTCAGATCATGTCCTCGTTCTCATGCATTCTCGACGTATGACGACCGACACCCCGGCGCGGCTCCTCCAGCTGCTGTCCCTGCTGCAGACTCCCCGTGAGTGGCCCGGCGGCGAGCTCGCCGAGCGGCTCGGGGTGTCCCGGCGCACCGTCCGGCGCGACATCGACCGGCTGCGCGAGCTGGGCTACCCGGTCCAGGCCAGCAGAGGGGCCGACGGCGGGTACCGGCTGGTCGCCGGGAAGGCCATGCCGCCGCTGGTGCTCGACGACGAGGAGGCCGTGGCGATCGCGGTGGGGCTGCGCGCGGGGGCGGGGCACGCGGTCGAGGGCGTGGAGGAGGCGTCCGTGCGCGCGCTGGCCAAGCTGGAACAGGTGCTGCCGGGCCGGCTGCGTCATCGCGTCGCCACGCTCCAGGCCGCCACCACCGCGCTGACCAGCGGCGACGGGGCGAGCATCGCGCCGGAGACGCTGACCGTGATCGCCTCGACGATCGCGGGCGGGGAGCGGCTGCGGTTCGCGTACCGCGCCAAGGACGGCACGGAGTCACGTCGCCTGGCCGAGCCGTACCGCCTGGTGTCGACGGGACGCCGCTGGTACCTCGTCGCCTACGACCTCGAACGCGACGACTGGCGCACGTTCCGGGTGGACCGGGTCAGCGCGCCCTTCGCGACGGGCGTGCGGTTCACACCGCGCGAGCTGCCGGCGAAGAACGCGGCGGAGTATCTGCGGCGGTCGATGTACCGGCGCCAGGAGACCTACGAGTTCGAGGCGACCTTCGCCGCGTCCGCGGACTTCGTGGCGGCGCGCCTGCCCCGGTGGTTCGACGAACCCGAGCCGCTCGACGAGCACAGCTGCCGGCTGCGCGGTACGGCGAACGACTCGGTGGAGTGGCTGGCGATACGGCTGGCCCTGGTGGACTGCCCGTTCACCGTCCAAGCACCGCCCGAACTCATCGCCCGTACCGGGGAGTTGGGGGCACGGCTGAGCCGGGCGGCGGGCACCGGACCCGCACGGGAGGAGCGGCCCGCCCCGAACCCGTCCGCCCCCTCAGCCGCTTCCCCAGGCGAACTCCCCGAGAGCCTCTAGATTGCGTACGGCGTGAGCGGCGGG
Source organism: Streptomyces sp. NPDC002573 (assembly GCF_042889625.1). Taxonomy (NCBI): domain Bacteria; kingdom Bacillati; phylum Actinomycetota; class Actinomycetes; order Kitasatosporales; family Streptomycetaceae; genus Streptomyces; species Streptomyces sp. NPDC002573. The sequence continues at coordinate 11,924 of NZ_JBIARC010000008.1, read as the reverse complement.
CCCGTCGGGGCCGTCGGCCGGGCTGGCGCCCGCGGCCCAGGTCTCCACGGCCACCCGGACGGCGGCTCCGGCGATGGCGGCAGCGAAACGCAGGGCGGGCGTGACGGCCGCTGACGCCTCGTCACACCCCTGTGTCCGCTTCGCGAGCGCCTGCGCCAGCTCCCGTTCCGTGGCCTGGCAGATCTCGGCCCAGACCTTGGTGAGCGCGGGGTTGGTGTCGATGAGGCACAGCAGGGCGCGGACCCACTCCAGGGAGGTCGCGGACACGCCGACGCCCGGGGTCAGGGTGTGCACCGCCGCGTGGCGCAGGGCCTCGGCGACGGTCAGCCCGGCCGGGGCCGCACGGACCGCCTGCACCCATAGATGGGCGCCCTCGGAGAACAGCGGCGCGAGCGCCTCCTCCTTGGTCGCGAAGTAGCGGTAGAAGGTGCGCGGAGCCACTCCGGCGGCCCGGGCGATGTCCTCGGCCCGGGTGGCGCGCAGTCCGTTCGCCATGAACAGCCCCGCGGCGGCCCGGGCGATCTCCATACGGGTCGCCGCCTTACGTCGCTCGATCAGCGACTCACCCTTGTCACGCTGCACAGGCTCGTCATGCGAGGGGGCAAGCCCGTCCGCGGACACGCCCCCGGGTTCTTGCGACGTACGGCGGGAAAAGGCCCCGCTCGTACGGTTGGTACCGGTCACAACGGCAGGTTATGCCGCTGTGGCACAATCTGCCATCCGGGCCGCCCCGGGGTTCAGGTCCGGGGCGACCCGGTCGGCCTGCCTCTGTCCCTGCACAGGGAAGAGCCGGGCCCCGGCGCCAGGGGGGAGTGGCGCCGGAGCCCGGCTCCGGAGGAGTCCCGCCGCCGGGGGGAGTGCGTCGGGACTCGGCTGAGAGGGCCCGGACCGCGAGTTCCGGCCCGTGCGTGGGAGGGCCCGGAGGTCTTGTGCCCCGGACCCGGCAGGTTGAAGCGACGCAACAGCGCCAAGTCGCACGGCCCGGCGCGGCGGGACCGGTGTGCGCCTCGATCCCGCGGATGCCGTCACGCCGCCGCGTCGAACCCGGTGTCCCGGGCCAGCTTCTTCAGCTCCAGCAGCGCGTGCTTCTCGATCTGGCGGATGCGCTCACGCGTCAGGCCGTGCTCCTTGCCGACCTCCGTCAGGGTGCGCTCCCGGCCGTCCTCGATGCCGTACCGCATCTTGATGATCGACGCCGTGCGGTCGTCGAGCCGGCCGATGAGGTCGTCCAGTTCCTCGCTGCGCAGCAGCGTGAGGACCGACTGCTCCGGCGACACCGCGGAGGTGTCCTCCAGCAGATCGCCGAACTGGGTCTCGCCCTCGTCGTCCACCGACATGTTCAGCGACACCGGGTCGCGGGCCCAGTCGAGGACGTCGCTGATGCGCTCCGCCGTCGTGTCCAGCTCGGTCGCGATCTCGGCGGGCTCGGGGTCCCGGCCGTGCTCACGGTTGAACTCACGCTGGACCCGGCGGATCCGGCCGAGCTCCTCGACCAGGTGCACGGGCAGCCGGATGGTCCGGGACTGGTCGGCGATCGACCGGGTGATGGCCTGACGGATCCACCAGGTCGCGTACGTCGAGAACTTGAAGCCCTTGCGGTAGTCGAACTTCTCGACCGCGCGCACCAGACCCGCGTTGCCCTCCTGGATCAGGTCGAGCAGCGGCAGGCCACTGCGCGGATAGCGTCGCGCGACGGCCACGACGAGGCGCAGGTTCGAACGTATGAAGACGTCCTTGGCCCGCTCGCCCTCGGCGACCAGGGCCGCCAACTCCTCACGGGTGGCATCCGCCTTGGCCTCCTCCTCACCGTCGAGGATCTGCCGCGCGAAGACGCCGGCCTCTATGGTCTGGGACAGCTCGACCTCCTTGGCGGCGTCGAGCAGCGGTGTACGCGCGATCTCGTCGAGGTACATGCCGACCAGGTCGCGATCGGCGATCTCGCCGCCATGGGCGCGAACACTGTTTGCCGCGTCGACGGTCTCGCCTTCGGCGGACTTGCGACGGGCGACGGCACGGGTTGCCATGCGTGCTCCCTTGCGATGGTGGGCTGGCGGATGGTCCTGTTGGCACTGAGAACACCCATTCGGGTGCCCGGCATCCGAAGGAAACAACGACTGCAATCCGGACAGAATTCCCAACCTGCCCCTCGATTTTTCTGATCATGCAGTACCCTGTGCCGCCACCAGGGAGGCAGGATGGCGTCGGAACGTACAGAGGTGCAGGTCAGGCCAGGAGTCGAGAACGACCTCGGGGCCCTCACGGACATCTACAACCACTACGTACACACGACACCGATCACCTTCGATACCGCGATCTTCACTCCGGAAGAGCGACGTCCTTGGCTGCTCTCCCACCCTGAAGACGGACCGCACCGCCTGATGGTTGCCGTGGACAGCGACTCACAGGAGATCCTGGGGTACGCCACGTCCAGCGCCTTTCGCACCAAGCCCGCCTATGCGACCTCGGTGGAGGTGACGGTCTATCTCGCCGCCCACGCCACGGGCCGCGGCGTGGGCGCACGTCTGTACGAGGCCCTCTTCGCGGCGCTCGCCGGCGAGGACCTCCACCGCGCGTACGCGGGCATCGCACAGCCCAACGAAGCGTCCGTGCGGCTGCACGAACGCTTCGGCTTCCGGCATGTGGGCACCTACCGGCAGGTGGGCCGCAAGTTCGGCCGGTACTGGGACGTGGCCTGGTACGAGAAGGAGCTGTGACCGCGCGGCGGTCAGCCGAACTGCACCGACCTCTTCGCGAGCCCCATCCAGAACCCGTCGATCACCGACCTGTGCGCATCCAGCTCCCCCGCGGCGTCCGCCGCGCCCAGCGTCACGAAGAGCGGGGCGAAGTGCTCCGTGCGCGGGTGGGCGAGCCGGCCCGCCGGCGACTTGTGGGCGAAGTCGAGAAGGGCGTCGATGTCACCGGCCTCCAGCGCACGGTGGCCCCAGTCGTCGAACTCCGCCGACCAGCCAGGCACTCCCCCGCCCGCGTGGCGCAGGGCGGCCAGGTTGTGGGTGAAGAAGCCGGAACCGACGATCAGGACGCCCTCGTCGCGCAGCGGGGCCAGCTTGCGGCCGATCTCGAGGAGCTTCACCGGGTCGAGGGTCGGCAGGGAGATCTGCAGAACCGGGATGTCGGCCTCGGGGAACATCTCGACCAGCGGCACATACGCGCCGTGGTCCAGGCCGCGGTCCGGGAAGTCCTGGACCGGAATGCCGGGGGCGCGCAGCAGTTTGCGTACGGAGTCGGCGAGCCGCGGGGCGCCCGGGGCGGCGTAGGTCACCCGGTAGTAGTGCTCGGGGAAGCCCCAGAAGTCGTAGACCAGCGGGATCGTCTCCACCGCGCCGAGGGCGAGCGGGGCCTCCTCCCAGTGGGCGGAGACCATGAGGATCGCGCTCGGCCGGGGCAGGTCGGCGGACCAGGCAGCGAGCTGGCCCGGCCAGACCGGGTCGTCGGCCAGCGGGGGCGCGCCGTGACTGAGATAGAGGGCGGGCATGCGCTCGGGCGCGGTGCGCTCCTCGGCGGCGACGGACATGGTGGCTCCCTCCGGCATTTACTTGAATCCTCAAGCTCTGTTAGGGTAGCGCGGACTTGTTTAAGTTTCAAGAAGAGCCTCGTACAGTGGAGCCCATGAAGACGGCACCCGCTGAGGACACCCGCTGGCTCACCGACGAGGAGCAGCGCACATGGCGTGCGTACATGCACGCCGTCACCCTTCTCGAGGACCACCTGGACCGCCAGCTGCAGCGCGACGCGGGTATGCCGCACGTGTACTACGGACTGCTCGTCCAGCTCGCCGAGGCGCCGCACCGGCGGATGCGGATGACCGAGCTGGCGATCGGGGCGAAGATCACCCGCTCCCGGCTGTCGCACGCCGTCGCCCGCCTGGAGAAGAACGGCTGGGTGCGCCGCGAGAACTGCCCCTCCGACAAGCGAGGACAGGTCGCGGTCCTCACGGACGAGGGCTACGGGGTGCTGGCCCGCACCGCCCCCGGGCATGTGACGGCCGTGCGCCAGGCCCTGTTCGACCGCCTCACCCCCGAGCAGCAGAAGTCCCTCGGCGAGATCATGTCGGTCATCTCGGAGGGACTTCAGCCCAAGGAGGCGGGGGCGGACCTGCCCTGGCTCCGCTGAGCCGGACACCTCCGTACACACGGCCGCCCCGGCCCGCCGGAAAGGCGGAGCCGGGGCGGACCGGGGCGTACGGATGAGGCGTGGGATCAGCGGACGGCGTCCGCGCCCGTGCGCACGGTCAGTGGGCGACCACCGGCACCTGCACCTCGTCCTCGACACCCTCGCCCGAGCCCGCGGCGGAGGCCTGCCCGGCGCCCGGGCGTCCGGCGTTGACGAAGGTCACGGCGACCGTCGCGGCGAGCGCGAGGATGCCGACGGCGATCCAGATGGCGCTCGAGTAGCCGTGCACCATGCCCTGGAGCTGGACCAGCTGCCGCTGCGGCTTGGAGGTCGCCGTGGCCATGTGGTCCTTGATGTAGGACGTGGTCGCCGAGGAGGCGATCGTGTTCAGCAGGGCCGTACCGATCGCGCCGCCCACCTGCTGGGAGGTGTTGACCATCGCGGAGGCGACACCGGCGTCCCGCGGCTGCACGCCGTGCGTGGCCAGGGACATGGCCGGCATGAACGCCGTACCCATGCCGAGGCCGAGCATCAGCAGGGCCGGCAGCACGAGGGCCGCGTAGGAGGAACCGATCTCCAGCTGCGCGAGGAACAGCATGCCGACGGCGGCCACCAGGAACCCGGGGCCCATCAGCAGCCGCGCGGGCACGCGGGTCATCAGGCGGGTGCCGATCTGGGTCGAGCCGGTGATCATGCCCGCCACCATCGGCAGGAACGCGAAGCCGGTCTTGACCGGCGAGTAGCCCTTCACGACCTGCAGGTAGTAGGTCAGGAAGAGGAACGTGCCGAACATCGCGATGACCGCGAGGCCGAGGGAGAGGTAGACACCGCCACGGTTGCGGTCGGTGACCACACGCAGCGGCAGCAGCGGGGCCTTGACCCGGGACTCGGTGACCACGAAGGCCACCAGCAGGACGGCCGCCGCGACGAACAGGCCGACCGTCACGGAGTCGCCCCAGCCGTCGGACTCGGCGCGCGTGAAGCCGTAGACGAGGGAGACCAGGCCGAGGGTGGAGAGGATGACGCCCGGGATGTCGAGCGGCGAACGGTTGCGGCCGCCCTCCGGCTCCCGGATGACGAAGTAGGCGCCGGCCGCCGCGACGATGGCGAACGGGACGTTGACGAAGAACGTCCAGCGCCAGTCCAGGTACTCGGTGAGGAAGCCGCCGAGGATCAGACCGACGGCGCCGCCGCCACCGGCGATCGCGCCGTAGATGCCGAACGCCTTGGCGCGCTCCTTGGCGTCGGTGAACATCACCGCGAGCAGGGACAGCGCGGCGGGGGCGAGCAGCGCGCCGAAGGCGCCCTGGAGGGCGCGGGCGCCGAACATCATCGCGCCGGACTGCGCGGCGCCGCCGAGCGCGGAGGCCGCGGCGAAGCCGGTCAGGCCGACGACGAACGCCCGCTTGCGGCCCCACAGGTCGGCGACACGGCCGCCGAAGAGCAGCAGACCGCCGAAGGCGAGGGCGTACGCGGTGACGACCCACTGGCGGTTGCCGTCGGATATCCCGAGGTCCCGCTGGGCGGACGGCAGCGCGATGTTCACGATGGTGGCGTCGAGGACGACCATCAGCTGGGCGAGCGCGATGAAGACGAGCGCTCGCCAGCGATTGTTGTCGGGAGCGGAAGCGCCGGGAACGCTTCGTGCTGGTGCAGACATGGAGGTACCCACTTCGGGACTTCGTGACGGAAAGATCGGGACTCAGGAGACCTAGAAGGACGTGAAGGCCGGAACTAGGAGACCTAAAGGGGCGGAGAAGGGCGTAACGGAACGTGGAAGGGCGTCGAACGGCACGGCTCGTCGGCGATGACGGCCGGGATGTCTGTCGTGGTCACGTCTGTCGGCGGTACGGGCGTGTCCCTGCTCGCCGCGGACGTCGTCGGTCGGTGCAGACGGTCGTGGGTCGGTGCGGACGTACGTCTTCACAGGCGCCCGCCGGCGCCGGCGGGCGCCGGTACGGCGTCCGTCGATGCAGACGTCTGCCGGTACAGACGGGTTGAGTTCGCTGAACTAATCGGTATCGGTCGCTGGTGATCGCTACAGGTCGCTCAGGGTTGGCGCAGGTCCTCCATGGTCACGGCCGTACCCGGCAGCTCGGAGCGGGCCGGGGCCCGCAGTCCGTCCAGGAACAGCTGGATATGACGGTGCATGAAGCGGTCGGCACTCAGACACTCCGTACCGGCCGGCGGCCTGCTGAGCTGGGCCACGGCGAACGTCAGATCACCGACGCCCACGTCGGGACGGAGCTGTCCGGCCGCCTTGGCCCGCTCCATGATCCCCTCGACGAGCCGCTCGATCCGTTCCAGTGCGGCTTCCAGGTCGGGGTGATTCTCGTCGAACGCACTGGAGAGCATCGGGCACAGCGCGCTCAGCCGTTCCTCGGCCGCGGCGTGCGCGAAACGCTCCAGCGCGTCGAAGGCGTCGGCGCGCTCGGCGAGCGCCCGCTCGGCGACCTCTGACGTACGGTCGAGGACCGAGCAGACGACCTCCCGGGCGAGTGCGTCGCGATCGGGGAAGTTGCGGTACACCGTGGCATTGCCGACGCCGGCCCGGCGGGCGATCTCGTCGAACGGCACATCGGGGCCGAACTCGACGAACATCTCCCGGGCGGCGGTGACGATCCGCTCCCGGTTGCGCAGGGCGTCGGCGCGCGGCCTGGACGCTCGGCGCTGCACGGGGGTCGCGGTCGCGGTCTGCACGGCGTACTCCTCGGGCTGGCGGACGCGATCCGGGGATTCCTTCCCCGGTTCGCCTGGACACAGGGTTAAACGGGGATTCCGTCCCCGGTTATTTCCCCCACGGGCACAACTTCGTGTGATGCGCGCCACATCGGGACCGGAGGACGGGACAGCCGTTCGCCGCACGCCCGGACGAGCCCTGCACCCCGCTTCACGCCCCCCTCCCCCGGCTTCACCCCGTTCGCGCCCTAGAACCCCTCGTTCGGTCTTCTACAGCGCGCGCTCCCGGACAGGGCGCCACAGGGTGATCGCAAGGGTGCAGTCGGAGACCGGCGGCTGCCATGGGAGCGGAGGGCCACCACATGCAGCCGTCCCAGCGCCGGGTGCCCCCTCGCCGCGCCGCCTCCCTGGCCTCGGTCACCGCGCTGACCCTGCTGGTCGCCACCGCCGCCGGCACCGGGCAGCTGCTGGGGGGCTCCTCGACGGCGGGCCCCGCCCCGTCCCGTTCCTCGGCGCTGCGCCCCTGCATGATCCACGGCCGTCCGAACATCCAGATGCCCGAAGGCATCCCGACCTCCACCGGCTACGCCCACTCCACCGGGACCGTCCACGCCCTGACCCTGATGATCGACTTCTCCGACGCTCCCGGGCAGGGCAGCGCGCTCGACCGGTTCGCGGAGTTCTTCCCGCAGACCCAGCGGTGGTTCACCACCAGTTCCTACGGCCGTCTCGACTACCACCCCGAGGCCCCCATACGGCGCTGGCTGCGGATGCCCAAGCCGTTCAAGGCCTACGGACTGGAGCGCGGCGCCCCCTTCGACCCCGGTTACCGCCAGCTCGTCCAGGACATCGTCGCCGCCGCCGACGCCGAGGTGGACTTCCGCCGCTACGACCTGCTGAACGTGCTTGTCACCCCGAACGCCGGGCCCTCCGCCCTGGACACCGTCCTGTCCGTGACCTTCGCGGGCAACGCCGACGCGCCCCTCGCGGACGGCGTCCCCGTCGCCAACGCGTCCTTCATCTACAGCCGCCAGGACGACGGCTCGGGGTCCTACTCGGTGACCGGCTACCGGGTCCTGCCCCACGAGAACAGCCACACCTTCGGCCTGCCCGACCTCTACACCCAGGAGGGCGGCACCGCGGTCGGGCACTGGGACATCATGAGCGAGGACTGGGGCGCCGACAACGACATGCTCGGCTGGCACAAGTGGAAGCTCGGCTGGCTCGACGACTCCCAGGTCGACTGCGCCACCACGCACGGCACCGTCGTGTACACGCTGAGCCCGCTGGCCCGGACCGGCGGACACAAGCTGGTCTTCGTCCCGCTCAGCTCCCGGGCGGGATACGCCATCGAGGTGCGCACCCGCGAGGGCAACGACGCCGCGGTGTGCCGACCCGGCGTCCTCATCTACCGCGTGGACGCGGACGTCGACACCGGCAACGGGCCCATCACGGTCTACGACTCCCGGCCCAACAGCGGCGGCTGCACCCGCAGCCCCAACGTGCAGGCCGAGTTGTCCGACGCGACGTTCGTTCCCGGGCAGTCCTTCCAGGACCTGAAGACGGGCGTCGTCATCACCGTGGCGGGGAAGGACCGGGCGGGCAACTACCGGGTCCATGTGTCACGCCGCTGACGGATCCCGCTGGTGTGAACCCGGCCGGAGGGTCAGCTCGCCTCCGCCCGCCGTCCCGCCGCCACGACGCCCCGCAGGGCCGGCGCCGAGGCTATGCGGGGCAGCAGCAGCGACCAGAAGCGGGTGAGGGTGGTGTGGGAGAGCCAGCGCACATCGCCCTCCCCGAGCGCGGCGAAGCCGACCGTCGCGCCGACCACCGTGGCCACCAGATCGCGCGGCGGCACATCGGAGAGCAGCCCATCACGCGAGGCCCGTACGACGGCGTCCTCCACCCACACATGCCACCGCTCGTACAGGTCGCCGCCCCGGCCGACGTCCCGCGCCCTGTCGCCCAGTTCGAACCCGGCGCGCAGAACGACATCGTGGCGCAGGCCCTGCAGCAGGGCATGGCTCGTGTCGACGAGTGCCTGAAGGGAACCGCCGAGCTGCGGCGGCGGCCGCTCGGCGGAGGTGATCCGGCCGAACCGCCGGGTCGCGGCGTCCCGTACCGCCGCGGCGAGTGCGGCCTTGCTGGGGAAGTGGAAGTGCAGCGCGCCGTTGCTGACCCCCGCCCGGGAGCTGATCGCCGAGAGCGAGACCGACTCGAAGCCGTCCTGGGTGAAGAGTTCGGCGGCGGACTGAATCAAGGCGTTGCGCGTTCGTACCGCACGTTCCTGCTTGGCCATCACACGCTCCGTTGAGGCTGGATCGGGAGCATAACAAACCGCATGTGCGGTTTTCAATCGGGCGAGCACGCGCCCCGGGAGCATCCGCGCGGCACACTCGGAAAGGCGGAATCCCATCCCCCGAAAGCACAGGATCCCGCCCGAACCGGCAGAGAAAACGGATCAGTTCGGTCGCAGCACGACCGGAAGTGATCCGTATCCGTTGACGATGAAGGACCGCACCGATTCGACCCCCTCCACCGGAATTACAGACTCCATATCGGGGAAGCGGGCGAAGAGCGCCGCCAGCGCGGTGGTGGCCTCAAGTCGGGCCAACGGGGCGCCCACACACCGGTGCACGCCGTACCCGAAGCCCAGATCGTCCCGTCGGCCGGGCCTCAGCACATCGAAGACACCGACGTCGTCGCCGTACGCCTCCGGATCGGAGACCGCACCGGCGAAGGAGACCAGGATCGGGTCGCCCTTCTCGATGCGCACACCGTCCAGGTCGATGTCCTCGACGGCGAAGCGCATCGGCGAGTACGCGGCGGGGCTGCGCGTACGCAGCGTCTCCCCCACCACGTCGGCCCAGTCGGCACGGCCCTCGCGCACATGCGCGCGCTGTTCCGGATGGGCCAGCAGCGCGGCGATCGTGTTGGTGATGAAGGTGCAGGTGGTCTCCTGACCGGCGGCGATCATCAGATAGAGGGTGCCGAGGAGTTCCTGCTCGGTGAGCCGGCCGTCGGCTCCGTCGCGTGCCTCGATGAGGGCGGACGTCAGATCGTCACCGGGCCCGGCCCGCTTCTCGGCGACCATGTCGGCCAGCATCCCGAAGACCCGCACCTGCGCCGCGGCCATCTCGTCGCCCGGCACGGCCGTACCGAACACCAGGTCCAGGTCCGCGCACAGGGGCTCACGGGCCTCCTCCGCGATGCCGAACAACTCGCAGATCACCCGCATGGGCAACGGATTGGCGAACCGGGCCCGCAGATCGACCGGTTCACCCGGCGGCACCGCGGCCAGCTCGTCGAGCAGTTCCTCGGCGATCTCCTCGACCCGGGGCCGCAGGGCCTGGGTGCGGCGCGCGGTGAAGGCCGCGGCGACCAGCCGGCGCAGCCGCCCGTGCCGCTCCCCGTAAGCGAAGAGCATGTTCTCGTTCGCCACCCATGGATAGAGCGGCCAGTCCGTGCCGATACGGCCCTCGATGAAGTCGGGCCAGTGCTGCCGGGCGTCCTTCGACACCCGGGGATCCATGAGGAGTTGTTTGACGTACTTCTGCCGCACGACGGCCCAGGCGCGCACCCCACCGGGCAGCTCCACCTCGACGGCCGGCCCCTGCGATCGCAACATGGCGGTCTCACCCACCAGGTCACGCCCCGTCACATCAAGGACGTACGGGCATCGGGACATCTCCATCCGTGCACTCCGTTCGATCGGTCGGCCCGTCCGACATCCGACGTGGTTCCGGTACTCAATTCGGTACTGGCACTCGATGTAGTAGTGGCACTCGACGCGGTGCCGGCATGCGACGTGGTGCCGGATGCCGGCATTCGGCGTGGCACACCGCCCGGCGCACCACGGTGGAACTCACTCACTGCACAGAAGAGACACTTCCCCCCGCACGGGAGCCGACTGCCTCCGCCCGGCTCCCGATCCGAATCCCCCGTCCAACTCCCGCCGCCCTGCTCCCCCTTACACCCCGCCCGGCGCCTGACGGTCGACACAGAGCGATCGCCCCCCGGCGGACTCACCGGACCGACCCGGCGGCGCGGCAGGGGCAGTACGCCCCCCGGCGACCCCCGTCACGGAGCCTCGCTCGCCGCCTCCGACCGGCGCTGCCTCATGGCGGCCTCGTACACCTTCGGCCCCCGGTCGGGGGAGAAGTCCAAGCGGACCAGCACCCCCGGCACGGCGACCGCGGGCATCAGATGGCGGTAGAGATCGGCCACCCGCTCGGCCAGATCCGCCCGCTCGGTCATGATCCGCGAAAGGACCTGCACACCCGTGAAGGCCCCCACGAACAGTTTGGCCAGCGCCGCGACATCGGCGTGCGGCAGGATCTCGCCCTGCAGTTTGGCCTCCTCGAAGAGGGACTGCGTGTGCTCGGTCCACGCCTGCATCGGCACCCGCCGGTTGAGGTTGTCCTTCGGCGAGCCCTGGTCCACGGTCAGCCGCACACTGCCCTGGACGATCGGGTCACCGGTGTCCTTCCGGAGCAGATAGGCCAGCAGCAGCGCCTCGTCCAGCGATTCCTGAAGCTTCAGTTCCTGTTCCGGGACGCGCGGGAGGGAGGACACCTGCGCGGCCAGGACGGCCTGGGCCAGTTCCTCCTTCGAGGTGAAGTGGAAATAGAGGGCGCCCTTGGTCACCCCCGACCTCTGCAGCACGTCGGAGATGGTCGCCGCCTCATACCCGACCGCGTCGAACACCTCGGCCGCGGCGAGCAGGATCGCCTGCCGTGTCCGAATGGCCCGCTCCTGCCGTGCCACAAGCACCCTCCGCACCAGCCCGCACCGCGAGGAAAGAGACCGGACGGTCCCTGTCGATGCTTCAGGACAATAAAACCAGCCATTCGGTTTTTCAACCCTGAAACTTCCAGCCCATGATTCGACCTGTTTCACCCATAAAATCCCACGCGGGATCGGCGATCTCCGGGAGTCGGCCAAGAAGGCTCTTGAAATAAAAACCGGATGGTACGTATCTTCTGTCTCGCGCTTCACACGAACCCACCCAGGGGGAAGCCAGGGCTTGATCAAGTTCCGTAGGTGTCTGGGTTGTTGGTGATGCCCAGGATAGTGAGTGCTCGTTCGGGTTCGTTGCGGATGGCGCGGGTGGT
>NZ_JBIARC010000007.1:0-252266 GCF_042889625.1 Streptomyces sp. NPDC002573 | reverse complement strand
ATCGAGGTGTCCTTCGACATCGACGCCAACGGCATCATGCACGTCACGGCGAAGGACCTCGGCACCGGCAAGGAGCAGAAGATGACCGTCACCGGCGGCTCCGCGCTGCCGAAGGACTCCATCGACCGCATGGTCCGCGAGGCCGAGCAGCACGCCGAGGATGACCGCAAGCGGCGCGAGGCGGCCGAGACCCGCAACCAGGGCGAGCAGCTCGTCTACCAGACCGAGAAGCTCATCAAGGACAACGGGGACCGGATCCCGGAGGATGTGCGCGGCGAGACGGAGAGCGCGCTGGCCGAGCTGAAGGAGGCGCTGAAGGGCGAGGACAGCGCGGAGATCCGCCGGACCCTGGACAAGACGGCCACGGCGGCACAGAAGATCGGCAGCGCCCTGTACGAGCGGGCGCGCTCCGAGAGCGGCACGGCCTCGGAGCAGAGTGCGGCCGACAGCGGCGCGAAGGGCGGCGACGACGTCGTGGACGCCGAGATCGTGGATGACGACGACACCTCACGGGCGGGCTGATCGTGGACCGGATCCAGCCGCAGAGCACGGAGTTGCGACGCCTGCTGGGCGAGCGCACCGCCGATCTGCAGCGGGTCAAGGCCGAGTACGACAACTACCGCAAGCAGGTGCGGCGCGACCGTATGGCGGTGCGTGAGATCGCCACGGAGAACGTGCTGCGGGCGCTGCTGCCCGTGCTCGACGCCGTGGAGGCCGCCCGCAGGCAGGAGGAGGCCATGCCGCCCGGTCTCAGGGCCGTCGTCGATGTGCTGGAGACCCAGCTGGGCTCCCTGGGCCTGGCGGCGTTCGGGGCGGAGGGCGAGCCCTTCGACCCCATGTGCCACGAGGCGGTGACCCATGTCGTCGCCGCGGATGCGGAGTGCCTGATCTGCACCGAGATCCTCGCCCCCGGCTACCGGGTGGGCGACCGGCTGCTGCGCCCCGCGCGCGTCACGGTCACCGGACCGCCTGCGGCGCGCGGCACAGTGGACGGCGGATGGACCGGGGCGGGGCACACCGGGGGCGGACGAGTGGACTCAGGAGGGCCCGCCGCGCTGCGGCGGGGGCCGTAGCCGGGAGACCGCCGCCTTGACCCACGGCCGTGACGGCCGTGGGTCAAGGCGACTTCCGGTCCTGGGGTGGATCGTGGGCGGGGGGCTCGGGGGGCCCGTTCCGGGGCTCTGGGGGGCAGCGGAAGACAGCGCTTACCGGGACCCGTAAACGGAATGTTTCAGGCCGATTGCCGAGCCATGGGAAACCGGCCAGGCGACGGTCCGGGACAAGCCGTAACCGCGCAGTTTCAAGGGGTGAGCGTGCGAATCCTGTGACTTCACGCCACTGATTCAATACTCAAAGTTACCGAAACCCGGGGGGTCGATGTGAGTTTCCGGCGCGGACTCGGCAGACTCCGGCACGCCGAACCGGCACCGGACGTTGCGGCTCAGGCCTACGTGTCGTCAAAGCTGAAACGTCACTTCAATCGAGCGGAAGGATGCACACAATGCCGAACACCGCGCGCTGGGCAGCGACCCTCACCCTCACGGCCACCGCCGTCTGCGGCCCCATCGCTGGGACCGCGCTCGCCGCCCCGAACGCCACCCCTGCCTCGTTGTACGCCCCCTCGGCCCTGGTCCTGACCACGGGCCACGGGCAGAGCACCGCCACCGCCACACCGCAGCGCGCGGTCACGCTGACCTGCGCGCCGACGGCCTCGGGCACGCACCCGGCCGCCGCCGACGCGTGCGCCGACCTGCGCGCCGTCAACGGCGACCTCGACGCTCTGCCGGCCCGAGAAGGCGTCTTCTGCACGAAGTTGTACGACCCCGTCGTGGTCACCGTGCAAGGCGTATGGCAGGGCAAGCGCGTCGACTACGAACGCACCTTCGCCAACGAGTGCGTGAAGAGCTCCTACGGGACCGCGCTCTTCGCGTTCTGAGGGCCGGGATCGCGCGGTAACCGCGAGCGTGGACCGCGGGCTTGTAACTGGGGAGTGCGAGCCCAGTCGCGGCGACCGTGAGATCTCGCAGCGGAGGCCGGCCGGGAGGAGTGGGGCCATCCGGCCGGTCTCCGGAATCTTGTGTCCTTGACGGACCGTCACCCCGCTGCGCGTGGTCGCAGCGGGGTGAAGTCGTATACGACCCAGGCCTTTCCGGGCGCCGACCGTGACCGGGCCGCCGAGGGCCTGACGCGTGGCCGGATGTCGCGGAGCGTCTGTGTCCCGGATCGCCGTCCTGCCTCGGCGAAGGCGCCGCGCGTCAGTGGTGGTGGCCGTGCCGGCCGAGGGTCTCCACGGGGGTCGCGCCGGGGCGGGTCCACTGCGGCACGGGGCGGCTGGTCGGGCCCCAGGTGGCCTTCCCGTCCGCGTCCGAGCGCCAGGACCAGCACGCGCTCTGCCCCTCGGGCCGGCCTTCGGGGTTGTCCTCCCACGTCTCGCCGCGGCCGTAGGGTGTCATGTCGAGCAGGCCGAGGGACCCGTTGACCCGTTCGTTGCCGCGGCCCGTCGTGGAGTAGGTGAGGAACACGCGGTCGCCGTCGCGCAGGAAGCAGGTGATGTGCCCCATGCTGCGGCCGACCGGCGCGTCCACGTCGCGCACCGAGTACCAGGGCTGGGTGTAGCCCATGAACTCGGCGTAGGAGGCCACCTCGTCCCAGCGGCCCTTGGTCAGGACGGCGAACGAGACGCCGCGGGCGTTGAGGCAGACGGCGTCCTTCAGGTGCCAGGCCGTGGTGGTGCAGCCCTCGCACTGGCCGTGGTGCGGCGCGCCGTCGTGCCACATGTGCTTGTAGACCGCGAGTTCGTCGCGGCCCTGGAACAGGTCCAGGAACGGGACCGGGCCGTCGGGTCCGACGACCTCGACCGTCCCGTCGAACTCCACCATCGGCAGCCGGCGGCGGGCCGCCGCGATGGCGTCGCCCTCGCGGGTGTGGCCCTTCTCGCGGACCAGCAGCTCGTCACGGGCGGCCTGCCAGGTGGCCAGGTCGGCGACGGGTGGGCGCCCGGGCAGCGCGGTCGGGTCGTCCGGCGTGGTGGTCATGATGTCCTCCGTGGTGTCTCGTGCCGGGCAGCGTTCTACGCCGTCCTACGACGGTCACCGGAACAGACTCCCGACCCGGCCGGAACTCATCGCGGCAGGGGCGCCCCCGGACCAGCGTGCGCGGACCACGTCGGAGTGACGCGGTTCAGCACGTGTCGAGCGGCGCCTCTCGGATGTCAGGCCGCACCGTGCGGATCCCCTCCGGGTGAGGGCCGCGCTCCGTCTCCCCCCGTCCCCTCCGGCGACCACGGCTGCGGACCCGGCACCTTGGCGAGCGGGGGGAAGCGTCTGAGCAGGCCCGCCGCGCGCAGCAGACGGTGGACGCGGGGCCGGTCCGAGACCAGGCGCAGCCGCCCGCCGCGCTCCCGCGCCCTGGACTCCGCCCGGCACAGCGCGCGCAGGCCCGAGCAGTCGAAGAAGACCACCGGCCGCAGGTCGACGAGCACATCGGGCGCGGGCCGGCCCGTGGCCGCCTCCAGATGCTCGGCCACGGAGCCCGCCGTCGCCATGTCGATCTCGCCCGACACCTCCACCACCGTGTACGGGCCGAGGGTGTAACTGCGGGCGAAGGGGTTCGCCGCCACCGGTTCGGAGGACATGGCCGGCTCCTCCTCGGCAGGGGAGTATGCGTTTGATCTGCGTAAATACCCCGCCCTGGGCGAAAACATCCCTTCGGCCACCCTGACAAGATCTAGTTCACTCGACCGGCTGAACTTAAGTACTGATGTCTTGACAGGTCCGGGACTCGCGGCGCCCGGGGCGACACCGGGCGGCCCAAAACCGCAGGTCCGACGGCAGCCCTTACGATGACCCACGACGAGGCAACGGCGCCGACGACAACAGACCCGACCGCAAGAGGTGAGATGGACATCCACCGAGCGCTCGCCGGGGCCGCCGTTCCGAGCCCGGCCCCGACGCGGGAGCCGACCCACCGGACCGTCTCCGGACACCTGCTCTCCCGTCGCCGGGACGGGAGCACCGGATGACCGCCGACGCCGGACTCACCGTCCCCGTCACCCCACCCCCTGCCGCCCTGCGCACCCATGCCCGGAGCGACTGACGCTCCGACGCGGACTCGGCCCCCGCACCCCCTCGCCTCCACCAGAAAGCAGGACATGTCCTCCACGCCCCCGTCGCTTCTCGACACCGCCGGGACCATCCCCGAGCTTCCGAGCGACCCCGTCGACATCCGGCTCGTCGTCACCGACATGGACGGCACGCTCCTCGACGGCGACGGGCGGATACCCGAGGGCCTGTGGCCGCTCCTCGCCGAACTGCGCCGACGCGGTGTGCTGTTCAGCCCGGCGAGCGGCCGCCAGTACGCGACTCTGGCCCAGCAGTTCGCAGACGCGCGCGACGGGATGGTCTTCATCGCGGAGAACGGCACCTACGTGGTGCGCGACGGGGTCGAACTCGGCTCCGATCCGCTGGACGCGGCGGTGGCCCACCGCGTCGTCGCCACCACGCGCCGTCTCGCGGCCGGCGGCGTCGACGTCGGGGCGGTCCTGTGCGGCAAGCGGTCCGCGTACGTGGAGCGGACCGACGACGCGTTCGTGGCGGAGGCCGGGCGCTACTACGCCCTGCTGGAGGCGGTGGAGGACCTCACCGCAGTCGAGGACGAGTTCCTCAAGGTGGCCCTGTTCGACTTCGGCCCCGTGGAGCGGACCACCGCCCCCGCCCTGAAGCCGCTCACCGCGACCCACCAGGTGGTCGTCTCGGGCCGGCACTGGGTCGACGTCATGAACGCCACCGCCAACAAGGGTGCCGCGCTACGACGGCTCCAGCAGGACCTGGACATCACGCCCGCGCAGACGCTGGTCTTCGGGGACTACCTCAACGACCTGGAGATGCTCGACATGGCGGAGTGGTCCTTCGCCATGGCCAACGCCCACCCGGAGGTGATCCGGCGGGCCCGTCGCGTGGCACCCCCGAATACGGAGAACGGCGTCCTGCGCACCATCACCCGCCTGCTGCACCTGCCCACCCCCTGAGCACGGGCCCGAGACACCTGCCCTCAGGCATCCAGGGAGCCCTACGTCGGCAGTGGCCCTCATATCTCCGGACGGCGCCGGATCCGGGCCGCCAGGACGGCCACGTCGTCCTCCGCGTGCCCGGCGTCCAGACGGTCCAGCACATCCGCGAGCAGTTCCTCCACACCGGCTCCGGGCCGCACCCGCAGCCCGGCCAGCCGGGCCAGCGACACATCGATGTCCTCCGCACGGCGCTCCACGAGACCGTCCGTGAACAGCAGCAGCGTGTCCTGGAGCGTGAGCGGGCGCGTGGTCGGCTCATAGCCGCCGAGCCCTGTCCCCAGCGGCGGTCCGGTCGGCACGTCCAGCAACCGGCCGGTGCCGTCCCCGGCGAACAGGGCCGGCGGCAGATGCCCCGCGCTGGTCAGCGACGCCGTACCGCGTGCCGGGTCCACCTGGACCAGCAGACAGGTGGCCGGCCGGCGGGTGCCCTCCTCGTAGACGGCGGCGTCCAGCCGGCGCAGCACCCGGTGGGGCGGCAGATCCGTGGAGGCCATGTAGCGCAGCATCGAGCGATAGGCGTTCATGTCGACCGCCGCGTCCAGCCCGTGCCCCATCACGTCACCCATCACCAGCAGGGTCCGCCCGAAGTGCAGCCGCACCGTCTCGAACCAGTCCCCGCCCACCAGGGTCCCGCCGCCCGCGGGCAGATAGCGCGTGGCCAGGTCCAGATTGGGATGCGGCCGCCCCGGCTCGGCCAGCAGCGCCCGCTGGAGGCGGAACACCGTGCCGCGCACCGCCGAGTGGTAGCGCGCGTGCCCGAGGTGCACGGCCGCCAGCCGGGCCGCGAAGAACGCGAGAGCGACGTCCCCCTCCGAGAACGGCGGACCCTGCCGCACCGCCAGCAGCACCCCGTACGAGCGGTCGCGCCCCTGCAGCGGCACGGTCATCACCTGCCGCCCGGCGGACGCCGAACCGCCCGGCGCCACGGTGACCGGATGCCGCTCGATCAGCGCACGCAGCGACAGCGGGCGGGCGTCGTTCGCGCTCCACGCGCCGAGCAGCCCGGCGCGCCCCGCGCTGACCACCCGTGTCAGAGCGGGCGGGGGCCTGGTGGCGGACGGCGCGGACGCGGGGTCCTCGGGCAGCAGATCCACCGCGGCGGCGTCACACACCCGGGCGCACACATAGGCGGCCAGTTCCTCGCATGTCTTCCGCTCGTCCAGGGTCGTACCGATCGACTCGACAGCGTCCTGAAGGCCCTGCTGCGGATCCGCAGCGTGCTCAACGCCCACAGCGCCACCTCCGCGACAACACGTCCCGAGTCCATCCACGCACGGGGCGGCCGGGCTCGCACCCGCGCCGCGGCCCGACCCGCTCAGAGATCGTTCACCAGTACAGCCGCCCCGTCGAATCGTCCGGCCTTGAGGTCACCGAGAGCACGCTGCGCCTGCGACAGCGGGTAGGGATGCGTCGTCGCACGGACGCCGTACCGGGCGGCGAGTTCCAGGAACTCCCGGCCGTTCTCCCGTGTGTTCGAGGTGACGCTGCGCACCTCCTTCTCGTAGAACAACTCGCTCTCGTAGTGCAGTACCGGGACGTCGCTCAGATGAATGCCCGCCACCGCCAGCACACCGCCGCGGTCCAGCGCCCGCAGCGCCACCGGGACCAGTTCCCCGGCCGGCGCGAACAGGATCGCCCCGTCCAGCGGCTCCGGTGGCAGATCGTAGGCACCGCCCGCCGACGCGCACCCCAGCGAGAGCGCCAGCCGCCGCGACGCCTCGTCCCTGGTCAGCACGTGCACGGTGGCCCCCTGCGCCAGTGCGACCTGGGCGCACAGATGCGCGCTGCCACCGAAGCCGTACAGCCCCAGCCGCCCGCCCGGCGGCAGCGACGTCCGCAGCAGCGCCCGGTAGCCGATGATGCCCGCGCACAGCAGCGGCGCCAGCGCCACGTCGTCCACGTCCACCGGCAGCCGGTAGGCGAAATCCGCGGGCACCGTCGTGTACTCGGCGTATCCGCCGTCGGCGTCCCAGCCGGTGTACTCGGAGCCGGGGCACAGGTTCTCGGCTCCCCGCAGGCAGTACCGGCAGGTGCCGTCCGTACGGCGCAGCCACGCGGCCCCGACCCGGTCACCGACGGCCCAGGTGCCCGCCGCCGCTCCCACCGCTGCGACCACGCCCGCCACCTCGTGCCCGGGCGTCACCCCCGGCCGGTGCACCGGCAGATCACCCTCGGCGACATGCAGATCCGTACGGCACACACCGCACGCCCGCACCTGCACCAGCAACTCGCCGGTCCCCGGCACCGGGACCGGCCGCTCCACGAACCGCAGCGGCTCCCCTTCGACGGGACCCGGCCGGTCCACCACCCATGCGCGCATCGCCCGCTCCCCGTCGCTCGACGACTGCCCCCGTTCCAGTGTCGGGCAGGTGCGCGGGCCGGCGCGCGACGCGCGGGGTACCTGGCTACGGTGGGAGACGGAGCCCGAGCCGTCGAACGGGAAAGGTCGCACGCCATGGCGGTACAGCCCGAGGGAACGCCCTGCTGGGCGGACGCGATGTTCAGCGACATCGAGGGTGCCAAGCGTTTCTACGGCGACGTGCTCGGCTGGACTTTCGGCGAGTCGTCGTCGGAGTACGGCCACTACACACAGGCTTACACCGACGGCAAGGCGGCCGCCGCGGTCGTACCGCCCATGCCGGGGCAGGAGGGCCAGTCCGCCTGGTGCCTGTACTTCGCGGCGGCGGACGCCATCACGACGGCAGGGAGGATCCGGGAGCACGGCGGCGATGTGCTGATGGAGCCGATGCAGGTCGGCGACTTCGGCACCATGGCCCTGGCCCGTGACCCGAGCGGTGCCGTCTTCGGCATCTGGCAGGCGGGCACCCACGAGGGCTTCGAGGCCGTGGGCGTGCCCGGCGCGTACTGCTGGGCCGAGGTCTTCACCCGCGCACCGGAGAAGTCCGACGCCTTCTTCCCCGCGGTCTTCCCGTACCAGGCCAAGCAGATCCAGGACGAGGCGATCGACTTCCGTGTCTTCGAACTGGGCGGTGCACCCGTGCTCGGCCGTTTGAAGATGACGGACGACTTCCCGCCGGAGGTCCCGCCCTATGTCAACGTGTACTTCACCGTCGACGACTGCGATGCCGCGGTCCAGCGGGCGGTGGACCGCGGCGGGATCCTGCGGTTCGGCCCGATGGACAGCCCCTTCGGGCGGGTCGCGGCGCTGAGCGATCCCCAGGGCGCCAACTTCTCCGTCATCGACGTCACCACCACCCAGGGCGAGATGCCGGACATGACCGCGGTGTAGGCGCCGGGCGGGTCCCCCGGCTCGGCCGGTGTGCGCGTGCTCGGTCCGGCCCGGGGCCGGTGCGGTCTCCGGGGCGTGGCATGATCGGAGACATGTCTGTACGAGTTGTGGCCGCCTGCGACGGGGCTTCGAAGGGAAACCCCGGACCTGCCGGATGGGCCTGGGTCGTCGCCGACGACGATGAGATCCCCGGCCGCTGGGAAGCCGGCCCGCTGGGCAAGGCGACCAACAACGTCGCCGAACTGACCGCGCTGGAACGGCTGTTGACCGCCGTGGACCGGGACGTCCCGCTGGAGATCCGGATGGACTCCCAGTACGCGATGAAGGCCGTCACGACCTGGCTGCCCGGCTGGAAGCGGAACGGCTGGAAGACCTCCGCGGGCAAGCCCGTCGCCAACCAGGACCTGGTCGTGCGGATCGACGCGCTGCTCGACGGCCGTGAGGTCGAGTTCCGCTATGTCCCCGCGCACCAGGTGGACGGCGACCGCCTCAACGACTTCGCGGACCGGGCCGCCAGTCAGGCGGCCACCGTCCAGCAGGCGGCGGGCAGTGAGCACGGCTCCCCGGAGCCGCCGCCCTCGCCCGCCCCGGCGGCGACCGCCCCGGCCCGCCGTGCCGCGCCCGCGCGAAAGCGCACCACCACCGGTCGCACACTCAAGGCCAAGTTCCCCGGCCGCTGTGTCTGCGGCCGCTCGTACGCGGCCGGCGACCCCATCGCCAAGAACGCCCAGGGCTGGGGCCACCCGGAGTGCCGCACGACCGGCGACGACTAGCGCCGCATCGGCGGCGTCGGCCCCTCGGGTGCCGTCGCCGCCGTCCCGAGCACGATCTCAGTCGGTGTCGAACGTGTAGTACGCCGTGTGGTCCAGCAGATCGGCCGGGCGGACGTCGTTCCACGGCTTCATCGTCTCGTTCAGATCGACGACGTCCGGTGTGCCGCCCGTCGGCAGATATCCGGACCCCGGATGCCGGCGCTGCCACTCGGCCCACAGCTTGTCCACGAAGGCGTGGTGCAGCCAGAAGACCGGGTCGTTGGGCGAGACCCCGGTGGCCATCTGGCCGCCGACCCACACATGGACCCGGTTGTGGAGGTTGACGCCCCGCCATCCTTCGAGTTGGTTGCGGAACCCGTCCGACGCGCTGTTCCAGGGCGCCATGTCGTACGTGGACAGGGCGAGCACGGAGTCGACCTCCGCCCGCGTCGGCAGGGCGCGCACACCCTCGCCGAGGGAACGCCGCAGATAGGTGCGGCTGTCCACCCGCACGGCGATCGGCCAGTTGCCGGCGGACGCGGAGAACGCCCCGTCCATCACCCGCCCGTCCAGGCTGCGCCCCGTGCCGCCGAGGAAGTCCGGCGCCCACAGCGAGGAGCGCGCGGAGCGGTCGGTGGTCCAGTCCCAGTAGGGCAGCGCGACCGAGGAGTCGACGGACTGCAGGGCCCGTTCGAACTCCACGAGGAATCTGCGGTGCCAGGGCAGGAACGACGGCGAGCGATGGCCCGTCCGTTCACCCATGTCGGTGTCGCCCATGATGAAGGCGTTGTGGGTCGTGACGAAGGCGTCGTAGCGGCCGCTGCGCTTGAGCTCGACGAACGCGGCGACCAGCCGCCGCTTCTCGTCGGCGGTGAGGCTCGCCTGGTTCTTGCGTACGGTCATGTGCGGAAGGCTCCGGAAATCCTCTGCGGGAAGGTCAGTTGAACGGGACGAGCGGGGCGCCCTGAAGCTCCACGACGGCTGCGCGGGCCGCCGCCCGAGGGCTCGGCACGGGGGCGTAGTGGCTGACCACACTGATCCAGCTGCCGTCCGCGTTGCGCATCACATGCAGTTCGACCCCGTCGATGAACACGCCGTATCCGGAACCGTGGTGGCCGCTCGCGGTGGCGCGGCCCTCTATTCGACGGCCCCGGTAGACCTCGTCGAAGGGCGCGGACGCGCCGTGGTCGTGCCCCGGCGCCATCGCGGCGGAACCCGGCGCGGAGGAGACCGCTGCGGAGGCGGCCGGGGTGGCGGCGGACGCCGGGGCGGCCTGCGCCGCGAGACCGCCGGCCGCTACCACGGCCCCGGCCGCGAGGGCACGGCGGCGGGAGAGTTCGGACATGCGAAGTCCTCCTGGATGGCTGGGTGTTGACGTCCCGTCCTGCCTATCCGGCGCCTGCCGGGGTCGGGAAATCCCGACGAACGGGTTGGCTACGATCAGGACAATTGCCCACATGTCGTGCAAACTTGAACCAAGATGATCTTGCTGTGAAGTCGGTCGCGGGCCGGTTGGACGGGGAAATTCCGCCCCGCGGGGAGCCGGTGGGCGAGGATCTTTCGCGACCCCGGCCCCGTTCGTGGCGCGGCTCACGTCCGCGATCTGACGCGAACTGCCTTGCGCGACCCGGCTCGCGGGCGACGGCCGACGACGCACCGCGGCGGCGAGGTGCGGACATGCTTTTGGGTGAATGTCTATTCACCCGGTACGGTGAATGTCTATTCACCCGCCTCTCCCTGTACCGGCCGCCGGAGTGTTCATGGTCCCGATACCCGCCCCCGCCCTCCGCTCCGCCGACCCCGCCGGGAGGGACGACGGGCGGCCGGGAGTGCGGGACCGGCTGGCGGTTCCGGTGCTGGCCTTCGGCGGCATCCTCATGGCCGTCATGCAGACGGTGGTCGTCCCCCTGCTGCCCGACCTGCCCCGGCTCACCGGCGCCTCCGCGGGCACCGTCTCCTGGATGGTCACCGCCACCCTGCTGGCCGGCGCGGTGCTCACCCCGGTGCTGGGACGCGCGGGGGACATGTACGGCAAGCGGCGCGTGCTGCTGGCCGCCCTCGGGCTGATGACGCTCGGCTCGCTGCTGTGCGCGCTCTCCTCCGACATCACGGTGCTCATCACCGCGCGTGCCCTGTCCGGTGCGGCGGCCTCGGTCGTCCCGCTGTCGATCAGCATCCTGCGCGACGAACTGCCGCCCGAGCGCACCGGATCCGCGGTCGCGCTGATGAGTTCCACCGTCGGCATCGGCGCCGCCCTGGGGCTGCCGTTGGCCGCCCTCGTGATCCAGTACGCGAACTGGCACACCATGTTCTGGGTGACGACCTGCCTGGGCGCCTTCGGTCTGCTGCTGGCCTGGTGGGCGGTGCGTGAGTCGCCGGTGCGCGCTCCGGGGCGCTTCGACGTCCTGGGCGCGCTGGGGCTCGCCGTCGCGCTGATCTGTCTGCTGCTCGGTGTGTCGCAGGGGGGCGAGTGGGGGTGGGGGAGCCCGCGGATCGTGGGCCTGTTCGTGGCCTGTGTCCTGGTGCTGGCGCTGTGGTGCCGACAGCAACTGCGTGTCGAACAGCCCCTGGTCGACCTGCGCCTCGCGTCCCGCCCGCGCGTGGCCCTGCCCCATCTGACGGCGCTCCTGGTCGGCTTCGGGTTCTACGCCAACTCGCTGGTCACGGCCCAACTCGTCCAGGCGCCCAAGGCCACCGGATACGGGCTCGGCCTGTCCATCGTGGGCAGCGGCCTGTGTCTGCTGCCCGGCGGGGTGACCATGCTGCTGTTCTCCCCGGTCTCGGCGCGGATCTCGGCGGCCCGCGGCCCCCGGGTCACCCTCGCCCTCGGCGCGGCCGTCCTCGCTCTCGGCTACGCCGTACGCATCGCGGACAGCCGTGACCTGTGGATGGTCGTCGTGGGTGCCTCGATCGTGGCGACCGGCACGACCCTCGCCTACTCGGCCCTGCCCACCCTGATCCTGCGGGCCGTACCGGCCGGCCAGACGGCCTCCGCGAACGGGGTGAACGTCCTGATGCGCACCATCGGCCAGGCCGTCTGCAGCGCGGCCGTCGCCGCGGTCCTGGTCCACCACACCAGCCTTCTCGGAGGCGTCCCCGTGCCCACGCTCCATGGCTATCTGGTGGCGTTCGCGATGGCGGGCGGCGTCGCGCTGGTGGCCTGTGCGGCGGCCCTCGCCATCCCGGGGGACGGTGGGTCCGGCGGTCTCGGCCGGGTGCAGAGGGAGACTACGGTGCCTCATGACGAGGCGCTGGAAGGAGCGTGACCGCTGTGCCCCCCTCATCCGCTGCCGCCCGCCGAGCGCGGGCCGCCGCCGAGGACACACCTGCCCGCCGGGCGGACGAGAGACCGGCCCACCGCGACGACGGGCCCGCATCGGGGGCTCCCGTGCCCACCACGGACACCGGCGGATCCTCCATGCGCCGCGATGCCGAGGCGACGAAGGCCGCGATCCTCCGGGCCGCCCGCCACTTCCTCGCCCGTCAGCCCCACGCCGACATCACGCTCAAGGCGGTCGCCGAACGGGCGGGGGTCAGTCCGCCGCTGATCCTGAAGTACTTCGGCAACAAGGACACGCTCTTCACCCAGGTCATGTCCTTCGAGACGGACGCCTCGGCCCTGCTGGACGCACCGCTCGACGATCTCGGGCGGCACATGGTCCGCCAGGTCCTGGTGAGCCAGACGCAGCAGGGCGCCGACCCCCTCCTGCGCATCGTGTTCGTCCCGCTGCACGGCGACCGGGGCGACGTCCTGCGCGACAACTTCCGTACCCAGGTCACCGCCCGCCTCGCCGCCCGGCTGAGCGGGCCCGACGCGGGCCTGCGCGCGGAGCTCGCCCTCGGCACCCTGCTGGGACTGGGCGTGATGTTCGGCATCGCGCGCGGAACCCGTCTGCGCGCCACGGATATCGAGGCGATCGTCGAACGCTACGCCCCCGCCGTCCAGGCGCAGCTGACTCCCTAGTGCTGCGACCGGAAAGGTTCACCGGCTCGCGACGCCCGGCACGGCACCTCGCCGCGTCGTCGCATCGCCCGAGTACATCCAGTACACGGGCGATGCTCCGCCTTGCGATGCTCCCCCACTGCCGGAAAGGCGTGGGGGCACCCCCAGCACCGGACGCCGCGAGCTGTCCGGCAAACCTTTCCGGCCACAGCACTGGACCGGCTCAGTTCACCCCGCGTGGCCGGAACTGGATGCTGATCCGGGGGCCGGTCGCCCGGGTGCTCTTCGGCACCGCGTGCTCCCAGGTCCGCTGGCAGCTGCCGCCCATGACGATCAGGTCGCCGTGCCCGAGGGGACGCCGCAGGGCCTCGCCGCCGCCGCGCGGTCTGAGCGCCAGGTCGCGGGGGGCGCCCACGGAGAGGATCGCGACCATGGTGTTCTCGCGTGCGCCGCGGCCGATCCGGTCCCCGTGCCAGGCCACGCTGTCACGGCCGTCCCGGTAGTAGCAGAGCCCGGCCGTGACGAAGGGTTCCCCCAGCTCGTCCGCGTAGTGGGCGGACAGGGCGTCGCGCGCCTCCTCCAGCACGGGGTCCGGCAGGGGATCGCCCGGGTGGTAGTAGGCGAGGAGTCGTGGCACGTCCACCGTGTGGTCGTACATCTGCCGTCGCTCGGCCCGCCAGGGCACCTCGGCGGCCAGCCGCTCGAACAGCGCGTCGGCTCCGCTGAGCCACCCCGGGAGCAGGTCGATCCATGCCCCGGCGCCGAGCGGGGTCCGCCGCAGCCCGTCGAGCGGGGCGAGCCGGAGGTCGTCGGTCTGGTCGAACAGCGAGCCCTGGAGATGCGTGGCCATAGGGGCAGCGTACCCCTTGAATCGAAAATATGTTCTGATCGCGGTCGAGGTGTACCGCGTGCCGGTGTGGCGTACGTCAACTGCTTTGCTGCGAAGCAACCTTGGGGATGGGAGTGGCGTCCTGATCGACAGCGGGCGGTGGTGCGGCCCGGGCATCGGAAGGGTTCGGGCGGGTGTCCAGGGCCCTATACGCGTCGTGTATACATGTCACGTATACACGTCACGTATACATTTCGTGTATACGTGTGCGTCCGCCACGGAGCGGAGAGCCGGATGCCCGCCGTGCCTGCCGCCCCCCACAGCCGGCACCCGTCGGCCGCGCGGCAACGCGTCCGGTCGGCAGCAGATCGAAAGGCACTCATGTACGGCAAGGCCTTCGCCCCGGAGTACCAGGGCGCTCTGACCTCCCTGTCCGTGAACTCCTCGCTCACGGACGTCCTGGCCGCGGGCACCGAGCAACTGCGGGCCGCCGAGCGCGCCGGGGCCCGGCAGGAGGCGGCCCGCTCCGGTCTGGCGGTCGCGGAGGCGCACCGCCGGCTCGGCCAGGTCGCCGACGCCGACCGCGCCTGGAAGGCGAGTTACCGCACCGCCCGGGAGGCGGGCGACACCGCGGCGATGGCGTGGGCCCTGTGGAGCGGCGGCACCCTGGCCCGGCAGCGCGGCGCCCTGCCCCTCGCCTGGCGGCTGCTGCGGCTCGCCGCCGACTTCGGCGAGCGGGCCGGGGACGTCGTCGTGCGCGGATATTCGCTCGCGGGAATGGCCGAGACCGGTCGCATCCAGGGCGACTACGAGGCCGTGACCGCACTCCACGAGCAACTGCTGGCCGAGGCGCGCCGCCGTGGCGAGGCCCGGCACACCGTGTGGGCGCTGGAGGGCATCGCGCAGATACATCGCAACACCGGCGCGTACGACACCGCGTACGCCATGTTCGAGGAGGCGGCCGACATCGCCGCCCGCGCCGACGACCGCCGTGGCCACGCCTGGGCGCTGCGCGGTCTCGCCGACATCCTCTCCGTCCGGGACGGGAACACCGAACGGGCCCTGGAGTTGCTGTCCGAGGCGGAGACCGGATGCCGGGAGATGAACCTCCTCGGCGCGCTCGCCTACAACCACAAGATGCGCGGCAACGTCCTCTACCGCGCCGGGCGTTACAAGGAGGCACGCGACCTCTACACCCAGGCGCTCGCCGAGTTCGAGGGCATGGACGAGCCGCGCGGGACCGCCCTGGCCCGCCTGGGCCTAGTCAAGTCGCAGGCCCGGCTGGGCCGTGCCGGCGCCGAGACAACCGCCGATCTCGACGCGCTCGCCCGGGACCTGGACGGGATCGGGCTGCGGCACGGCCGTGCGATGGTCCTGCGGGCCTACGCGGAACTCGGGCTCACCGCGCCGGAAGGAACCGGACGATGACCGCCCCGGCCACCGCGGACGCCCTCGGCTCCCGGCCCGAGACCCTCGCCGCCGGACGGATCCTCGACCGGGCCCGCGATCTCGTCGCCCCCGCCCTCACGGACGCCGTCGCCACGCTGCACCCCTGGATCGCCGAGATGGCCGCGTACGCGCTCGGCCACGGCGGGACGGACACCGGCGGTCGCGGGACCGAGGCCGACTCTCGGGGCGGGAAGGGCGTCCGCCAGGCGCTCGCCCTGCTCGGCGCCGAACTGGCCGGCGCGCCCGCCGACAGCGGCGTCCCCGCCGCCGTGGCCGTCGAACTCGTGCACACCTTCTCCCTGGTGCACGACGACATCATGGACGGCGACGCCCTGCGCCGGGGCCGCCCCGCGCTGTGGAAGGCGTACGGCACCGGCCCCGCCGTGCTCGCGGGCGACGCGCTCCTCGCCCTCGCCGTGGGGACCCTGGGCGCGGCCCCGGAAGCCGCGCGCCGGCTCAGCGCCGCCCTCGACGACCTCGTCCGCGGCCAGGCGGACGACCTGCTCCTCGCCCGCCGCCCCTGGACCGGTCCCGAGGCCGTGACCGCGGGGGAGTACGAGACCATGGCCGAGCGCAAGACGGGGACGCTGCTCGGCTGTGCCCTCGCCCTGGGGGCCCAACTCGGCGGGGCGGACGAGAGGATCGTGGCCGCCCTCGACCGGGCCGGCCGTCACCTCGGCGTGGCGTTCCAGATCGTCGACGACCTGCTGGGCATCTGGGGCGATCCCGAGGTCACGGGCAAGCCCGTCCACGGCGATCTGCGGGAGGGGAAGAAGACCCTCCCGGTCCTCGCCGCCCTCGACGGTCCGTACGGCCCCGAGCTGGCCCAACTCCTCGGCGCCCGTGACACGGCGGAGCGTGCCGCGGACCTCGTGGCGCGGGCGGGCGGCCGTGCGGCCGCGCTGCGCGAGGCCCGTCGGCATCTCGCCGCCGCGTACGCCCTCCTGGACTCGGTCCCGTGTTCCCCGCATGCGGCCGGGGAGCTGCGCAGCCTGCTCTCGGCCCTCACCCGGCGCACGGTCTGAGCTCTCTCGTCTCCGGTCGCCGCGGCGCGGGGCCGGAGGCGATGCGACATCGGTCACATCCCGTCCGGAAGGCGGCGGTGCGGGCAACCGACCCCTGCCCGCCGCCCCTCTCTCCCCCCGACACACCATCGGTCATCGGCTGGTCACACAGATCCCATCTTTTGTAAAGAGATCACCTGAAAAGCCGTAAAGCGGATCTTCCTTCTTTACATGTACATGGTGAATGTATGAGGGTGTCGCATCGGGGCCCGACCAGCCCCCGCGGCGCTTAACAGCGCCGTGCGCAAAGGCGGTCGGCGCTCACGGCCGCCCCCTGTGATGAAGGAACTCTGTGCGCAAACCCCACATACGCAGGCTGACGGTCGCCGTCACGGTGGTGACGGCGACCACGATCCCGGCCGTACCGGCGCTCGCCGACGTGCCCACCGCCGCCGCGGCGGCCGCGGCGCTCTCGCCGGTCGACGCGGCCCGGGCCGCCGCGTTCGCACACGCCTCCGCCACCGGTGTCACGCGGGGGGACACCTTGCAGGCGAAGGACGTCATGACCGACCCGGACGGCAAGCAGCACGTCCGCTTCCTCCGCAGCCACCAGGGCATGGCCGTCCTCGGCGGCGACCTGGTCGTCCATCTGGACCGGCGGGGCGGCTACCTGGGCGTGACCCGTGCCGCGGACCACGCCGTCAAGCCCGCAACCACCGAGGCGAAGCTGACGGCCGAACAGGCCGCGAGCAAGGCCGCCGACGCCGCGCAGGGCGAGGCGGGCACCGCCGAACTCGTGGTGGACGCCCGTGACGGCCACGCCACCCTCGCCTACCAGGTGCGGGTCACGGACAGCCGCACCGCCGAGGCGGGCGGTTCCCGCACGGTCGTCGTGGACGCGCTGACCGGCCAGGTCCGCAGCGACACACCCGACAGCGACGAGTTCATCTCGCCCGCACTGGGCCGGACCCTGCGCAAGCGGGGCGAGTCGGCGACCCCGGGGACCGACGGCCCGGCGGCGCTGTCCGGCCTCACCGCCGCGACGGCCTCCGCGGCCGCCCACTACCCGTCCACCGCGAACGGCACCGGCGCCTCCCTGTTCGTCGGGCAGGTGCCGCTGACCACCACCCGGACCGCCCGTACGAAGTACCTCCTCAAGGACCCAACCCGCTGGGGCACCGAGACCCGGGACGCCAAGGGCCGGGAGCTGGAGGCCTTCTCGCGCGGCACCGCGTTCACCAGCACCACCGACAAGTGGGGCAGCGGCGCCACCTCGAACCGCGCCACCGTCGCGGTCGACGCCCAGTACGGCATCACCAAGACGCTGGACTTCTACAAGAAGACCTTCGGCCGCAAGGGCATCAAGAACAACAGCACCGGCGCCCACGCGATGGTCCACTTCGGCAGCAAGGTCGGCAACGCCTTCTGGGACACCGACTGCGGCTGCATGCTCTACGGCGACGGGGACGGCACCCTGTTCAAGAAGCCGCTCGTGGTCCTCGACGTCACCGGTCACGAACTGACCCACGGCGTCGTCGAGGCCACCGCCGGCCTCGAACCGACCCGCGTGGACCGCTTGGGCCAGTACGGCGAGCCGGGGGCCCTCAACGAGTCGCTCGCGGACATCTTCGGCACGGGCGTCGAGTTCGCCGCCAACAACCCGAAGAACCCGCCGAACTACCTGATGGGCGAGAAGCTCGGGCTGCGGCAGAAGTTCCTGCGCCGACTCGACCACCCCTCCCTCGACAAGCTCGAGGGCACGGTCGACTACTGGTCGCCCCAGCTGTACGACACCGAGGTGCACGCGGGCTCCGGCGTCTCCTCGCACGCCTTCTATCTGCTGGCCGAGGGCAGCGGCAGGAAGACCATCGGCGGCGTGGCGTACGACTCGCCCACCTACGACGGCTCGGAGGTGACCGGGATCGGCCGGGCCAAGGCCCTGGCGATCTTCTACCGGGCGCTCACCCGGTACATGGTCTCCACGACGGACTTCCACGACGCGCGCACCGCGACGCTGAAGGCCGCCGCCGACATGTACGGCGCGGGCAGCACCGAGTACAAGACGGTCGACGCGGCCTGGGCGGCCGTCGATGTGACGGCCGCCGACGCCCCGTCCGCCGGCAACTGACCCGGTCCGGACACGCGGGGGTCCGCCGCCCGGCGGGCCCCCGCGCTCAGTGCTCCTTCTGCGGGGTCACCTCACTGGGCCGTACGACCACGTAGCCCTCGCCCTCCAGCTTCAGCTGGACCGCTTCCCCCGAACCGCCGCGCAGCATCGAACCGATGGACTGCGACCGGTGCAGCGAGGTCTGGAGCCGCGCCGTCCAGCCCACCACCGCGTCGGTGTCCACGAACACCGGCTGCTGCGGCGAGACGGGTATGACGAGCGGGTTGCCCTCGCACATCAGCCCCAGGTGGCCGAACCCGGTGAACACGCTGTTGAACAGCCCGCCGCCGGCGATGCCCGCACCCTTCACGGTCTGGATCCGGTACGACAGCGACGCGTCGAAGCAGAGCACGTTGCGCCCGTTGACCGTGAACTCGTCGCCCTGTTCGACCTCCACGATGAAACAGTTCTGCGCCTCGTGCGCGAACCAGGCCTCGCCCTGGCCGCGCACGACCATCAGCGGCAGCCCCTCGCCCGTGACGGCCCGCTTGAGCATCCCGCCGACGCCCTGGCCCTTGCGTTCGAACTGCAGGTTTCCGCGGTAGGCGACCATCGCGCCCTGCCGCGCGAGCATCTCGCCGTTCACCACGTACCGGATGGACTTGGCGTTCTGCACGGACATGCCCGGCCGGTCGGCCGGCTGCACCATGTGGTCGCTGGAAAACAGATCACCCTTCATGGGCGCATGGTGTCCCGGAAGATCGCGTTCCGCCAAGGTCGGCGATGTTCTGAAACGGCAACAACCCCGAAGGCGCCCCGACTTCTGCGTTTCGGCCGATGACCGGACCGCAGGCGGGGAACGATGTCCCAGGAGTCACAAGGCGAAGGACGGTCAGCGCATGACGGTGCTCGGGGTCGACATCGGTACGTCCAGCAGCAAAGGCGTGCTGGTCGGCACGGACGGGACGGTGCTCGGCACCGCGGTGCGGCCGCACGCGGTCAGCCGGCCGAGGCCGGGCCATGTCGAGATGGACGCGGCCGTCTGGTGGGACGAGTTCGCCTCCCTCGCCCGTGAGCTGGTACCGCCCGGTACCGCCGTCGAGGCGGTCGGCGTCAGCGGCATGGGCCCGTGCGTGGCCCTCGCCGACGAGAACGACACACCGCTGCACCCGGCCATCCTCTACGGCGTCGACACCCGCGCCACCGCCCAGATCGCCCGGCTCGACGCCGAACTCGGCCCCGACGCCGTGCTGCAGCGCTGCGGGTCTCTGCTGTCAACCCAGGCCGTCGGCCCCAAGATCGCCTGGCTCGCGGAGCACCGCCCCGGCATCACCGCCCGCGCCCGGCGGCTGTACATGCCCAGCTCCTATCTGGTGAACCGGCTCACCGGCGCCTATGTGCTCGACCACCACTCGGCGAGCCAGTCCGTGCCGCTGTACGACTCCACCACCCAGGAGTGGTACCGCCCCTGGGCGCGCCGCATCGCGCCGGACCTCGAACTGCCGCCGCTGCGCTGGCCCGGTGAGATCGCCGGGCGGGTCACCGCCGACGCGGCGGCCGTCACCGGACTCCCCGTCGGCGTCCCGGTCGTCACCGGCACCATCGACGCCTGGTCGGAGGCGCTGAGTGTCGGTGCCCAGCACACCGGCGACCTGATGCTCATGTATGGCAGCACCATGTTCCTGATCAACACCGTCGCGGAGCGGCTCCTGGTGCCGCAATTGTGGAGCACGGTCGGCGCACTGCCCGGGACGCGCAGCCTGGCCGGCGGCATGGCCACGTCCGGGGTGATCACCGACTGGCTGCGGGAGCTGCTCGGAGTCTCCGGGCACGACGCGCTGCTCGCCGAGGCCGAGGCGTCCGGTGTCGGCGCGAAGGGCCTGCTGATGCTGCCCTACTTCGCGGGGGAGCGGACCCCGGTCGCCGACCCGGACGCCCGGGGCGTGATCGCCGGACTGACCGTGGAGCACACCCGCGGCGACCTGTATCGGGCCGCGCTGGAGGCCACCGCCTTCGGGGTGCGGCACAACGTGGAGGCGATGCGCGCGGCCGGTGCCGACATCCGCAGGGTCGTCGCGGTGGGCGGGGGCACCCAGGGCGGTCTGTGGACCCGTATCGTCTCCGATGCCGCGGGCCTGGAGCAGGAGATCAGGACCGTGACGCTCGGCGCGAGCTACGGGGCGGCGTTCCTCGCCGCGAACGCGGTCGGCGACGCCGACATCGACAGCTGGAACCCGGTCCGCGAGCGCGTCCTGCCCGAGCCCCGCCGGCAGTCGCGCTACGACGGTCTCTACGACCTCTATCTACGGCTGTACCCGGCGACCCGCGACATCGGCCACGCCCTCGCCCGCCATCAGCGCGCCACCGCCGAGGCCCCCCGGGGATGAGGACCGCCGTGGACGACCCGCACCGGGGTGGGACCGCCGCGCGGCACGACGGCGCCACCCGGGGACCGGCTCAGCCCTTGATCTCGGTCCAGGCCTGCACCCAGCGGGAGTACGGGACGCACTTGACGTTCGTCCGGCCGTCGAGACATTGCTCGATCGGAGTCGTCCAGAACGCGATGTCCTTCCAGTAGCTCTCGTCGGTGGCGTGGAAGGTGTCGCAGAACGCCGGGTCGCTCGTCTCGTCGCAGGACTTGATGTTGGCCGGGGCCTCGCCGTAGTACTCGGCCACCTGCGCGTTGACCTTGGGAGAGATGATCCAGTTCATCCACTTGTACGCGCAGTTGGGGTGCTTCGCCTTGGCGGACAGCATCCAGGTGTCGGACCATCCGGTGGAACCCTCCTGCGGAAGGACCGCCTTGACCTTGGCGCCCTCGCTCTGGGCAAGGTTGGCGATGACCTGCCAGGTGGTGCCGATGGTGGAGTCGCCGCTCTTGAAGGCGGAGACCTCCTTGAGGTAGTCGCTCCAGTACTCGCCGACGTTGGGGCGCTGCTTCTTCAGCAGGCTGACGGCCTCGTCGAACTGCTCCTGGTCGAGCGCGTACGGATTCTCGATGTGCAGCCCCGGCCGGGTCTCGCGCAGATACAGCGCCGCGTCCGCGATGTAGATCGGTGAGTCGTACGCCGTGAGGTGCCCCTTGTACCGGGAGGCGTCGTCGAACACCGCGGACCAGGACGTGGGGGCGGGGGAGACCTCACGCGTGTTGTACATCAGCAGATTGGCGCCCCGGCCGTGCGGGATGCCGTAGGCGGTGCCGTCGACGGAGTTCCAGCTCTGGTTCTTCAGCCCGAAGAAGACGTCCTGGTAGTTGGGCACCAGGTCGGTGTTCACCGGCGCCGCCTCGCCCGAGGCGATGAGCCTGAGGGAGGCGTCACCCGACGCGGAGACGGCGTCGTAGGCGCCCGACTTCATCAGTTTGACCATCTCGTCCGAGCTGGCCGCCACCTTGGCGCGGACCTGGCACCCGGTCTGCTTCTCGAAGGGGGTCACCCAGTCGGCCTTCGGGTCCGTGGAACCGTCCTCCACATAGCCCGCCCAGGCGACCAGGTTCAACTGGCCCTCCGTGCGGCCGAGTTCCGACTGCGCCTTGAGGTCCGGCGGGTTGAAGCCGGCCGACGAGGAGGCGCTCGACTCGCCGAACAGTCCGCAGCCGCCGACGAGCAGCAGCGAGCAGACGGTGGCCGTCGCTTTCAGGGATCTCTTCAGACGCACGGAAATCTCCACGGTGTGGGGGAGTGGGGGAATCGGGGGCGGTTGTGTGACGGTGGGTGACAGTCGATGCGCGGGACGTGCAGCATGCGACCCGGGCGAAGGGTGCGACGGTGCGTCCGTGCATCCGGGGTGGGGACGGCGGGCGCGGACGACGGGGCGACGCCGGGCGCCACGGGTCGCGACGGCGCGCTCGAGCGCCACCCCTGGCCGATGGGCGGACCGGCGCGACCACCCGGGAGTCCGCCCGCAGGACTGGGTGACACCTTCGGGCGGATGGCGTGGTCAACACCCTACGGAGCGTCGCCGGTCTGATCAACTTCCGTCTGTGCAAGGCAAGTTGACGGACAGTCAAGATGCGGTGAAGCGAGCCGGGCGTATACGGTCGCGGTCATGTCCGACCTCCCGCAGCAGCCCGGCGCCGCGCCGTGCCTCGCCGCCCAGGCCGTCCCGACGGGCACGAGTCCCACCGCGAGAGACGGCGGCCGCCACACGGGTGCGGCCACGGCGGCACTCGACGCGGTCACGGAAGCCGGCGTGGCGGCCCAGGTGCGCCGCACCCTGGAAGCCGTCTTCGACACCGTCGCCCGGGTCCGGGCCGACACCACGGCCCTGCTGACCCGTGTCGCCGCCGAGGGCCGTGCCCCGCAGACCGCCGACCTCGCCGTGCTGCGCCCCGGCCTCCGCCAGGACCTCGTTCATCGGGAACTGGTCTCCGGAGTCGGCTTCGTGGCGGCCCCGGGGCTGCTCGGCGACGTACCGGCGTGGCTGGAGTGGTGGCAGAGCGGTTCCGACGGGGGCGTACGACCGCTGCTGCTGGACCTCGACCCACGGCAGTCCGCGTACTCCGACTACACGCACTGGGACTGGTTCGCGCTGCCCCGCGACACCGGCCACCGCGCCGTCGCCGGCCCGTACGTCGACTACCTCTGTTCCGACGAGTACAGCCTCACCCTGTCCGCGCCGGTGCATGTGGCGGGCCGGTTCGCCGGGGTCGCCGCGGCGGACGTCTACCTCAGGCACTTCGAGGCGGCCGTGATGCCGTTGCTCAAGGAACTGCCCCGAGCGACGCACCTGGTCAACGCGCGCGGCCGGGTGGCGGCCTCGGCCGACCCGGCCCATCTGGTCGGCTCGCTCACGAAGGGCCCCGACTTCGGCGCCGTGCTCACCGGGGCACGGGCGCACCGCCACGAGGGGCTGCGGCTCGTCCCGTGCGACGACATTCCGCTCGTCCTCGTCGTCGCGGAGGACTGACCCGGCCGGGCGCCACCGCAGCGCGGGATGCGGGGCGCGTCGACGCCCCGTCAGAGAGACATCAGGCGCGCGGCGCGGCACCGAGCGCGTTCCAGGCCGCCGTCACGACCGCGTCGGCCACCGCCGCCAGCGCGGCGGAGTCCAGCTTCCACTGCTGCCAGTACAGCGGGACCTCCGACCGCCGGTCCGCGGCCAGGTTCACCAGCCGCCCGGTCCGCAGCAGCGGCCCGGCCTGCGGCTCGGGCACCAGACCCCACCCCATCCCGGCCGCGACGGCGTCGAGGTACCCCTCCGACGTCGGTACGAAGTGCCGCCGCGCCCCGGCGCCCTCGGCGGTGCGCAGCTTACGCAGGAACCGGTCCTGGAGGTCGTCGCGCCGGTCGAAGGCGATGAGGGGGGCGTTGCCGATCACCTCGCGCAGCGGCACCTCGGGCCGGCGGCCCAGCCACCGGTCGACGAACCCCGGGCTCGCCACCGCCAGATACCGCATCCGACCCAGCTCCCGCACACTGCAGCCCGCCACCGGCTCCGGGGACGACGTCACCGCGGCCATCACCCGTCCCTCGCGCAGCAGCGTGGCCGTATGGGCCTCGTCCTCGCGGCGCAGTTCGAAGCAGATCCGCAGGTCCTCGGGCACCTGGGAGAGCGCCGGCAGGAACCAGGTCGCCAGTGAGTCCGCGTTCACCGCGATCGACAGCCGCGTCGTCTCCCCGGCGCCGGTCATCCCCAGGTCGGCCCGGGCCTCCCGCTCCAGCCGGGCGAGCTGACGCGCGAACCGCACGATCACCTCACCCGACTCGGTGGGCCGCACCGGCTTCGCCCGGGTCAGCAGCACCCGCCCGGTGCGCTGCTCCAGCGCCTTGACCCGCTGGCTGACCGCGGAGGGCGTCACATGCAGGACGCGCGCGGCCGCGTCGAAGGTGCCCTCGTCCACCACGGCGAGCAGCGTCCGTACCTGGTCCAGCGGGAGTTCCGTCATCACGAGCGCTAATGTTACGTAAGAATCTTTAGCTGTACTTCGGATGTCCTTGGTACATAGCGTCCCGCTCATGACCCACGCACTGACGGCCCTCGCCGCCGGATTCGCCACCGGACTGTCCCTCATCGCCGTCATCGGCGCCCAGAACGCCTTCGTGCTGCGCCAGGGCATCCGCCGCGAGGCCGTCCTCGCCGTCGTCGGCATCTGCGCCCTGTCGGACGCGGCCCTGATCGCACTGGGCGTGGGCGGTGTCGGTGCCGTCGTCGTGGCCTGGCCCGGGGCGCTGACCGCGGTCGGTCTGATCGGCGGCGCCTTCCTGCTGGTCTACGGGGCCCTCGCCGCCCGCCGGGTGCTGCGGCCCGCGGCGATGGGGCTGGACGGCACCTCCGAGCGCTCCCGCAGGCGAGCCGTGCTCACCTGTTTGGCGATGACCTGGCTCAACCCGCACGTCTACCTCGACACCGTCTTCCTGCTCGGCTCCCTCGCGGCCGACCACGGTTCGCTGCGCTGGACCTTCGGGCTCGGCGCGGCCCTGGCCAGCCTGTGCTGGTTCGCCTCCCTCGGCTTCGGCGCCCGGCTGCTCGGCCGCTTTCTGTCCCGCCCCTCCTCCTGGCGTGTGCTGGACGCCCTGGTCGCGGTGACGATGGTCACAACCGGTGGCCTGCTGATCACCGGAGTCTGAGCCCGGGCGGCCGAAAGGCCCCCGACGGCCGGGAGCGCGGGCCGATCGGTGATAGTGAACCGGGAATCAAAAGGTGTACCAAGCAGCTAGGAAGTCCGTGGACACGAGCGAAAGCACGACCGACAACGGAACCGACGGCGGAAAACGCAGCGGAACAGACAGCGGAACAGCGGCTCAGGACGACGGGCAGGACGCGGGGGGACCCAAGAGGCGGGGATGGCGCCGCTGGGCGATGGACACCCGGCCGCTGCGCCGCCCCGCCTACCGCCGCCTGTGGACGTCGACGATCGTCACGAGTGTCGGCAGCCAGCTCACCGCGGTCGCGGTGCCCAAGCAGATCTACGACATCACGGGCTCCTCCGCATGGGTGGGCTACGCCAGTCTGGCGGGCCTGCTGCCGCTCGCGGTGTTCGGCCTGTGGGGCGGCGCGATCGCCGACAGCATGGACCGCCGCAGGCTCCTACTGCTCACCAACTCGGGTCTCGCGGTCACGTCCGTGCTCTTCTGGGTCCAGGCCGCCCTCGGAATGGACTCGGTGGTCGTGCTCATGGCGCTGCTCGCCCTCCAGCAGGCCTTCTTCGGCCTCAACTCCCCGGCCCGCAGCGCCTCCATCGCCCGACTGGTACCGGCGGAGGAACTCCCGGCGGCCAACGCGCTCGGCTCGACCGTGATGCAGACCGGTCTGGTCGCGGGCCCGCTCCTGGCGGGCGTGCTGATCCCCGTGATCGGCCTGTCCGAGCTGTATCTGATCGACGCCCTGGCGCTCTGCGTGACGGTGTGGGCCGTGCTGCGGCTCCCCGCACTGCCACCCCTGTCGGCGGCGGTGAAGAGCAGCGCCGGCTGGCAGGCGATAGCCGACGGCTTCCGCTACATGGCGCTGCACAAGGTCCTGCTGCTGTCCTTCCTCGCCGACATCATCGCCATGGTGCTGGGCATGCCGCGGGCGCTGTTTCCGCAGCTCGCCGCCCACACCTACGCGTCCTACGGGGAAGGACTCGCGCTCGGACTGCTCTTCGCGGCCATTCCGATCGGCGCCGTGCTGGGCGGTCTGATGTCCGGCACGTTCTCCCGTGCGCGACGCCACGGCCTCATGGTCATCCTGTCGGTGATGGCCTGGGGCGTGGCCATCACCGGCCTCGGACTCTCCACGAACCTCTGGGTGGCCGTGGTCCTCCTGGCCGCCGCCGGAGTCGCAGACATGGTCTCGATGGTCTTCCGCGGGGCCATTCTGCTGTCGGCCGCCACCGACGAGATGCGAGGCCGGATGCAGGGCGTGTTCATCGTCGTCGTCGCGGGCGGCCCCCGTCTCGCGGACGTCCTGCACGGCACGGTCGGCTCGGCCCTCGGTGTCCGCGCGGCCATCGCGGGCGGCGGCCTCCTGGTGGTCCTCGCCACCCTGGTCCTCGCCCTCGCGACCCCGGCCCTGCGCGAGTACCGGATCTGACCAGGCACCTCGTCGGGGACCAGACACCTGGTCGAGGAAATACGACTGTCGCGCGTCCGGCAATTCCGGGCGCGCGACAGTCGTATTTCCGGAGTAATTCCCGGGGGAGCGCGATTTCCATTCGGCGGGAGTATGGTCGAATTATGAATACGATGAGCTACGTACTGCTGGCGGTATCGCAGGAACAGGTCAACGTGTTCCTCGCCTTCATCGGCGGCATGATCGTCTCCGGAGCACTGATCTGGGCCGTACGGATCGGTATGGTCGTGCGAGACCGGGAACCCGAACCCCCGACCCCCGAGGAACAGCCGCACCTCCCCGACACCGGCCCCGTCCTTGAGGAGCGCGAGGTCCGGGAGCCGGAAGAGATGCCGCACGCCTCGCAGGAGAGCGAACGGCTGATGCCGTACGAGCTCCATCACGCGGCGAGCAAACGCTGCGACGACCAGCAACGCAAGCGCTGGCTCCCCGGCTCCAGCGGTGCGTTCGGCAGCGGCGGCCCGGGTCACGTCTGAGCCGCCCACGACCGCCACGCCACCGGCCCGGCGCGTTTGCCCCGGCACGTACGCAGGCAGTACGTCCGGGGCGGAGGCGCCGGGCTTCGGTGCCTTCACGGCAGCTCGGCCGCCGACTCCTCCGGCGTCAGGTCCGGACGCATCCGCAGCCATGACGGCTGTCTGAGGAGCCCGGACCGGGTGCGCGTGCTGTAGCGGACCTCGCCGACGAGTCTCGGCAGCACCCAGCGGGCCCCCGTCACCCGGGGGTCCCGGTCGAAGGGGCACACCCGTGACTCCAGGGGCTCGAGCATCCGGGCCAGTTCACCTCGTTCCGCCTCGCTCCAGCCGGTGCCGACCCGGCCCACGTAGCGGAGCCGCCCCGCCTCCCGCTGCCCGACCAGCAGCGCCCCGGGCAGTCCCGACAGCCGGCCCTGGCCGGGCAGCCAGCCGCCGACGATCACATCCACCGCCCGAACATTGCGGATCTTGATCCAGGACCGCGACCGCACCCCGGGCTCGTACACCGAGTCCAGCCGCTTGCACACCAGCCCCTCCAGACCGCTCTCCCGCGTCGCCTCCAGGGCCTGGGCGCCGTGGCCCACGATCGCGCCCGGCGTCGACCAGTGCGGCCCGCCCAGCCCGAGCGCCTCCAGTTGCCGGCGACGCTCCGCGTAGGGGAGCCGGGTGAGGTCGTGCCGCAGGAACATCACGTCGAACAGCACCAGATGCACAGGCGTCTGGGCCGCACGGCGCGCCGCCAGCGCCGGCGAGTGGGCCAGGCCCATCCGGGACTGCAGCCGCTGGAAGTCCCCCCGCCCCCGCTCGTCCGGAGCCACCACCTCCCCGTCCAGCACGGCGGCTGCCGCGCCCAGGACACCCCCCAGCGGACGCAGCTCGGGATACGCGCCCGTGATGATCTCCCCCGACCGGGCGCGCAGTTCCAGGCTGCCGTCACCGGGCAGATAGACCACCGCCCGCTGGCCGTCCTGCTTGGTCTCGTACGCCCACCGGTCGTCCTGCCGGGCGGGCGGCAGGACGCCGGGCGTGGCGAGCATGGGGGCGATCAGCGGAAGTCTCACGGGTCAGTTGTCGACGCCGCCGGGCACCGCCACGCGTCCCGTCCCGGCGTTTTCCCCTGAACGGCGCCGGAGCTAGGTCAGCGCGGCCTGAGCGATGAGTTCCTGCAACCGCAGCCCCCGCCGGACGTCCAGCTCACCGGACACCCCCGTGCGCACGGCGGTGGCGAACTCGCGGCGCAGCACCGGCCAGGCCTCCTCGTAGTCGAGCCCGGCGGTGTCGTAGACCAGGGGAGGCCGCGGTCCGAACAGCTCGACGCGGGTGCCGCCCCGCGGGACGTCCACCGAGCCGGACAGCGAGCACTGGCTGATCGCGCCCGTGGTGTGCTCACAGGTCAGCTCGATCCAGCGGCGGGGATCCCCGGTGCCGCGTACCCGGTCGACCGGTCCGACCGCCGCGTCCAGCAGATCGAGCAGATGCGGCCCCACGTCGAGCAGTGCGCCGTGCTCCAGGCGCCACGGGGTCGCGAAGTCGCCGCCCAGGAAGGCACCGCTCAGTCCGCTGGAGCGCGCGCCGACGACCTCCGTCTCCCGTGCGGCGGCCAGGAACCGACGGGCCGCCGGGTGGTAGCGGTTGCTCAGGACGAGCTGGGAGACGACCCCCGCCTCCCCGACCGTGTCCGCGAGCCGCCGCGCCGAGGGCAGATCCCCTCCGAGCGGCTTCTCCAGCAGCAGGGCCCGGGCCGCCCGCGCGGCCCGCCCGGCCAGTTCGGCCTGGACCGCCGGAGGGACCGAGAACGCCACCGCCTCGCAGGAGTCCAGGAGTTCCTCGAACCGGTCCGTGGCCTTCGCCCCGTACGGGGCCGCGGTCTCACGGGCCGCCTCCTCACGCCGCGCCCACACCGCCGTCAGGCGGGTCTCCGGCCCGGCCGCGAGCACTCGTGCGTGCACGGCGCGCGCCCAGGGACCCGCCCCGACGAGCCCCACCCGCAGGGGCTCCCCGGTCCACGGCAACAGCAGATCGGTCATGGCACGAACTCCATCACGTCTCCACGGGATTGAACAGATCCGCTCCCCGGACCGGTCCAACCCGGCCCGGCAGCAAGGAACTTGACCGAACACCGATGACTCCGGGGACGGGCCGCACCCTAAGCTGACGGCCGTTGATCATCCGTCCCTCGACAGGAGTCACCGTGACGCCACCCCGTCCGCACACCCGCAGACGCAGCACCGTCCTTCCCCGGCAGGCCGTCGCAGGAACGGTCCCCGTCGCCCTCGCCGCGCTGCTCGCCGCCGCGGGCCCCGCCGCGGCCGGCACCGTGGGCGCGTCCGGGGCGGGCGACCCGTACTTCCCGCTCGAGGGCAACGGCGGCTACGAGGTGTGCCATTACGGCCTGACCCTCGGCTACACCCCGGGCAGCCGCCACCTCGACGGCCAGGCCGTCCTGCGCGCCCGGGCCACGCAGCGCCTCACCCGCTTCGACCTCGACCTCCAGGGCCTCAAGGTCACCGCGGTCACCGTCGACCACCACAAGGCGTCCTTCCGCCGCGACGGGCAGGAACTCGTGGTCTCCCCGCGGCACGCGCTGCGCAAGGGCCAGGACTTCCGTGTCGCCGTCAGCTACGAGGGCACGCCCAAGCCGGTCACCGATCCGGACGGCTCGCTCGACGGCTGGATCCCCACCGACGACGGCGCGTTCGTGGCGGGCGAGCCGCAGGGCGCCATGACCTGGTTCCCCGCGAACAGCCACCCGCGGGACAAGGCGTCGTACGACATCACCATCACCGTCCCACAGGACCGCACCGCCGTCGCCAACGGCGTCCTGGTCAGCCGGAAGACCGCCCACGGGCACACCACGTTCCACTGGCGTCAGTCCGAGCCGATGGCCGCGTACCTGGCCACGGCGACCGTGGGGAAGTTCGACGTCGAGCAGTACACCACTCCGGACGGCATCAAGGTCTTCAACGCCGTCGACCCGCGCGAGGCGTCCGCCGCCGCGCCCGTGCTCAAGAAGCTGCCCTCCGTCCTCGCCTGGGAGAGCAGGCTCTTCGGCCCCTACCCCTTCCGCGCGGCCGGCGCCATCGTCGACAAGGCCACGAACGTCGGCTACGCGCTGGAGACACAGACCCGGCCGGTCTACGACCGGGCCCCCGATCTGAGCACCCTGGTGCACGAGAGCGCCCACCAGTGGTTCGGCGACTCGGTCAGCCTCACCCGCTGGCAGGACATCTGGCTCAACGAGGGCTTCGCCACCTACGCCGAGTGGCTCTACAGCGAGCAGCACGGACGCACGACGGCACAGCAGTCCTTCGACTCGCTCTACGCCCGTCCGGCGAGCGACGAGTTGTGGGCCTTCCCGCCCGCCGACCCCGGCAGCGGGGCCCGCATCTTCGACACGCCGGTCTACGCCCGGGGCGCCATGGCCCTGCACCGGCTGCGCACGACCGTCGGCGACGCGGTGTTCTTCCGCATCCTGCGCACCTGGGCGGCCGAACACCGCGGCGGCCACGGCACCACGGCCCGGTTCGTCCGGCTCTCGGAGCGCCTGTCGGGCAAGGACCTCGGCCCGCTGTTCCACACCTGGATCGGCACGGCGGGCAAGCCCACCGCGCCCTGACCTACGGCCGCCGGAAGATCGTGACGGAGTGTCCGACGTCGTCGATCGCCCTGCTGCCGCGGATCAGCCGCTTCAGCGGTCCCTGCGCCTTGGCGATCGACGAGTCGGACACCACCAGCAGCCCGTGCACCCGCTCCGGCGGCGCCTTGAGCGGGTCACGGCCATGGATGCCGTACCAGGAGGGCACGCCGCTGCCCTTGTAGACCAGCCACACCTCCCGCTCCCTCGGGTAGCGCTCACGCAGCCGGTCGGCCAGCCGCCCGAGGTCCTGGCCCCAGTCGACGTTCGAGTCGTGCAGCCTGAGATGGGTCTTCGCGGGACCGCCGAAGGCCTCATTGGAGTACGGCAGGTAGTACGGGTACGTCCGCAGTGAGCTGACCGCGACGAACGCGACCAGCACCGCCGTCACGGCGTACGCCCCGCGCCGCCGCAGCGCGACCGCACAGGCGGCCGCCACGGCCAGGAACACCGGCACGAACAGTGCGTAGCGCACCCCGAGGTCGCGTGAGCCCTGCATGGCCGCCACCAGCAGCACCCCCGGCACCACCAGCACATACGGCACGGCGGCGCGCAGCGAGGGCACCGCCGCCATGACCCCGGCACCGAGGAGCCACAGCGCCAGCATGCCGAGCGGTGTCTTCACCAGTAGCGCGGCCGGCAGGTAGTACCACAGGGCGCCCGAGTAGACGTGGCCGAACAGATAGCCGTGC
The DNA here is from genome assembly GCF_042889625.1 of Streptomyces sp. NPDC002573. Lineage (NCBI taxonomy): Bacteria > Bacillati > Actinomycetota > Actinomycetes > Kitasatosporales > Streptomycetaceae > Streptomyces > Streptomyces sp. NPDC002573. The sequence goes on along the minus strand of NZ_JBIARC010000007.1, from coordinate 221,010 downwards.
CAGGTCGCGCTCTCGAAGCCGAACTGGATCCGCATCCCGTCGCGGTACGCGTCGGGGAACGGCAGCACGTCGATCAGCAGCCCCCGCAGACCGTGCACCGCCGGTACGTTCCCCGGTGTCGTCCACCGCAGCCGGGGATCCACGGCCAGATACACGGCCCACACGACCGCGATCAGCACCAGTGCGACGCCGACGGCTGCCGCCACAGCGCCCGCCGCGCGCCGCCGTCGGGGCACGCTGCCCGCGGTCGCCCGCCAGTACGACCAGGCGGCCAGCGCCAGCAGGACCGGCACCGCGGGCAGGGTGCTCATCTTCGTGGCGACGGCGGCCCCCGTCGCGAGACCGGCGAGGAGCAGATACGGCAGCGGCTGGCGCCGGGCACGCCACAGCATCCATGTCGCGGTCACCACGAACCCCGCGGCGGGCATGTCGAGGGTGGCCAGCGAGCCGTTGGTGATCAGATCGGGGGAGAACGCGTACAGGGCGAGCGCCGCCAGGCCGCCCACCCGTCCCACGAGATCGCGCGCGAAGCTGAAGACGACCAGCCCGAACAGCAGCGTCACCACCATCACCGGCAGCCGGGCCCAGAACATCACCCGCCAGGGGTCGTTGCCCGACTCGTACAGCAGCCGTCGGCCCAACTGCCCCTGGTCACCGTGGAATCCGGGCTTCAGATGCGGATGCGCGAACACCGTGCCGGCCGCGACGATGAGCTTGCCGAGCGGCGGGTGCTCCGGGTTGAACCGCAGACTGTGCTCCCGGACGTACACCACTGCCGTGCCCACGTAGACAGGCTCGTCGATGGTGGGCGTCTGCCGCACGGCGGTGGTGACCATCGCCACGGCCATCTGCGCCAGCAGCGCGACCACCAGCAGTGCCAGCAGCGGCCGCCGGTGGCGCCGCAGCCGCTCCCGGTGGCTGCCACCCCGCCGACCGCCGGCCGGCACCGCACCGGGGGCCGCGGCGGGCCCGTCGTCGGCTGCGAGGAGCGACTGCTGTTCGTACGTCATCATGCCCTCTGCTACGTCGGAACGGCCGGACCTTGCTCAACGGCGCACGGGGCACGGCGCACGGAGCACGGCGGGCCACGTGTGCGGCACCGGAGGGGAAGAGCGGGGCACCACAGGTGCCGGGCTCGTCAGGGGCGTACGTACTCCTGCCGCACGGTGGAGGCGAGGTGGGCGAGGGCGTCCTCGGCCCGGGTGCGGTCGGCGTCGTCGAGCGCGCCGAGCGCGTCGGCCGCGGCCTCCCGCACCGGCCGGGGCACCTCGTCCAGTGCGGCCATCCGGTAGGCGACCGTGCGCCGCGCGGCCCGTTCCTCGGGGGTGACCCCCGCCGGCCCCGTGCGCGGGAAGACCGCGGCCTCGTACGCGGCGACGTGCAGGAGCACGCCGTGGGCTATCCCCTCGGCGTAGCCGCGCACCCCGGCCCGCTGCCGGGCCGCCGCGAAGTGCACGAGCGCCCGTCGGCGGAAGAAGAACGTGACGAGTGCGGTCGCCGCGCCGGCGGCCGCCGCGGCGACGAGCGCGATCCGTGCCCCGCCGAAGAGCGCGCCGAGGAGGGCGCCGCTCGCGGTGGTCAGACAGACCAGCCCGGTGACGAGGAGACGCAGCGCGCGGGCGGGCGTGATCGGGGCCATGGCGTGCAGTGTGCCAGCCGCCAAAGTGGTCCCGTGCGGGAGCCCCGGTTCCGCCGTGCCGCGGGTGGCGGCGGGCGTGATGTGCGACACGTGCGCGACGGTCCCCCCGGCGCCTTCGGGGGATCCTTGCTGCGCATCGCTTGATCAGTGATCAAGCGGGGTAAATCCGCTGACCACGCGGTGTTCTCCGCATTTGACACTTTGTTGCGTGCGCGGATAGGAAAGGCGCGGAAGTGGAGAGGTGGACTGTGCGCGAGCCCCATGTGATCGGTGACTGGCAGGAATGCTCGGACGAGCATGCCGGTCTGCGTATTCGCGTGCACCGCCTGGAAAAGGCGGAGCCGCCGCGCGGGCGTGACGACGTGGCCGAGGGCCTCACGTATTTCCGCTTCCGGGTGACCGTCGAAAATCGCGGCGGGGACGTCGTCGACATCCATCTCGAGGACGGTCAACTCGACATCCGCACCGGCTCCGACGGGGAGAGCGCCTTCCTCGACTGGCGCAACTCGCAATTCATCGAGGGTTTCGATCTCTATCCGCTGCGCCGCGCGACCGCGGTGCTGTACGCCGCCGCCCCGGAGCCCTGTCTGCATCTCGTCGACATCCAGGTGCAGGTGAAAGCCGGCGAGGAATGGGCCGACCGGTATCTGTGGTCCGGCGATCTCAGCACGCCGGACGGTATGCCCGAGGCGGGCGCCCGTCCCGACGACGTGTCGGAGGTGCTGGCCGGACAGATCAGCACGTTCCTGCGTGAGCAGGTGGAACGAGGGCCGAGCTGACCCGGCGCGCCGGGGCTATTCGCCACGGTGCCGCCAGTACCACACGGCACCGGCCACGAGAGCGATCAGGAAGACGAGCGGCACGATCAGGCCGGGGATGCGGGCCGGGTTCACGGTGCCGCCCGGTAGGCGGGGCGGTGGTGCTCTGGTGCGGTCTTTCCCATGGCCGTGATGGTGCCCTGCCCGGAGGCGGGTGGCCACGGTCCCGGCGCCCGGAATTGCGTACGAGGTCGGCCCCGCGCCCGGCGGCGGGCCCGCGGTCACTCGCGGTAGACGGTGAGCACGGCGCCGTTGACCTCGATGCGCTGAGGAGTGGGGCCCTCGCCGCGGCGGAGCATGGCGAGGCACTGGTCGAAGAGCGCGAGTTCCTCCTCGCTCAGTACGGCCGCCGCGAGGTCGAGCAGTTCACCGATGGCCGTGTCGGTGAGGTCGGCCGGCAACTCGCCGGAGAGCAGGACCACGGATTCTCCCGTGGGCCCTTTGACGATGGCGGTGGTGGGGCCGCCGTGTACGAAGAGCAAAGTTCCCCCCAGTCGGCCCGGGGCGTGCGGCTCACGGGTCCCGGGCAGGAGGAGAGACTAGCGGCGGATCATGGGCCTTTGGGCGGGAGTGGCTACTTTTTGCGGAAGTGGCGGACGGGGTGCGAATCCGCTGCGCTTGCCGCCGTCTGCGGTCAGGAAGCGTTCGAACCGCGGTTCAGTAGCGACTCGACCAGCGCCGCGACATGGCGGCGGTCCTCGGTCGACAGTCGCTGGACGCTCGCGATGAGCACGTCGACCTCGGAGTCGCCGGGGGTGCCGGAGGCGGGCGCGGGTTCACCGGCGGGGGCGTAGAAGTGGATGCCGCACGCCTCCGCGGCGGCCTGACGGATGGACCCCAGGGGCAGTCCCAGGCCCAGCGCCAGCCCTTCGAGGGTGGCCGGCTGGGGCATGCGGGCCATGTGCTCCGTCGTGGCCAGATGGTGGACCGTGGAGCGCGGGATGCCTCCGCGGCGGGCGACGTCGCCGTAGGACCAGCGCTCACTGTCCAGTCGCTCGCGGATGATCTGCTGCAGTGCGTTGGCCACCGATGGTCACTTCCTGCTCGCCGCCGGGCGGAACTCTTCCGTGTCGGATCATTCTAGGGGCGACTTGGGTGTGTGACGGAAGGTGCTCTCCCGAACCGCTTGCGTCACACCGGTCGCGGCCCGTAGTGTCCAATCTCGTTGGACAGCCCGTCCGACGGAGTTGGACACGATCCGGGGGGACCTGACCGTGTCCGACGGAAACACGACACGATCCCTGAGGGGGAATCGATCATGATGGATCCTCGTGAGCTCGACGCCGAGTCCGCGGAGCTGCTGCCGGGCCGTGAGGCCCTGGGCCGCCTGAAGTTCAGCTTCGGCAAGACGGTGAACGTCACCAAGCACGTCGCCAACGTCTCCGCGCACAACGAGTCGGCCGCGCTCAACGACCACTCCGCGTGGTCGGTGGCGGACTCGGGCGCCGCCCAGTCCATCAACATCGGCCAGTGATCCTGTGCCGCACGGGCCGGCGCCCCGGCACCGTGCGGCACTCGGTACCGCCGCGGCGACGCATCACCACACACCTCCGCCCGCCGCGGCGGTACCCCCGACTGGCCTCGTCGTCTGACGACACGTCACCACCTCTCGCCGGGCGGCGCCTTGAGCCGCCCGGCACCCATTCAGCCTGTCAACGAAGGTCTTTAGGAAAGGACACGCCATGAGCATGAACGCGTACGAGCTGGACGCCGAGTCCGCGGAGCTGCTGCCGGGCCGTGAGGCGCTGGGCCGCCTGAAGTTCAGCTTCGGCAAGACGGTGAACGTCACCAAGCACGTCGCCAACGTCTCCGCGCACAACGAGTCGGCCGCGGTCAACGACCACTCCGTGTGGTCGGTCGCCGAGTCCCAGGCCACCCAGTCGATCAACATCAAGCAGTAACCCCCGTACAACGAGGGCATGTCCGGCGGACCGCGCATGGGGCAGGCGCGGTCCGCCCTTGGGGGGAGGAAAGGCGCATATGACGCTGCTGGGGGACAACACCGCGGCACTGTACGACACCGGCCCCGTACCCGGGCCCGGGGGAATGCCGGTGACCTACGAGCAGGTCACCGCGGCGAACCCGACCGTCGTCGGCTTCGAGAAACCGCTCGTGCCGCGGCTCAGCGCCGGACTGCAACTGCACGGCGAGTATCAGGGATCGGGCTTCACCGAGCCCAGGTACATCGCCCGTCGGGGGGACGGGCAGGTCGTGCAGCTGTCCCGGCTGCTGCACCTGGTGGCGTCATCGGTCGACGGCCACCGCGACATCGAGACGATCGCCCACCGGGTCAGCGCCCGGTTCGGGCGTGAGGTCAGCGCGGAGAACATCCGCTATCTAGTCGAGAACAAGCTGGACCCGCTCGGGGTGACGGTCCCCGAGGGTCAGGAGGAGGACGAGGTCGTAGCGCCCCGCTCGGACCTGCTCCTCGCCCTCAAGGGCCATCGCGTCCTGTTCAACGAACGGCGGGTGGCGAGAATCGCCCGTGCGCTGGCCTGGCTGCACCGCCCCCTGGTGGTGGCGGCCGTGCTCGTGGGCATCGCCGTGCTGGACGTCTGGCTGTTCGCGTTCTTCGGCGCGATCACACCCGTGCTCGAGGTGCTGGACCAGCCGGTGCTGCTGCTCGTGGTCTTCGTGCTGACCGTGGCCTCCCTGGTCTTCCATGAGTTCGGCCATGCCTCGGCCTGCCGCTACGGCGGCGCTCGGCCCGGCTGCATCGGCTGCGGCCTGTTCCTCATCTGGCCCTCGATGTACACCGACGTCACCGACGTCTACCGGATCGGACGGGCCGGCCGGCTCCGCACCGACCTAGGCGGTGTCTACTTCAACGTCGTCTTCATGCTGGCCATGGCCGGCGCCTATGCCGTGAGCGGTCAGGCGTTCTTCCTGGCCGCCGTCTATCTGGGGCACTTCGAGATCCTCGAACAGCTGATGCCGGCCGTACGGCTGGACGGCTACTACATCCTCGGCGACCTCGCCGGTGTGCCCGACCTCTACGGCAAGATCAAGCCGATCCTGCTGAGCCTGGTGCCCGGGGCCAAGGGACGCAAGGCCCGCGCCGAGGTCGCCGCGCTCAAGAAGTCGGCCCGGGTCATCGTCGCCACCTGGGTGCTCACCATGGTGCCCCTGCTGGTCGGCGAGATGGGCTACGCGCTGTGGAACCTGCCTCGACTCACCACCACGATGGTCCGCTCGCTGACCGAGCAAGTCGTCGGCACCGGCGGCGCGTTCGCGCACGGGGAGATCGCGGCCGGGCTGATGGGCGTGGTCGGCTGCGTCATGCTGCTGTGCCCCATGGCAGGCGTGGTCTATCTGTCAGTGAAACTCGGCGGACGTCTCTGGCGGGGCGCCGCGAAGTCGACGGCCGGACGGCCAGGTCTGCGCATGGCACTGTGCGGCGTGCTCCTGGTCGCACTGGGCGGCCTCAGTTACGCCTGGGTCTCCGGTCTGACGCCGGAGCCGCTGCCGAAACGACCCCCGATCGCTCCGATCCTGCAGCCCGGTGTGTCGACCTCGGCCCCGCCGGCACGGGTCGCCACCCCATCGGACCGGCAGCACACCGCACCGTCGGCCACGGCCACCGGTGTGCCCTCCGGCGCAGTATCCCCGAGCGCCTCGGCCGCTCCCTCCGTCTCGGCGAGCCCGTCCGACTCCGTGAGTCCCGGGCCCAGCGCCTCCAAGTCGCCGTCCGGGGCCCCCGGCGGCAGGCCGACCGGCAGTCCCGCCGTGGGCGGTCCCTCGGTTTCCGCTCCTGCGGATCCCGGCTCCGTCTCGCCGTCCCCGCCGCCCTCCGCGACCGTCAGCTCGTCCCCGTCGGTCACCGTGAGCGAGTCGCCCGCCGGGCCCACGCCGTCCGCTTCCTGAACACCCCGGGCCACGCCCCGGGGGTCGTGCGGACCGGCCCTGGGCCCAGGGCCGGTCCCGCCGTCGGCCGGGAGTGCCGTGCACCCCGGTCCGGCGGCGCCCGTTTGTCGACATCACTCCAGCAGGAGACCCAAGTGAACCAGCACCGCAAACCACGTACACATTCAGCCTTCACCCAACGCGCCGTCCGTGTCGGGCTGTTCGCCGCCGGCGCGGCCGGAATCGCGACCGCGGTTCCCGCACAGGCGGCGACGGGGACACCGCAGCACACGGCGGTCGTCACCGACCAGACCTTCAGCCGCGCCGACTTCCATCACCACACGCAGGCCAGGGACTCCTTCACGGTGCGCCAGTTCGGCACGGTCAACGCCGCCACCGTGCGCAACCAGGCCAACGCCGTCGGGGTGGGCTGCTCGGTCGACGACCACTGCCGCTCGGTCGCCCTGTCCTTCCAGATCGTCACGATGGCCGGTGAGCACACCCATCTGAACGCCCTGAACCGCGGCGACGCGGTCAACAACCACTGCGACGGCTGCCAGACCCTCGCCGGGGCCTATCAGTTCGTGGTCTCCACGCCGCGCCCCCTCAACCTGGACCAGGCGACCAGGCAGCGCCTCGACGACATCCACCGTCGACTGGACGCCCTGACCCGCTCGACCCTTCCGGCCACCGAGCTGAAGCAGCGGGCCGACGCGCTGGCCGCCGAGGTCAACACCGTGCTGAACGACGCGGTCGCGAAGGCGCCCAAGGGTGCCGAGCGACCCACCGTGACGCTCCACCGCCACCTGGACGGCTGGCCCGCCCACTGACCGGGCCGGCCCGGCCCGCCGCCCCCGGAAGGGCCCGGGGCGGCGGGCCTCCGCCCGTTCACTCGGCGACCGGTCGGCCGAACACGGTGAACGATTGGCCGGAGATGGCCGTTCCGGATTGATGACGCAGTACATACGATGCGGTCGCTCCCGGTCTTCACAGCTCGTTCACAGGCCGGGTGGCGCGCCTGCCGTCATTTGGCATGCGCATGATCAACCTCGGTATCTGATCCAACGCACCTGGTCCGCGACGGTCCCGCCTGCGCGGGGCCGCACCCCCCAAAGCCGACGGCGTCACGCCGCCGGAGAACCGATGCAACGGATGGGAGAACCATGGCCGGTGGACTGTTCCTCGGCGGCGCGATAGCCGCGCTCCTCGCCACCGCATTCCCCGTACAGGACCCGTCGGGCGGCTTCACCGACCCGCCCCCGGACAAGATCGTCATCAAGATCGCCACGGTGAACGGCTCCGGCTGCCCCCAGGGCACCGCGGCGATCGCCGTCTCGCCGGACAACACCGCCTTCACGGTGACCTACAGCAACTACCTGGCCCAGGTCGGCGGGAGCGCCGATCCCACCGCGTTCCGCAAGAACTGCCAGCTCAACCTGATCGTGCACGTGCCGCAGGGCTTCACGTACGCCATCGCCAGCGCGGACTACCGCGGCTTCGCGTCCCTCCAGCGCGGGGCCAGCAGCACGGAGAAGGCCTCGTACTACTTCCAGGGCTCGTCGAACACGGCGGCGCTCACCCACCCGTTCTCCGGTCCGTACAACGACAACTGGCAGGCCACGGACACCACTGACTGGGCGCAACTGGTGTGGGCGCCCTGTGGGGTGCAGCGCAACTTCAACATCAACACCGAACTGCGGGTCAACGCCGGCACGTCGGCGCCCGGCAGCACGAGCTTCATGACGATGGACTCGACGGACGGTGACCTGAGCACCATCTACCACCTGGCCTGGAAGGAGTGTCCCGACTCCTGATCCCCGGACCGTCCGGTGTCACCGTCTCCTCCGCACCGGAGCCGGTGGCACCGGACGCGGGGTGGTCCCCGGCCCTGGCCCGCGGGTGTCATCCAATTTTGGACCAGCTTGTTGTTCAAAATTGGAGAAGAGGGTAGCGTCAGGTCATCCAATATTGGATGACCACGTGGTCGTCCCTTGGCATCCGCTTCTCCACGTACCAGCCAGGAGCTCACTCATGACCGTCGCCGTCGAAACCGGACTGTGGCAGCTCGACCCCACCGCCTCCACCGTCGCCCTGCGTCACCGGACCATGTGGGGCCTCGTCACCGTCAAGGGGGCCTTCACCACCCTGAGCGGCCGGGGCGAGGTCAAGCCCGACGGCTCAGCCGAGGGCGTCATCACTCTGGACGCCGCCTCCCTGGACACCAAGCACACCAAGCGCGACCGGCATCTGCGCTCGGCCGACTTCTTCGACACCGACCACCACCCGGAGATCACCTTCGTGGTGCGCAGCGCCGCGGCGGGCCCGGACGACACGGCCCCGATCACCGGTCAGCTCACTGTGCGCGGTGTCAGCAGGTCCCAGAACCTCACCGCGCGCATCGCGCGGGCCGACGCGGAAGCCGTCACGCTGGAGGCGGAGTTCACCGTGGACCGCGAGCAGTTCGGCATGGGCTGGAACCAGCTGGGCATGATGCGCGGCCTGACCACCGTCAACGCCACCCTCCGGCTCACCCGCTCGGCGGCGTGAAGGCCCCTCGCGCACACGGGGACACGAACGGGCCCGGAGCGCTCGATGGTGAGCGGTCCGGGCCCGTGGGGTGCGGGGGCGCGGGCGGCCGTCAGGCGCTGTGGGCCCGTAGTGCGGCCAGGGCCCGGTCGGCGTGCGCGCTCATCCGCAGTTCGCTGCGCACCACCTCCAGCACCGTGCGGTCCTCGCCGATGACGAAGGTGACCCGCTTGGTGGGGGCGAGGGAGAAGCCGCGCTTCACGCCGAAGCGCTCGCGCACCGTCCCGTCCTCGTCCGACAGCAGCGGGTAGCCCAGGGTGTGACGTCCGGCGAACTCCTGCTGCCGGTCCACCGCGTCACCGCTCACGCCGACCAGGGTCGCGCCGGCGGCCGTGAACTCGGCGGCCAGATCCCGGAAGTGGCACGCCTCGGCCGTGCATCCCGGGGAGAGGGCGGCCGGATAGAAGAACAGCACGACCGGCCCCTCGGCGAGGAGTTCGGACAGTCGCCGCTCGGTCCCGGTCTCGTCCGGCAGGGCGAAGTCCTCGACCTTGGTGCCGACCTCGACACGATCCGTCATGACCGCTCCTCCGCGTTCTTCGCGACACCGCGCGCCCACAACACCAGCGGCACCTGGAGCGGGAGCCGGGCCAGCGCCGCGGCCCGCAGGGGTGCGGGGCGGTCGCGCCAGTCCACGGCCATCTGTACGTTCGCCGGGAGAACACCGACGAAGAAGGCCGCCGCCGCCCGCGCGGCCTTACGGCGGGTCCGGGGCAGTGCCACCCCGGCCGCCAGCGCCAGCTCCGCGGCGCCGCTGGCATAGGTCCAGGCCCGGGCCGAGCCCGGCAGGGCCAGCGGGACCATCGCGTCGTACTGCCGCGGCGCGACGAAGTGAGTGACGCCCGCGGTGGCCAGCAGGCCCGCGAGCAACAGGGGTGAGCGTTCCGACCGTGACACCGTTCCTCCTCCAGGCCTACCCGGGCGCATATTACTGGACGGTATGGCTCCGGGCGGACGTCCCCTCGTGACAGGGCACGTCCGCACGGGAGTTGACGGCACCCCCTGAACCGCGCGAACGCACCCCTGTCCTCCGCCGAAAGGCTGGCAACAGCAAACGTTCCTTCCCTAGGATGGGGTGCCCGTCGAGCCGGTCCCGGCGGCACGGCACGGATCTGGGGGAGCGATGCAGCCAGGCAGGCAGTTGTCCACGTCCATCGACGCCACGGTGCCGACGGCAGCCCGCATGTACGACCACTATCTCGGCGGCAAGGACAACTACGCGGTCGACCGGGCGGCCTGCGAGGAGCTGGACAAGGTCGTCCCCAGCACGCGGGCGCTCGCACTGAACAACCGGAGGTTCCTGCAGCGCGTCGTGGGGACCCTCGCGGAGGACTACGGCATCCGGCAGTTCCTCGACCACGGATCAGGTCTGCCCACGCAGAACAACGTCCACCAGGTCGCACAGCGAGTCGACCCCGCCAGCCACGTGGTCTACGTGGACAACGACCCGATGGTCCTGGTCCATGGCCGGGCGCTGCTGGAGCAGGACGAGCGCACCGCGGTCATCCAGGCCGACATGCGGGACACCGAGGCCGTCTTCGCCCACGCCGACACCCGGCGCCTGATCGACTTCTCGCAGCCGGTGGCCGTGCTCTTCAACTCGGTGATGCACTGCATCCCGGACAGCGAGACCGACGGACCGCCCGCCCTGGTCCGCCGGGTGGCCGAGCGCCTGGTGCCCGGCAGCTGTCTGGTGATGTGCCAGCTGGTCAGCGAGGACGCCGAGGTCCGGGACTTCGTCACCGGTTTCATGGACCAGGCCACCCAGGGGCACTGGGGGCGGGTGCGCCAGGAGAAGGACGTCGCGGCCTGGTTCGACGGGATGGAGATCCTCGAACCGGGCCTGGTGGAGGTGTCCACCTGGCGGCCGGACAGCGAGGTGGCGCCACGTCAACTCACCCAGGAATGGATCGAGTTCGGTGGAGTGGGCCGGATCCGCTGACCCGGCCGCTCCCCGTCGCCCGCCGGCGCCGATGTCAGCGGGCCGAGTAGCGCTCCTCAAGAGTCCTGCGCAGCAACTGAAGCGACGCACGGGGGTCGAGGGCCTCGTCGGCGAGCCGGTCCAGGACCACCCGGTACTCCTCGGTCTCGTCCTGGTCCTCCAGGAAGTTGGCGCTCCTGATGTGTTCCAGGTAGACGATGTCCGGCAGTTCGAGACCGCCGAAGCGCAGATAGGTGACCGGTATCGACGGGGCCGAGGCGTTGGTCACGTCCAACGGCACTATCTGCACAGTCACATGGGGGAGCCCGGCCGTCTCGACGAGGTGCTCCAACTGCTCCCGCATCACCTCGCGGCTGCCCAGCACCCGCATCAGGACCGACTCGTCGAGGATCGCCCACAGTTGCGGGGCGTCAGGGCGTGACAGCAGCTCCCGCCGGCGCATCCGCAGCTCCACCCGGCGCTGCACCTCGGCGGCCGACGCGGTCGGTAGTCCCCGCTCCACCACGGCCCGGGTGTAGGCCGCAGTCTGCAGCAGCCCGGGAACGTACTGGATCTCGAAGGTACGGATGGCGGCGGCCGCCTCCTGCAGCCCCACCAGACGGTCGAACCACTCGGGCATCAGACGCTTGTCGTAGCGCTGCCACCAGCCGGGTTCACCGGCGCGTTGCAGCAGTTTGACCAGGACCGCGGCCTCGTACTCGTCGGCCGCGTACAGTCGCAGCAGGGCGCGGACGTCGCCTTCCGTGGGCGGCTTGCGGCCCTTGCCCGCCTCGATGCGCGACAGCTTCGCGGGGCTGAAACCGAGGGCGCGCGCCGCCTGTTCCTGAGACAGGCCGGCATCCTCCCGGATGCCCGCCAACTGCACGCCGACCAGCATCTTCAGCAGAGTCGGAGCGGGCTGCGTCTGCGTCAGATACGGTTCGAGGCGGGAGATGCGGTGCGACTCGGCGGACATCGTGGCTCCCTGCTGGCCGACAGAAAAGCAGACCCGCAGTATCGCATTCGAACGGGTCCCGCCGCATGCGCCGGTGAGACGACTTTCCGGCCCGTCCTCAGGCGAGGTGGTCGAACTCGCCGTCCTTCGCGCCGGCCAGAAAGGCCGCCACCTCCGCGGGCGTGTACACGAGGGCGGGCCCGTCCGGATCCCGGGAGTTGCGCATCGCGACGCTCCCGTCGGCCAGGGCGGCCAGCTCCACGCAGTTGCCCTCAGCGCTGCTGTGCCGGCTCTTGATCCAGCGGGCCTCCAACGCGCTGGCCCGCACTCCGTTCTGCTCTGAAGACACCGCAGTCTCCTCGCTGACGTTGCGCCACGGGGGCACCGGAGTGCACGAGGCGGGATGCACCGGCCGGCTCCCGGGGCTCTTCTACCCGCCGTGCAATTTCCCATGCAATTGCACGGCGGTGCTGACTGCGTGGATAATAGCGGCGGCGTCAATCGCACGACGCACGCCGCCTGATGACGTGACATCAGAAAGATGCCACGTCATCGCCCGGGTACCGGATGTCAGGCCCACTCGTCGGGGCCGCGCGCGGAGCAGGGACGGCGAGGGCCCGGCTCCACACTGTTTGCGGGGAGTGGATATGGCGACAGCACTGAAAGGCCTGGAACGCGTGCCCTGGGGCGCGATCAAGGACTCCAGCGGATCCGCGGAGGCCATCCCATTCCTGCTTCGCACCCTCGTGCGGGGCGACGAGTCCGCCGCGAGAGCGGCGCTGGGCGATCTGCGCACCCGTATCTGCCAGTACGGCTTCGTCGTCGACCAGGCGACGGCCGCCACGGTGCCCTTCCTGTGGGAGCTGGCCCGGCTGCCCCAGGTCACGTGCCGCGTGCAGATAGTCCATCTGCTCAAGAGCATCGCCGCCGCCCGGCAGTGGGAGAGCACCGCCTCCGTGTACCCCAAGCTGCTCAACCACCGTCATGACTACGTGGGTTGGGAGCGGCAGGCGCGCAGTGCGGTCCGCGCGGACCACGGCACCCTGCGGCAGCTGCTCTCGGAGTCGGACATCGAACTCGCCGAGGCCGCAAGCGAACTGGCGTCCGCACTCGCTGCCTGAGTGTCCGCGGCTCCTGCCGCGCGCCGCGGCCGGTCGCTTGCGGATGGCCGCCGGACGCGAGATGGTTGTCGTAGGACAACGGTCTCGTCGCTCGTGCCACGGAGACGCTCGCGCGGCGAAGACGCCTGTGCGACAGAGAAGGGAACGGGCCGCGGACGCGACCCCCTGCCTGTGGACACCTCCCAGCGGACTTTCGCCGACGCCCAGGGCCACGGCATGGCATGGGACAGTGCTCCCTGCCCGGTCATGGTCGCGGACCGGCGTGGCTGCCTGGTGGAGCTGAACGCCGTCGCGGCAAGCCTGTTCCCGGAGGCGGGGCACGGCTCGTGTCTGCGGGACGTCGTACCGGCATGGCTCTTCGAGGCCCACCAGCGGTTCGCCTCGGACGCGGCCCGACCGGACCGCACCGACGGAACCCCGGCCGCCGGACGTATCGGAGAGCGCTCGTTCGCGGCTCACCCCGCCCGCTCCGCGCAGGACCGCGTCGTGTGGTGGCTGGTGGACGACACCGACCGCCGTCGCGCCGAGGAAGCCCTCCGCAGCGAGCGAGCGCGCACCGCCTTCCTGGCCAGAGCCTCCACCGCACTGCTGGCCTCGCTGCACGTCGAGACCTGTATGGAGGCCACCGCCCGGCTGGCCGTCGAACATCTCGCCGACGCGGCCGTCACCGTCGCCTCCGCCCGCGGCCGCGGGAACCCCGTCACCTTCTGCGGCCCCTCGGGCGAGGTCACGCACACGACGGTGCGCGCGGACCCGGAGGACGTGCCGGGCCTCGGCGAGGCGCTGCGCGGCTTTCCGCCGGTGCCCTCCCGCTGGATCGACCCCGCCGCGCTCCCCGGCTGGGCGGTGCCCTCCGGGCTGGGCGGACCGGTCGGTTCCGTCGTGGTGTCGCCGCTGCCGGGGCACGGCGTACCGGCGGGAGCGCTCATCCTCCTGCGCACCGCGGACCGCCGGACGTTCAGCGAGAGCGAGGAGGTCCTCGCCCGGCTCTTCGCCGCCCGGGCCGGCGCCGCGATCTCCGCCGCGCGGATGTACGCCGACCAGGCCGCCATCACCACGACCCTGATGCGCGAACTGCTGCCACCCCGGCTGCACAGCGTGCACGGCGTGGAGTTCGCGGGCGCCTACCGGCCCTACAGCCGGGGCGACCGCGTCGGCGGCGACTTCTACGACGTCCACCCGGGCGCCACCGACCAGGAGGAGACCCTCGTCGTCCTCGGCGACGTGTGCGGCAAGGGACTCGAGGCGGCCGTGCTCACCGGGAAGATCCGCAACACCCTCCAGGCGCTGCTGCCCCTGGCCGCCGACCACCGGAGCGTCCTCGACCTGCTCAACGGCGCGCTGATCAACTCGCATCACACACGGTTCGCCACCCTCGCGCTCGCGTCCGTCATCCGCCGCGGCGGCACGGTACGGCTCCGCGTCACCAGCGCGGGACACCCCACCCCCCTGCTCGTCCGGGCCGACGGCCGCGTCGAGGAGGCGGACACCCGCGGCACCCTGGTGGGCGTCTTCCCGCAGATCACCTCCACCACCGCCCATCTCGAACTCGCGCCCGGCGAGACCTGTCTGCTGTTCACCGACGGGATCATCGAGGCCAGGGGCGGCCCCTGGGGCGACGAACTGTTCGGCGTCGACCGGCTGATGGCAGCGGTGACGGAGTGCGCCGGAATGCCCGCCGAAGCGGTGGTGGACCATGTGCAGACGCTGGCGGCGCAGTGGGTCGGCGGCGGCCGCCACGACGACATGGCGGTCGTGGCCGTCACCGCGCCGCACCACGCACACCTCAGCGCGGTCGACGGCCGCACCCGGGGGAGGTACACCGCGTGAGCACGACGCCCGTCCGCTCCGCCCCGGACTTCCCGCGGGACTGTCGCACTCTCGGCGCGGTACACGACACGATGAGGACCCGATCAGCAGCACCGAACATCCCCGTCACGGAAAGTCCAGATGACGACCTCTCACACCCCCTCCCTCACGCTCACGGTCGAGACCGAGCGGACCGCGATCGTCGTACGCGTCGCCGGGGATCTCGACTACGAGTCGTGCGACGAACTGGTGAGCACCGTCGACGGTCAGCTGGCCCGTTGGCCCCGAGGCGGCCCCGGGCTGACGGCACTGCGCCTCGACTTCGCGGGGCTCGGAGCCGTCGACTCCATGGGGCTGTCCGCCCTGCTGACGATCCGCCGCCGGACCGACGCGGCGGCCATCGACCTCCGGCTCGACGAGCGTCCCCCCGCGCTCCAGCGGCTGCTGGAGATCACGGGGTCCCTGGAACACCTCACCGCTCCGCTGGAACACCTCACCGCTCCGTTCGAGGACAGCCACGCCGGGGTGCAGCCCGGGGCGGGCTGACGGCGACGCGCCCGAGAGGGCCGCGAAGACGGCTCTGCGGGCGCGCGGTGCCCGTCCGCCGGCCACCGGGGACGGGCGTCGCGTCCCGGGTACGACCCCGGGCGGGCGTTCGGACCCATGGCCTCGGCGAGGCCGGGTAGAGGAAGGGGTGATGAACGTACGAGATCACGCCACGCCACCCCGTGCCC
The DNA here is from genome assembly GCF_042889625.1 of Streptomyces sp. NPDC002573. Taxonomy (NCBI): domain Bacteria; kingdom Bacillati; phylum Actinomycetota; class Actinomycetes; order Kitasatosporales; family Streptomycetaceae; genus Streptomyces; species Streptomyces sp. NPDC002573. Next base: position 205,584 of record NZ_JBIARC010000007.1, on the reverse strand, counting down.
GCCGGGAACCCCGCCGTCGTCCCGGCGGGATCCCCGACGGCACGGGCGATACCGGCCTTCGCGCTCCGCGCCTGCCGGTATGCGCGGCGGGCCCGCCGCTCGCGTCGGTTCGCCGGGGCCTGCCCGGAACGCGCGACTGTCCGAGCGAGCGATGAGACCGGCCGAGCTGGCGGCCCAGGACGACGGGAAGCAGGCCTTCGGGGCGGTGATGACCGCCGCCTCGGCCCGTGCGCACGTCCTGGCGGTCGTCCGGGGCCACTGGGACACCTCGGCCCGTCCGCCCGCCGAGCAGGCCGTCACCGATCTGCTGCTGGTCACCTCGGAGCTCGTGTCCAACGCGATCCGGCACGGCGGCGGTGTCGTGGCCTTCGAGGCGATACCGGCCCGGGACGGGATCCGGCTCACCGTGCGCGACCGCAGCCCCCACATCCCCACCGTCGCCTTCGGCTCCGGAGCGCTGCCGGTGGGGCACGACGGCGGCGGGTACGGGTGGCCGTTGATCATCAAGCTCGCGTACGACATCGTCGTCGAGCCGTGTGCGGACGGCGGCAAGGCCGTGAGCGTGGTCGTGCCCCTGGGCACCGGACCCGAACCCACTGGATGAGGGCCCCGCGTGCCGGGCCCGGGGGACGCCGAGGAGGCGCCCGCCGCGTCCGACGGCCGCCGGCTGCGCGTCGTGCCCGAACCGGGGTCCCGGACCACACCGGATACTGGCGTGGAGATCGTCCCGATCGCTCCGGGCGGGCGGCCCCGGACGAGTCCGGCCGGCGCCGGGCCGCCGCGCCGGGCCTCCTGACGGGCGGGGCGGGTCCCACGGACGTGTCCCGCCGAGGGAAGCCACCTCCAGGTGCCCTACCAGGGGAGAAAGACGTGCACGTCCTTGCCCTCCGGCTGGATGATCACACTCACCTGGTCGCAGAGCGTGTGCACGAGATGCCAGCCGATCCCGCCCGGGCGCCCGGGCCGGAAGGGCCGCGGGGTGGGCGGGATCGTGCTGGTGTCGTGCAGCGTCACATGAATCCCGTCGTACGTCGGACGCATCCGCAGCGCGAAGTGGCCCGGCGCGTACTGGACGGCGTTGGCGGCCAGCTCGTCCACCACCAGCAGTACGTCGTTCCAGTGCTCCGGACTGGCCGGAGGCGACGCCCGCGCCAGCCGGCGCAGAAACCCCTCGGCGGCCAGCCGTGCGTCGGTCACGTCGTGCAGTTCGCCCTTGAAGTCGGCGACGAGGTTCTCGACCGCCTCGAGCGGCCAGGCCTTGTCCCACCGCGGCTCGGTTGCCATGCCGTCCTTCCCCCGGCCGTCGTGCCGGCCGGTTGTCGTCATCCATCGCGCTGTCGCCCGGCCCCCCTTAACACGGTTGCCAGAACGCCGAGAGCTACGCATCCCGGATCACAGGTCCCTCGCCCGGGCCACCGTTACCCCCTCCGGTCGGGGGCGTCGTGCAGCGATCTCGTGAAGATGGCCGGGTCCGGCGGCGTACCCGGAAGCGTGCTGGGTACGGGCGCCGATCGGGCCGACCATGTCGGCCGAGGCGAAGGGTGAACCGGTCGTGGGCGAGTGCGGGGGAGCGGACGGCGCGGCAGGCAAGAGAAGCGCGGTGGGAGATGACCGTGAGGTGACAAAGGCAGAAGAGACCAGGGGGACGCCCCGGGCGCTGGCCCGGCAGGTCGCCGACGCGGTGGAGAGTCTGGTGGCGCTGTGGACCGGGGCGGCCGAGGCGGTCACTCCACGGCTGTCCAGCCATCAGCTGAACGCGCTGACCGCCGTCCGGCAGCGCTCGGAGCTCAATCTCACGGCGCTCGCGGAGACGCTCGGCATCGCGCTGCCCGCGGCCAGCAGACTCTGCGACCGGCTGGAGGCCGCCGGACTGCTGGAGAGGGTGATCCATCCGCGCAACCGGCGTGAGCTCCAGCTGAGGGTCACCGCGCACGGACGCAGGGCGCTCGCCGAGATCGCCGAACGGCGGTCCGCGAGCCTGGCGGATGTGCTGGCCGCGATGACCCCCGCCCAGCAGGCCGCGCTGGAACACGGACTGCACGCCTTCCGGGCGGCCCGGACGGCACGGCCGGACGAAGAGGCGTAGTCCCGCGTCTCCGCTGCGCCCCGGCCGCCGAGCGGCGCCCTCATCGCGATGGAGGCGGCGGGGCGGCCGGCAGGGTCGTCGGAGTCCGCTGCTCGCTGTCGTAGTGACACAGCAGAAGGCACACGTCGTCGTCGCCCTCGGAGTCCCGCAGCATCGGGTCCAGGACCCGGTCCGCGGCGCCCTCCAGATCGTCGGCCAGCTCCGGCGGGTCGAGCGCGGACAGCGCCTCGGTGAGCCGCTGGATGCCCGGGTCGATGCCCTGGGCCCGCCGCTCCACCAGGCCGTCCGTGTACAGGGCGAGGGTCGACCCGGCCGGCAGCGGGACGGTGTGGTCCTCGATGGCCTGCCGCAGCGGAATGCCCAGCATGGCCCCCGGTTTGTCGTCGAGGGTGTGGACCAGGCCGTCGGGCGTGCGCAGCACCGGGGGCGGATGTCCGGCGGCCGCCCAGGTCAGCACCGGTTCGCCGGGGCGGAACCGGGCGATGACCGCCGTGGCGTACAGATCCGGCTGAAGATGGTGCAGGAACAGATGCAGCCGGGTGAGCAGTTGGCCCGGGGTGCCCCCGTCGACGGCGTAGGCGCGCAGCGCGGTGCGCAGCTGACTCATCATCACCGCGGCGTGCAGCCCATGGCCGGTGACGTCGCCGATGACCGCGATCAGGCTTCCGTCGGGCTGGCGGAAGGCGTCGTACCAGTCTCCGCCGATGTTGAGGCCGTGGGTGGCCGGCAGATAGCGGGCGGCCAGTCGCAGCCCCGGGGTGGTGGGCAGGTCGGTGAGCAGCGCCCGCTGCAGCGTCTCGGCGATGTCCCGGTTGTGCTCGAAGCGCTGGGCGTTGTCGATCGCGATGCCGGCCCGGCGGGCCAGCTCGATCAGCATCACCGCGTCGTCCGGGTTCCACCGGTCGCCCGGCGGCGTGAGGATCAGCACGCCCAGGGCCGTCCGCCGGGCCGACAGGGGAACGCACAGCAGGGGCCGGGTGGGGTGCAGGGCGGACGGCGGCCGGTCGTCCACACCGGGCAGGCCGCCGGGGTGGGCGGCCGCGTACTGCGGACGGCCCGTGCGGGCGGCGACGACGGCCGCGGCGGGACGGGGCTCGTGTCCGTGCGCCTGCTCCTCCTCGTCACCGAGCAGCCAAACGTCGACGCTGCGCGCGTACGCCGGGATCAGCAGTTCGGGGAGCAGCCGCACGATCTCCCCGTGGTTGAGGGACGCGGTGAGCGCTGCACTGGTGTCGGCGAGGAACGTCAGCCGCCGGCGTGCCTCCTCCGCCTCGGTGCGGGCCGCCCGCTCGGCGGCGAACAGCTCCTGCTGCGCCCGTCCCGCGGCGTCGAGTTCCGCGTGCAGGGCGAGGACGCCCTGGTTCGTCTGGTGCAGCTCCTCACGGTGGAAGGCGACCAGCGCCTCCTGCTCGGCCAGGGCGCCGAGCACGCGTGCCGTGTCGTCGTCGGCACCCAACAGCCCCTCGGCGAGGGCCGCCGTACGGGCGGGGACCCCGGCGGTTCCGGTGCCGCCCGCCCGCTCCGCGGCGGGAGCCGAGGCCTGCCAGGTGAGGTCGGCGTCGGAGCTGTCGTCCGGATGTGGGCAGAGGGTGAGCCACAGCCGCGGCCGGTACCCGGACGGGGACGGGGGAGTGGTCTTGAGGGTCAGCCGCCAGGCGCCTCCCTTGGTGAGGCACTGGCGCAACTGTGCGGTGAGCCCGGTGACCAGCCGGGTGCGGTCGAGTGCGGGGACGCCGTGCTCGGCCGCGAGCCGGGCGGTGGCGATCCGGGCCCGGGCGGCGTCGACGACGGTGGTGATCTGCCAGGTGTGGGTCATGGTTCACGATTCGGCGGTGTGGGGGACAGCACGGCCACCGTGGTGTCGTCCCGGACGGGCCGGGCCGAACTGCTGGAGTCGCGCACGATCAGGGCGGCCGTCACCCCCGGGTCCAGGGTCGCGGCGGGCACCTCCGGGCGGAGCGACCACCGGCTGGGCAGACCGTCGCTGTGCAGGACGAGAAGGCAGTCGGGGCTCCAGGGCAGCCGACGGCGGGGGAGGCGTGCGGGGACGTGGGCGCCGACTATGCCGGGATGCGACACGAGCGGGTGCCAGCCCCCGCCGGTGCGCAGCCGCGCGCCGATGTTGCCGATGCCGGAGAACTCCAGATGCCCTGCGGCGAGGTCGAGTTGGGCCACCGCGACGGCGGCGCCCCGGGTGTCGCGGAGCGCGGTGTGCAGCGCGGCGAGCAACTCCGGTGCCGTCAGCCGAGGGTTGCGCCGCAGTTGTCGTACGGCGGCGTCGGACGCCTCGGCCGCGCGCGGGCCGTGTCCCAGGCCGTCGGCGAGAAGCAGGGTGAGGGTCTCACCGGACCGCACGCAGGCCCAGGCGTCGCCCGAATGACTCTCGACGAGGGGGATGTTGATCCCTCCGGCGCGCGCCGGCGCCAGCGCGCGCCGGTCCCGCTCCCCCCTGCGGCGCGCGTCCGAGGGACCTATCCGGACCAGGGCCACAGTGCCGCGCCCGGGCGAGCTGTGCAGGTCGAAGTCGTCCGCCAGACGTCGGCAGGTGCCGAGCCCGGCCCCGAGCGAGGCCGTGGTCGAGAAGCCGTCGTGCAGCGCGGCCGACAGGTCCGCGATGCCGGGGCCGTGGTCGATCGCGACGATCTGCACAGCGGCCCGCTCGCCGTCCTCGGCGGCACCGTCCGGCGCGGCCGGTGTCTCCAGCAGTATCTGGCCGCCGCCCGCGTGCTTGAGCAGGTTGGTGGCGAGCTCCGTGGCGACCAGTACGGTGGCCGCCTGCCGGTCCGCGCCGAACCCGGCGTGGTCGCAGGCCTCCTCGGCCGCCAGCCGGACGTCCCGGAGCCGGGTCGTGTCGTGCACGGGCACGTCCCAGACCCGGGTCATCGCGCCTCCCCGCGCGGGCGTGGCGCTCCGGCCGTCCAGCAGACCACGGTGACCGAGGTGCCCCCGCCGGGCCGTGTGTCGATCGAGAACTCGTGGACCAGGCGCCGGGCTCCGCCGAGCCCCAGGCCGAGCCCGCCGCCCGAGGTGTAGCCGTCGGTGAGCGCCCGCTCGACGTCGGCGATGCCCGGTCCCTCGTCGGTGAAGGTCAGCCGGAGGCCACGGGCCCTGCCGTGGTCCAGGACGACGGACTCGACCTGTCCGCCGCCGCCGTGGACGAGTGTGTTGCGTGCGAGCTCGCTCGCCGCGGTGATCAGTTTGGTCTGTTCCACCAGACCGAAACCGATCTCGGCAGCTGCCCGCCGCACATGCTGTCGTACCCACGCCAGATCCATGTCCGAGCGGATGGGCAGGCATGCGGCGAGGCGGCCCGATGTCTCCGTCACGCGTTCTCCTGGCGTTCTGGGACGTGGGACAGGGGAGCGGACGCCCGGGTCAGCATCCGCAGGGCCTCGTCGGTGTCGAGCGCGGTGCGCAGGCCCGGCAGGGTGAGGCCGAGTTCCACGAGGGTGATGGCGACCGCGGGGCGCATGCCCGCGACGACGGTCTCCGCGGCGAGCAGTCCGGCGCTCGCGGCGATCTCGGCGAACACCCGGCCCAGGAAGGAGTCCACGATCTCGACTCCGGAGACGTCGATGACGACCCCGTGCACCGGGCTGCGGGTGATGGCCGCCGCGATGTCCTGCTGGAGCTGTTCGGCCGCCTTGTCGTGCAGTTCGCCCTGGAGCGTGACGAGCAGGACGTCACCGAGCTTCAGTACGGGGATGTGCGCGCCGTCCGGCGCCCAGAGATCCCCGGTCACCGCGGGCCCCCGCCGGTGGCCGCCCGGTCGACGATCACGACTCCCAGCCGGTGGAGGGCGTGGGCGAGGGCGTCGGCCAGGGTCGCGCGGGTGACGACCGAACCGAGGTCGATGCCCAGGTGCACGATGGTCTGGGCGATCGCCGGCCGGATGCCGGAGACGATGCACTCCGCCCCCATCAGACGGGCCGCGGCGACCGTCTTCATCAGGTGCTGGGCCACCAGGGAGTCGACGGTCGGCACCCCTGTGATGTCCAGGATCGCGAACCGCGCCTGCTGGGCGACGACGGCTTCCAGCAGGCTCTCCATCACGACCTGGCTACGGGCGCTGTCCAGGGTGCCGATCAGCGGGACGGCGACGATGCCGTCCCACAACTTGATGACGGGCGTGGCCACTTCGAGCAGTTGCAGGCGCTGCCGCTCGATGATGTCCTCACCGGCGCTGAGGGCCGTCTCCATGACGACCAGGCGCAGCGTGCCGAGCAGGACGGTGAGCGTCACCAGATGCGGCCCGGCCGCCTCCCCGTCCGCCTTGGCCAGATCGGCGGCCAGCAGCTCGCTGACCGAGGGGCGCAGCGCCGCCACCTCCTCGGCGATGTGGCCGGGGCTGGAGCCGGCCCGTGCGCGGGAGGCGGCCATGCGGGCGAGCTGTTCGCGCACCCCGAAGAAGCCCGGCGCCCGGACGTCCTCGATCCGCCCGGTGGCGGCCACCACGGCGAGCGCCTCCACCAGAGCACCGGCGGCCTCCACCGCCTCGTCGCGGGAGACCGTGAAGACCGTCCGGAACAGCGCCTCGTCGGCCCAGCGCTGGGAGATCTGCTCCCGGCGGCGTTGCAGGAAGTCCCCGACGATTCGTGCCGACGCTCCTCGGTCGGTTGCCGACTCCTGGTCCGTCACGTCCCTGTCTCCTTTGTACGTCTGCTCCCCCGGCTGCCAGGGAGCCTCCTCGGAGAGCGCGGTTCATTGTCGCGCGACAACTGTAATCATGGGAGATCCCGCCGGGCACCCGTGGCCTCCTGGACGGTCGTCCAACGAATGGGGGACCCGGCCAACTGCCGTCCGTATCCGGGCCGTCGAAGCCCAGGCGGAAGGCGCCGGCGGCAGCCGGGCGGCGAGGCGGTGTGCGACCCTTCTCACGAGGCGCGCGACCGTCGTGGCCGGACATCCCTCAGGAGCCCGGCTGCCGCCCGAACCAGTCCAGGCACACCACGAGCGCGTCGTCCTCCGCGGTGGGCCCGCCGCGGTGGTCCGACAGCTCCCTCAGGACCGCGCGGGGCACCTCGGCGGCCGGAAGCAGCCGCGTGGCCGCGATCGCCTTCGCCAGGGCCTTCTCGCCGTAGGTCTCGCCTTCCGGGGCGGCGACGCTGTAGACGCCGTCGCTGACGAAGACGAGCCGGTCACCGGGTTGTACGTCGATCTCCTGCGCGACGTAGTCGGTCTCCTCGAACATGCCGAGGGGCAGCTGCGCGTCGAAGCCGACCGCTTCCACGGTCCGGCCGCGCATCCGCATCATCTGCGGGGAGCCGGCGTCCACGACCTTCACCCGGCCGGTGGAGAGCTCGAAGTCGAGCAGGAGCACCGACAGATAGCAGGCACCCCGGTAGTGGGCGTAGACGGCCTGGTCGGCGAGGGCGGCCTGGTCCTCGATGGGGATCCCGGCGCGCCGGGCGTTGCGCAGCGCGTTGATGCCGAGGTTGGTCAGCAGGGACGCCTCGATGCCCTCGCCCATGCCGTTGGTGATGTAGAGCATCAGCCGGTCCGGCCCGGCGGACCAGTCGAAGTTGTCGCCGAAGATCGCGTAGGCGGGCTCCAGTTGGGCCCCGAGCGCGTACTCCGGCCGAGCGCAGGAGCGGCCCGGCAGCAGCTGCCACTGCATCTCGGCCGCGAGCGTCAGCCGGTCCCGGCGCCGGGCCTGGAGATACACGTCCGTGTCCCGCTCGGCCACGAGCATCTCGTGGCCGAGGACCCCGGCGATGTCGACGAGTTCGGGAAGGACCTCGGCGGTCGTGGCGGACGGCAGCGTGACGGTCAGTACGCCGAGCCGGTCACCGCGTACCGTCACCGGCAGATGGGCCCGGGTCAGGTCGCCGGTCTCCTCCACGACGGGGTCCTGCGCACCGAAGGCCCGGCCGGCCGTGGTGCCGTGCATCGCCACGGACTCGGTGGCGGGGAACTGTGCGGAGACGGGCTGCAGCACGGTGAGCCCGTAGTCCGCCATCAGGAGTTCGACGGACTCGGCCGCGTACTGGCTGCGCAGCGCGTCCCGGAGCGCCTCCACCAACCGGTGGGGAGCCGCGTTCCGGAGCGCCCTCTCGGCTGTGACGAATCTGTTCACGATGTCGGATACGCCATTCTTCCACTAGTACGATTCCGGACCCATGCCCTGAGCGACTCCGCGCCCGTGTACGTATCTATCGTTATGCGTGAGCTGTCGCCCCGGCAGGCCGACAGGATTCGAGAAGCCTGGGAGAATGAGACGGTGACTTCCTCCAGCCCGCGTCCCGAGCCCAGCGAAGTGGCGCGTGTGACCTCAGAGGCGGCGGAGCTGCTGGAGGTCCTGTGGGGGCGCGCCTCGACGGCCCCCGTCTCGGCTTCCCAACTGCGGGTGCTCTTCATACTCGAGCACAACGAGGGCATCAATCTGCGCACGCTCGCCGACGCGCTCGGGTCGACCCCGCCGTCGACGAGCCGGCTGTGCGACCGCCTCCAGGCCGTCGGGTACGTCGAGCGCGCCGCCAGCTCGACCAGCCGACGCGAGCTGCGCCTGTACCTGAGCCGTCGGGGCAGAACCTTCCTGGCCGAACTGCGCGAGCGCCGCGAGCGTGCGCTGGAGTCCGTCCTGGCCCAGATGCCGACGGCCAAGCGCACCGCACTCCTGCAGGGCCTGGAGGCCTTCTGCGTCGCCGCGGCGGCACAGCTCCACGAGGCCGAGGGAACCGACGCCCGTACGGCGTGAGCCGCGGGCGGGCAGTCGCGCCCCGCAGGTGTGCCGGACGCCTGCCGCGGTCGGTCGGCGCGCGCAGCCGGCTCCGCCCACCGCAACATCCCAGTTCCTTCCGTACTTTTGCTGACTCAACTTTGTTGCCTGACGGCTACAGTTGTCAAACGGCAAGTATTGGGGACGGCGGGGGCCGTCCGCGTGGGCGATCGCCCGTGCGTGGGTTCGCTGTACCCCGGAGACCCGCCGTGCGGGCCCGGCCCGGGACGCCTCCGCGTCCTCCCCTACGACTGGCCCAGGGAGTCGCCGACCTTGTCGAGCGCCTCGTCCGCGGTCGCGTAGGAGGGGACCGTCAGGCTCACCCCCGTCAGATCGAGGATCCGCTGCACGGCAGGGGCCGGATCGATGAGACCGACCGAGCCGCCGATCTGCCGGGTCTCCTTGTAGGTCTTGAGAATGATGTTGATCCCGGACGAGTCCATGAACGGCACCGCCGAGAGGTCGAGCAGCAGATGGCGGCGACCGTGGTGGGTCTGGTTGGCGAGGTGGTGATGCAACTCCGTCGCGGTGTCGACGTCCAGGAATCCCTGCACGACGACCAGCGCGACATCCTCTCGGGGCATCGTCACTTCGATGGACAGGGGGGTCTGCTCAGTCGACACAATGTCCTCCCATACGTACGGCGTGCGGGACTCGCCTACCCCGGGCCGGACCGCGGATGCACCGCGGACCGTGCTCCGGAGGTGATCAACCTCTCGCCGCCGGGACGGTGCCCCGGCGGCGAGTCCGGCACCGCGTACCCCTCAGACATCTCTCCACACCAGCGGATTCCGGAGATGTGCGTACGGGATCGGGGAGCGGCGCACGGCATCGCGCGGGGCGCTCCCCCCACCGCCGGAACGCGCTGCGGTTACTCCCGGCTCCGTCCGTCGGACGGCTGCGCGGGGGAAGGGCTCAGCGACCCCGCGTCCCGTTCCCGGCTGCCTGGCACGGAGGCGTCCGGGGTCGTCTCCTCGTCCGCGGGGTCCTTGGCGCGGGGATCCTCGGCGCCCGGCGGGCGGAGCAGCTTGGCGCCGCGCTCCAACGACTTGGTCAGGGCGCGCAGGGAGAAACCTTCCCGCTTGCGTGCTTCCTGCCGCGGCGGGGGCAGCGCGCCGGACGAGTCCCGGTAGGCCGCCAGCGCCTCATGGGCCAGTTCGGCCGCCTCCCGGTACAGGTCGCGCGACTTGGTCATGGCGTCCAGGGCCTCGGCGTAGGAGGCGAGTTGGAGCCGCGCCGCGGCCAGTTCCTCTTCGAGGGTCGTCAGATGCCACTGGGCGCGCAGATCGGACAGTGCCTCCGCCGCACCCTCGGGCAGCGGCCGGGGCTCCAGGGCGTAACGGCACACCGTGTCGAGGAGTTCCTGCGGCCGGGAACCGTCCAGGAACACGGTGCGCACGGCGAAGTCGTCGTCCCCGACGCCGGGGGCGGCCGGTGCCGAGGGCAGCACCACGGCGCCACCACGGGGTACCCGCGCGCCGAGGTCGTAGAGGGCCCAGTTGACCACCTGGAACTGTTCGGGCGCGGCCCGGTGCTCCACGATCCGGTGCCGCAGGCCGGACGGCAGCAGCGGTGCGAGGGGACGCAGCCCGCGCTCGTCGGGCGTCATCGCCTCGTGCACGATCACATGGATGCTCCAGGAGTGCCGCGCGCAGTCCTTCAGCAGGCGCCGCAGCGCCCGGTCCTCCGCGGGCAGCGGGTTGATCTCCCGGAAGCGCAGATCCCCGACCACGTCGTGGTCCCAGGGCGCGTCGGTGTCCTCAGGCCAGAACACGGTCGCGGGCGAGGGCCAGTCGAGGTCCCAGGTCCGGTCCGCCTCCGCGACCAGCACCCACTCCTGTGAGCCGTCCTTCTCGTCGGGTGACCCGATGTTCAGACGGGCCCGCACGACGACGTCTTCGGCCACGAGCCAACGGGCCTCGAAGGCGCGATGGGGCACGCCGTCACGGGAGCCCTCGAATTCGAGGTGGTTCTGGATGGCCGCGCTGTTCTTCAGTTCCCGCAGCCGGTGCCGGACGGTGTCCTCGGCCCCCGGGCCGAGGTGGCGCCCGCGCGCCGGCCACACGGTGTCGGGAGCCGCGGCAGGGGCGATGGGGGACTTTGCCATGAGGTCACTCTGCGAGGGATCGGGACGGGTGCGCTTCCCAGTGTGGTCGCGCCCGTCGCGGGGCCGGGGACGGAGGTGGGGTCGGGGTCAAGATCGCTTGTTCCCACCGTATGCCCCCGTCGGCGGCGGAGCAGCACCGCATCGCCGCACCGCATCTCCCGGAGCCATGCGAACGCGCGAATCGATTGCCGGAACAGTCGATTCTGCTGCCAAGCGTTGCTCAAACACGTGATTCGGTCGTACAGTCCTGGCCATCATGTGTTGCCGGACATAGGGGTACGCCATGGACCGCGCCCGTCTGCGTCAGCTGCTCGCCCGTGAGGGCGCCGAGGCCGAGCGGCTCAGCCCGCGCTCGCGGGCCGCATATGCGGGCGCCGACCATCTCTTCGGCCGGGTCCCGATGACCTGGATGAACAAGACCGCGGGCGCCTTCCCGCGCTATCTCGCTGCCGCCCGCGGCGCCCGCGTCACAGACATCGACGGCTGCGACTACATCGACTTCTGCCTCGGTGACACCGGCGCGATGGCCGGTCACTCCCCCGACCCGGTCGCGGCGGCCGTGCACCGGCGGTTCACCGAACTCGGCGGTGCCACGGCGATGCTGCCCACGGAGGACGCCGAGTGGGTCGGCGCGGAACTCACCCGGCGCTTCGGACTCACCCGGTGGAGCTTCTCGCTCACCGCGACCGACGCCAACCGCTGGGCGATCCGGCTCGCGCGGGCGGTCACGGACCGTCCGAAGATCCTCGTGAACAGCTACAGCTATCACGGCAGCGTCGACGAGTCGCTGATCGTCGTGGGACCGGACGGGCGCGGCACGGCCCGCCCCGGCAACGTCGGCGCGCCCTGCGACGTCACCCTGACCAGCCGGGTCGCCGAGTTCAACGACCTCGACCAGCTCGAACGCGAACTCGCGCACGGCGATGTGGCCGCCGTCCTCATGGAGCCCGCCCTCACCAACATCGGCATCGTGCTGCCCGAGCCCGGATATCTCGCGGGCGTACGGGAACTGACCCGGCGCACGGGCACCCTGCTGATCAACGATGAGACACACACCTTCTCCGCGGGGCCCGGCGGCTGCACCGCCGCCTGGGGCCTGGAGCCGGACCTGCTCACCATCGGCAAGGCGATCGGCGGCGGCATCCCCGCCGGTGCCTACGGACTCTCCGCCGAACTGGCGCAGCGGCTGCTGGGCCGGGAGGACCTGGACCTCGTCGACATGGGCGGGGTGGGCGGCACCCTCGCGGGCAACGCGCTCTCGGTGGCCGCGACCCGGGCGACCCTCGAACACGTCCTGACCGACGAGGCGTTCGCCCACATGGAGAAGCTGTCCGAGCGCTTCGAGGACGGCGTGCGGTCCGGCATCGAGCGGTGGGAGCTGCCGTGGTCGGTCAGCCGGCTCGGCGCCCGTACCGAGTACCGCTTCGCGAACCCGGCGCCGCGCACCGGCACCGAGTCGGCGGCCGCCGCCGACCCCGAACTGGAGGACTACCTCCATCTCTTCCTGGCCAACCGGGGCGTGTTGCTCACCCCGTTCCACAACATGGCGTTGATGTGCCCCGCGACCACCGAGGAGGACGTCGACACCCACACCCGGCTGTTCGACACGGCCCTGGCCGAGCTGGTCGGCTGACCGGCGTCGGTAGGCTGGGCGGCGGTCACCGGGAAGGAAGAGCGTGGACGAGATCGACCGGGCCATTCTGCGGGAGCTGCAGACCGACGGCCGTATCGCGTACGCCGATCTCGGCCCCCGCGTCGGGCTCTCCGCCTCGGCGGCCCGCCAGCGTCTGCAACGGCTGCTGGACACCAAGGTCGTCCAGGTCGTGGGCGTCACCGATCCGATGCGGATGGGCGGCCAGGCGATGGCCCTGCTCGGCGTCACGGTGGACGGCGATCCGCGGGCCGTGGCCGACGAGTTGGCCGCCCACCCGGAGGTCGTGTACTCGGTCCTGACGTCGGGCGGCTTCGATCTGTTCGTGGAGGTCGTCTGCGACGGGCCGCGCGAGCTGCTCGACTTCGTGGGCGACGTGGTCCGCGAGGCGGAGGGGGTCGAAGGCGTTCAGGCCTTCCCGTACTTCGGCATCCACACCCACCGCTTCCTCTGGAACGTGGGGTAGCCGCCCTCTCCCGGTGCTTTCCGGGCCGTCGCCCGGTTCCGGGCGTAGGAAACATGCCAAAAAATCCCCGCGTGCGAGGAGTTGCGCATGGTCTGCGGAGGATAGGGCACACGGCTCGAAAATCGAGAGAGAGGGCCTGGCTGTGCTCGTTCCGGATCTCAAGGTGGTCAGAGGACTGCTGACCCGGTACGCGTCCCTGCGGATCGCACTCGCCGAGAGGGACACGCCCGAGGGGGCACAAGAACTGGAGGACGTCAGCTACACGCTGTGCGTCATGATGGGAACCCGCACGGTGCAGGAGGCGGTGGAGGCCGCGGACGTGCTGCTCACGGCGGGCACCAGGCAGGTCACCTCGCGGCAGGCCGACGGGGAGAGCGGTCTGCCGGTGGCCGTCTGACCCGCGTCGCCCTGAGCGCCGCGACCGGGCCCCGGCTCGGGCCGGTCCGGAGTCACCCCACCGGGGCCTCCCCCGTCCATGGCGCGGAGACTTCGGACCGGACTACTAGGGCAGCAGCTTGTCGAACGCGGCCCGCCCCTCGGACGCGAGCTTGCGCTCCGCCCACGCGAGCGTGCGGGGGGTGATATCCCTGCCCGAGGCGAGGACCAGATCCTCCGGTGTGGTGTCCGCCGGAAGCTCATGCAGCAGTTCGTCCGGCGTGGCACGGTCATCGGACGGACGACGTGACGCATCAGACTGTGACGTCGACATGGTGTCTCCTATGCGTGTCGATCCGCAGTGGTGGCACCCGCGGTCGTCCGAGGGCAGGACACCACACTCTTCCCTCACCTTTCATCGAGATGACGCCGCGCGCATCCCGAGGAACCCACGACCGACGGCGACCGAATCCCCGCACCCGGCCATCGGATACGGGGAGTTGTGGTGTGTGCACGTACGGCGACGAAGCGGGCCGCACGCCTCGCGCGGGCCATCCGTGCGGGCCTCGCGGGATCCCGCCGAATGTCGTACGGCGTAACGTGGATCCCATGGACCTCGACGCCCTCGACCGCGCGCTGCTGCGGGAGTTGCAGACCGACGCCCGCCGGACCAACCGGGATCTGGCCGCGAGCTGCCCTGGACGGGGTGCCCGGTGCTGGCCGCGGACGCCGAGACACTGAGGGCCATCCGCACCAAGGCGGCCTCGTACACCGACACCTTCGTCGCCGACATGCCGGTCCTCGCCCAGGAGACGATCGTGTACGCCGACTACCGGGCCGCGCTGGGGACGACCGCGGCCGACGATCTGCGCTACTGCGCCGTGAGCATCGTCGGTCCGCGCAACCGCGTCAGCAAGATCGTGCGCAAGCTTCCGCTGCTGCCCTGACGCACCGGCGCCCCGCGGCGGTCATCGCGCAGTGGGCCCGGGGCTCTCGGGGCGGGGCCGGACGATGTCGAGCACGGCCATCATGCCCGCGTCCTCGTGGTTGAGGATGTGGCAGTGCAGCACGGTCCTGCCGATGAAGTCGGTGAAGTGGACGCGCAGAACGGCGGACGCCCGCGCGGGCACGTTGATGGTGTCGTACCAGGCCCGAGAGGCCGGGTGGGCCTTCCCGTTGATGCTCATCAGCTGGAAGTCGTCGGTGTGGAGATGGAAGCTGTGTGCCTCGTCCGAGTCGTTGCGGACCGTCCACTCCTCGACCGTGCCCAGGGTGGAGGTGAAGTCGGTCCGGCGGGGGTCGTAGGCCCGGCCGTTGACGAAGAACTTCGTGCCCGCCTTGTTCTCCGTGAAGACGACGGTCTTGCGGGCCGCGATCTTCGCCCGGGTCAGGTCCTCGTGCCGGGCGAAGGCGGTCGGGAGGATGGCCTGTGGCATGGGCGTGCCGCTGGTGACGACCGTCGCGAGGTCGGCCCGGGGAAACTTGTTCCCGGCCGGACCGCTGTTGTAGGGGAGCGTCTGCAGCCGGACGGTGTCGGCACCGCCGCCCTGGACGAGGACGTCGAAACGGCCACCCGCCGGGATGAGCAGCGTGTCCTGGGCGTAGATCCTGCGCACCGGAATGCCGTCCTGGGCGATCACATGGAAGCGGGTGCCCGGCAGCCGGAGCCGGTAGTAGATGTTGGCCCCGATGTTGGCCAGTCGCCACAGCTGTGTCTCACCCGGCCGCATGGTGATCACCGGGTTCTGCTGGCCGTTGACGGTGCGCTGGGTGGGCGCGCCCATGCTCAGGGGGCGGGTCTTCACCGAGTCGCCCTGTACCTGGAAGTCCTTGAGCGCGATGGTGTGCTCGGTGATGCCGCGCAGCGACGCCGGCAGGTACTGCTGCAGGCTGTCGACGATGAGGATGCCCGACTCGCCGCCGGCGACCTGCGGGGCGGAGAACATGTCGGCGTGGGAGTGGTACCAGTAGGTGCCGATCGGCTGGTTGGGCGGGAGCCGGTAGGAGTAGTGGTACGACTGCTTGTACTTGATGGCGAGGAAGATGTCGTCCGAGGGGGCGCGCGGCGAGACGTGCAGGCCGTGCGTGTGCAGATTGGTGTTCTGGTCGACGTTGTTCGTCAGGGTGAGGTCGATGCGGTCGCCGGGCCTGACGCGCAGGGTGGGCGGCATGTACGCGCCGTTGTAGGTGGTGGCGTACAACCGGCGGTTGCCGACCTGGATCCTGCGTCGTTCCACGACGAGGTTGACCTTCAGGAGGCCGTCGTGGCTGACCAGTTCCGGGGGGTCCTGCAGCCGTGGGCCCAGGCCCGCGGCCGCGGGACCGTCCTGCCCGGCGGGCTCGTGCGGTCCGTCGATCTGTTCGGTCGGGGACCCGTTCGTGCAGCCGGCCAGCCAGGTCGAGGCGAGGGCCAGGGCGACCACCGACCGGATCAGCGGAGAACGAGTTTTGGGCCCGAACACATCTCTCCCCAGAAGAGCCGTGCGGCCGCGCGGGTGACGCCCGGCCCGAGGTGCTGACGGAGTGTTGACGGTCCGTCAGCGAGAGCGTAGGCAAGAGGGAGTCCTCGTCCGCGCCGCCGACGCGCGGTCGGCGGCGGCATCCACTCGATCAGCGGTACGCGGGGCCTTCGGGGGTGCGCGCGCCGGGAACCGGCACGGATTCCCCCAGCGCGTCAGGACACGGCGCCGACCAGGGCGGCCAGCGCCGACGCGAGGCGGGTCAGCCCCGCTCCCGCGGCCCCTCCCGGCTCCGACATATAGGTGTCGCGGCGGATCTCCAGCATCAGGGCGGACACCTCGGGCCGGGTGCCGTAGAACTCCAGCGGCACATACGCGCCCGCGAACGGACTGTCGACGCAGGTCCCCGCGAACTCCGCGAACGCCTCGCGCGCCAGGGCCAGAAGCTCGGGCGGCGTGTGGAAGGCGTCGGTACCCAGACAGACGGGCGGCCGGGGGCCCTCGCCGTGGAGCTCGTAGGGGAGGCGTGCGGTGGGATAGGAGTGCACGTCGAGGACGACCGCGCGCCCCGTGGCCGCCAGCCGGTCCGCCACCGCCGCCGTCATCGCCTGGGCGTACGGGTGGAAGTAGTCGCTGAGCAACGGCCCGGGATCGGTCCCGGCCGTGCGCAGGGGCCGGCGGTGCGTGGTCTGCGTGTAGACGGCGCCCATGCCCACGGCCAGCATCTCCTCGCGCTCGTCCGGGAACCGTTCCGGGTCGACCACCAGCCGCGACAGCCGGTTGACGAACCGCCAGGGCGTGAGGGTGCAGGCATCGGCGGCGTGAGCGGCGAGTTCCGCGGTGTGCGCGTCCGTGATGTGGTCCAGTTCCCGGGCCAGGGCCGTGTCGTCGAGCAGGATGCCGGCGCGCACGGCGGGCGGTATCCGGCGTGCGGAGTGCGGCACATGCAGGATCACGGGTGAGTCGTCTGCACCGGGCAGCAGCTCGAACGGTACGGCGGCACGGGACATGGCGGCTCCTTGGGCGCGGTGATCAGCCGACCGTACACACGCCGGGCCGGAGCAGGGTCAGACACCCCTCAGCGCCGTCCGTGCCGCCGCGAGTGCCTGTTCGCCGTAGCCGCGGCCGAACAGGACCGTGTGGACCAGCAGCGGGAACAGCTGGTGCAGCGCGACGCGGTCCGCCCAGCCGTCGGCCAGGGGCGCCGTCTGCTGGTAGCCCTCCAGGATCTCGCCGAGATGAGGGCATCCGAAGAGGTGCAGCATCGCCAGGTCGGTCTCCCGGTGACCGCCGTGCGCCGCCGGGTCGATCAGCCAGACCTGTCCGTCGGCGCCCCAGAGCACATTGCCGCTCCACAGGTCGCCGTGCAGTCGCGCGGGCGGTTCGGCGGGGCCCGCCAGTCGAGGCAGCCGCTCGCACACGTCCTCGACCACCGCCGCCTCGCCGGGCCGCAGGGTGCCGCCGTCGACGGCGGCGCGGAGGTAGGGGAGTACCCGGTGCCCCGCGTACCAGGCCGGCCATTCGGTGCCCGGAACATTGCGCATCGGCGCCAGACCGATCGTCGCGTCCTCGGGGCCGTCGGGCGGCGGCGCACCGAACGCCGGCGCCCCGGCCCCGTGCAGCGCGGCGAGGTCGCGGCCGAAGCGGACCGCCGCGCGGACGCTCGGCCGGCCGGGCGTCACGCGTTCGGTCACCAGCAGATGCCGGTCGAGGCCGTGCACGGCGGGGACACGGACCGTACCGGCGTCCGCGAGCCAGCGCAGCCCCGCCGCCTCCGCCCGCAGCGCGCCGGGCTCGTCGCCGCGCTTGACCATCACGACCCGTCCCCCGTCCAGGGTGACCTCGGTGAGCGATCCGGACACCGGGCGTTCACCGGTCACCGGCGATCCGGTGAAGCGGGCCGCGGCGGCTCCCTCCGTGGTCGGCACGCCTCGTCTCCTTTCGGGGGCTCCGGATCCTTCCGGGCTGCCGGGCGCATCCACCGTGGCGGCCGGGGAACTCATCATGCCTTGGGCGCGGGGGGGGTCTGTCGAGCGGGTGGTTCGAGACCGACGGCGCGGCGGCCGGGATCGGTCCCCGGGCCGCCGCGTCACGCGTCTGTGGCGCGTAGTGTCACTCGTTCTGGAAGATGGCCTTGCTCACCTCGGCCGGATTCTGGAACCTCTTCTTGCCGAGGTGGGAGATGCGCTCAGTGATCTCCTTGGGCGCGTGGTTGTTCTGGGCAACCTGTGTGAGCTGCTGGGTGTCGCACGGGTAGTCCGCGCCCGACAGTGCCTTCTGCAGGTCGGTGGGGCTGACAGCGGCCATGGTTCCTCCCAGGCGCTGAGATGGTTGATTTCCGGTTGGATCGGCGCCGACAAAAGCGCCGGGGCGCGAGTACCCGCGCCCCGGCGGAACGATGCGGAAGAGGTCAGTCCTTTTGTCCGCGGCCGGTGAGCGCGTCGCGGATGCGGTCCACGAGTCCGGCCCCGGGCGCGAGCAGCTTGTTCGCCGGCGGGGTGTCGGGCGCGGCCGGGTGCGGACGGGTCGGAGCCGTCTTCTTGGCCCGTCGTACCTTGTCGCCCAGCTCGTCCAGCGTCTCCGGGGAGGCGGCTTCCCGCAGCCGGGGGAAGAGGTTCTCCTCCTCGTCGGCGATGTGCGAGCGGACCTCGGCCATGAGCATCCCGATGAGCCGGTCGAACTCCGGATCGTCGGCCTCGTGACCCTCCAGGTCCTTCATGATCCGCTCGGCGTTGGAGTGGTCCTCGATCTCCTTGTCGGCGAGGGTGTCCCCGTCGGCCAGATGCTCGCGTACGGCCGGGTAGAGATAGGCCTCCTCGGCCACCGAGTGGCGCACGAGTTCCATGGTGGCCTGGTCGGCGTAGATCTTGCGCTTCCTTTCCCCGGGCGCCAGCGCCTCGATCCGGCCGAACAGCTCCTCGACCTCCCGGTGATCCGTCACCAGCTCGTCGACGACGTTTCCTCCGTGTCGCATGTTCCGCACCTCCACTGCGATATGCGCATACGACGGCGGTCCTGCGACCGGGCCGGTCCGCACGCCGGGTGCCCCGGCCGACGTCCGCCTAACGTGCCACCCCGGCAAGGCGCCCGTACGGCCGACGTCGGGGCCCGAGGCCGTGCGGTGCCGTCCGCCGCCTCAGGAGCCTCGCCGGTCCTCCGTGTGCGCGGCCGCCGGGCGGCGCTGGAACAGGGCGTACAGCCACCACAGCGACGGGACGAGCAGCACCGCGCCGACCGCGAGTGCGGCCAGGCTCGTGCCGAGCACGGAGGTCTGGGACGCGCTGGCACTGACTGTCACCGACGGGGGCAGCATGACCGGGTACTGGGCGAGCCCCCAGCTCCACAGGATGGCGGCGACGGCGGCGGCCGCCGTGACCCGTACGAAGGTCAGCTCGGCGCGCCACAGCAGCACCAGACTCGCCGCACCCAGCACGGCGGACACCAGGACCAGGGGCAGCGCCCGGTGGGTGAGCCCGTGGAACAGCTGGGGGGCGTCCGCGTGCAGGATCGCGATGCCGGCCAGTGCCACGACCCCGGTCACCACTCCCGTGGCCAGGGCCCGGTGCCGGAAGTAGGTCGCGAGGTCCGTCTCGCCGGCCCGGGCGGCGTCCCCGCTCAGATAGACCGCCGCCAGATAGGCGCAGGCGAGGATCGCGAGCACGCCGCCGAGCGCCGAGGTCGGATTGAGCCAGCTGGTGATCACATCGCCCGCCGCCAGGCCCGGCGGGACCCTCCCGGAGGCCACGGCCCCGGCGACCGAGCCGAGGAAGTAGGGCGTGACGACCGAGGAGAGCGCGAAGCAGGCGCCGAACAGCCGCTGCTGCCACACCTGGGTGCTGGCCTTGCGGAAGGCGAACGCGGCGCCGCGCGCGATGATCCCGAGGGCGGTCAGGGTCAGCGGGATGTACAACGTGGACATGACGGCGGCGAACACCGGGGAGAACCCCGTCCACAGCAGGACCACGACGAAGATCAGCCACACATGGTTGGCCTCCCACACCGGGCCGATGCTGTGCTCGATGAGCCGGCGCGGTGGTCTGCCGTGCGCGCTGCCGCCCGCGAGGAGATCCCACAGGCCCGCGCCGAAGTCGGCGCCGCCGAAGAGGGCGTAGCAGGTCAGACCGATCCACATGACGGCCAGTGCCGTGTTGGCGAGCATCAGCGTCCTCCTGTGTCCGCCGTGCGGGAGGATCCGCCACGGCCGAGGGACCCGGCGGGTGGGCGGTCAGACAATGGGGTACTCCTCCACGTCGCTCTCCTGGGGCGCGACGGGAACGGGCCGCTCGCGGGTCAGCAGGCGCAGGACGTACACCGCGGCGACGGTCATCAGCGCGTACACGGCGAGCACCAGCCACAGCCCGATGCGCAGCCCCGGAGCGACGTTCACCGCCTCGTGCACGCGCATCAGGCCCACGACCACCCACGGCTGACGGCCCTCCTCGGTCACTGTCCAGCCGCACTCCAGGGCCACGACCGCCGCGAGACCGCTGAGGGCCCCCAGAGCGAGGAAGACCCGCAACGGCCGGCTCGTCCCCTCCATCCAGGGGCCGGGACGGCGGCGGTGGCGCAGCGCGAGCGCGAGCAGCCAGAGACCGACCGCGATCAGGAACATGCCGCAGCCGACCATGAGGTCGAAGGCGATATGGACCCCGGTGACGGGGGGCCGGTCACCGGGCGGCACCTGTTCGAGGCCCTTGATCACTGTGCTCGGGCTGAAGCCGACCAGCAGGGACAGCCCGTTGGGGATCTCCAGCCCGTACTGCAGACCGCCCCGGCCGGCGATGCCGCCCAGGGTCAGCGGGACATGGCTCCCGGTGTGGTAGACCCCTTCCATCGCGGCGAGCTTCACCGGCTGGTAGTGGGCGACGAAGCGGGCGGCCCAGTCCCCGACGACCAGCTGGACCGGGGCGACGATCGCACCCAGGGCCAGCGGCACGGTGAAGCCCAGGCGGTGGTAGCGGTCCTGGCGGCCGCGCAGCATCGCGACCGCGTACACGCTCGCGGTGAGGAAGGACGCCACCATCAGGGCCGCCAGGATCATGTGCGTGGTCTGCGGCGGTGTCGCCGGATTGAACATGGCCGCCCACGGATCGACGTGGACGACCTTGCCGTCGCGGAGGGTGAAACCGCGGGGCTGGTTCATCCAGGCGTTGGCGCACACGACGAAGAACGCCGATGCCACTCCGGCGATGACGATGGGGAGGCCGGTGAGCAGATGGAGGCGGGGCGACAGCCGGTCCCACGCGTACAGATAGATGCCGAGGAAGATCGCCTCGATGAAGAAGGCGACGCCTTCCATGGCGAACGGCAACCCGATGACCTGCCCGTAGGTCCCCATCAGCCCCGGCCACAGCAGTCCCAGTTCGAAGCTGAGGATCGTGCCGGAGACGGCGCCGACCGCGAAGAGCACCCCCATGCCCCGGGCCCATCGGCGTGCCAGCAGCCGGCACGCGGGGTCGCGGGTGCGCCAGCCCCACCACTCCACGAGCAGGGTCAGCAGGGGCAGTCCGACACCGAGGCAGGCCAGCACGATGTGCCAGGCGAGGGAGAAGCCCATCTGGGCCCGGGCGGCGTTCAAATCGGCCGGCCTGACGGCGGCGGCGAGTGCTCGCGGCAGCACGAGGACCGGTTCCATCGGACACATCCTCTCTCCCCTGGGCCACCGATCGACGGCACTCCCTGACACGGTTGCCGCTCTTGTGGTCCGAAGCGCGCGCGCCGCGCATGACCTGTCGGTTTTCCCGCGAACGGAGCATCACCACGGGCGCCCGGGACCGGCGTACCGGCACGAACGGACGGCCGACGAGCGTGCCCCGGCGCGGGTGGGGCACAGGGCGCGCGGGTACTCGTCGGGCGCCGTGGCCTGCCGTGGACACGGCGCGGGGAAAGGGGTGAGGCGGAATGAACGACGTTCGGAGTGCTGCCGCGCGCCGGGCCGGCAGGAACCGGTCGGACCTGCTCGGTATCTACCTCAACGACCATCTGGCGGGCTCGACCGTGGGGACCCGGCGCGCGGCCCACCTGGTCCGGTCGCTGCGCGGCTCGCCGTACGAGGCGGCGCTCGGGACGATCGCGGCCGAGATCACGGAGGACCGCGCGACCCTGCTGGCGATGATGAGGGAACTCGGGGTGCCCGCGCGCCGCTACAAGGTCCTGGCGGGAGGTGCGCTCGAGCTGGCCGGGCGTCTGAAGAGCAACGGACGGCTCATCGGCCGCTCCCCGCTCACCACCCTGCTCGAACTGGAGCTGCTGCGCCTCGGCGTCGAGGGGAAGGCCGCCGCCTGGCGGTCGCTGCGCCGGATCGCGGACAGCGACCGGCGTCTCGACCCGGAGCGACTGGACCAGCTGATCGAACGGGCACAGCGGCAGCTGCGGGTGCTGGAGGACCTGCGGCTGCGGCAGTCACAGCAAGCGTTGCCGGCCACCTGACACGTACCGGAGGAGGCACGGATGAGCGAGACCACACCCTCGCAGGCGGAAGGCGAGCGGTTCCCGGACGAGACGGATGCCCCGGACCAGCCGCCACGCACCACCCCCTCGCAGGCCGAGGGCGAGGACTACGACACCGAGGAGGAGGACGCCGGCGCCACGGCGGACGACACCCGGACCTGACCGAAGGGACCGTCGGGCGCCCGGCCCCGGCGGGCGGCGGCCGCCGTCGCGGACCACCTCGGGACGGCGCACTGGGCTTCCAGGACGGCGCAGTACGCCTCCTCGGTGGCCGCGGCGACCCGCTCCCAGCCGAATCTGCGCAGAGCGCGGCGCCGGCCCGCCGCGCCGCACGCCTCCCGGGCCTCGGGGTCGGCGAGCAGCTCGCCGACGGCCCGGGCGAGGGCGTCCGGGTCACCAGGGGGAACCACCCGCCCGGTGCCCGGGTCCGCGACCGTGTCCAGATGGCCGCCCACGGCGGTGGCGACGACCGGTCTGCCACAGGCCATCGCCTCCAGCGCCGCGATGCCGAACGGTTCGTGGTCCGCGGCGCACACCACCACGTCGGCGCCCCGCAGCAGCGCGGGCACCTCGTGCCCGGGCACCCCGCCGAGGAAGCGGACCCGGTCGGCGACGCCGGCGTCGGCGGCGGCGCGGCGCAGTCGGCGCACCTCAGGATCGCCGTCGAGCCGGTCGGCCGGAGGTCCGCCGACGACGACGAGTTCGGTGGTGGGCAGCAGGGCCAGCGCGGCGATGGACACCACCGTGTCCCCGTGCGGGCCGAGGCTGCCCAGCTGGAGCAGCCGACGGCACGCGGTCCCGGGCGCGGCGGCCGGCCCGTGCGGGGTGAACACCGCGGTGTCGACTCCGTACGGCACGACGCTGATTCTGCCGCGGGATATGCCCATGCGGCCCAGCTCCTCGACCTCGTCCCGGCAGGTGGCGATGATGTGGTCGCAGCCCCGGCCCACCTCGCGCTCATGGGCGGTGCGCCTCGGATGGCGGGGGCCCGCCGGCTGCGGCTGCCGTCGGGTCACGGTTCCCAGCGAGTGGTAGCTGTGCAGCAGGGGCAGCTCCAGCTCGCGCGCCACCCGCAAGGAGGCGAGCCCGGACAGCCAGCCGTGCGAGTGGACCACGTCGGGGGGCCGCACCCGCCAGACTCCGGCCAGATGGCGTCCCAACTCCCAGAGGTGGGGGAGGAGTTCGTTCATGGACAGGGGCTCGGGCGGCCCCGCCGGGACACGCCGCACCTCGACCCCGTCGCGCAGCGCCACCCGGTCCGGCAGGTCCGGGCCGTCGCGGCGGGTGTAGAGGGTCACCCGGTGGCCCCGCCCGGCGAGCGCGCCGGCGAGATCGGCGATCTGTGCGTTCCACCCGCCGGTACCGGTCTCGCCGAGCGGGGCAGGGGGTGCCGAGACGAGCGCGACGGCGAGGGAGCCGGGACCCTCCGGGGCGAAGGCGTCGAGGGCATCCATGGACGACGTCATGAGCAGGCCTCCCTCATCACCCGCTCCCAGTCGGCGAGGAAGCGCTTGAGCCCGTACCGGCCGAGAGCCGCCTGCCGGGCGCGGGCGCCGTCGACCGCCGCGGCTTCCGGTTCGTGCAGATAGTGCCGGGCGGTGCGGGCCAGGACGTCGGGGCGGGTGGACAGCGTGCCGGCACCGCGCGGAACCGCCTCGACCACCTCGGTGGTGGCGAGCCCCACCACCGGCATGCCGAGGTGCATGGCCTCCACGAGCGGCAGTCCGAGGGACGTCCACCGCATCGGATGCAGATAGAACCGGCGCTCCGCCATGGCGCGGTGCAGCTCCGCCTGGGGCAGATCGGCACTGCGGCACCGCTCCCCGGGCAGGCCGAGATGGGTGGCCAGGCCCTCGGTGCCCCTGCCGAAGACGTCCAGCGGCACGGCCTCGGCCAGGGCGGGCAGCAGATCCGTGCCCAGGGCACGGCCGTGCCGCACGGGTTCGTCCACGACGATGGCCGCGCGGGCCAGCAGGCCGGTGTACTGGTGGCCCGGGTCGACGACACCGTGTTCGATCACCTCGGTGCGGGTTCGGCCGGAGTCCCAGAACAGCCGGTTGAAGTGGGTGACGTGCACCAGGGTCAGGTCCGGCCGGTCGGCGAAGGGGTGCCGGGTGCGGGGGACGTCCCCGTCCGGCACGTCGTGCTCCAGATAGATGGCGGGCAGGTCACGGCCGGGGCGGCGGCCGCCGAGCAGCCGCTCGGCCTGCTCCGGCTCGTGCGGCCGTTGCAACAGCACGAGATCCACCTCCGTGGCCGCCAGTTCCTCCGGTGTCACCGGCCGCACCGAGGCGGGCCAGGCGTCCGTACGGGCGCGCCCGGGTCGGTACGGATCGCGGCCCGGTGTCACGGGGACGAGGTAGGTGTGGGGGCCCTGGACGAACGCCGTCGTCCAGGAACTGTGCACACGCCACAGCAGGATGTTCATACCGTTGCTCCTCGTCCCGTCTCGGACCCGCCCCGGACCGGGGCGCGGCCATGCCGGCGAGCACCTCGGGCCGCTCACCCCGCCACGACACGGACAACCCGGTACGGGGACCGCCGATCGCGCGGAAGGCCGTCAGGTACCCGATCAGCGTCTGCCGCCGGGGCGCCGGAGGCTCGGTGGTGCAGGGCATCCGGGTGATGCGCGCGGAGCGAGGACCGGCCCGTGCCGCGAAGCAGAACGAGGGCGCCGGGGCGCGCTCAGGACGTCATGGGCGGCGTACGGCTCAGCCGGTCGTCGGCCACCTGCGCCCCCTCATGGATGCTCGGCACCACATGGCTCAGCCGCACGACACCCCACACGATGAGCGCGATCCCGACGGCCTCCGGCAGGACCCACCAGCCGGTGCGGATCCGCTCGTCGAACAGCGTGATGCCGAGCAGCAGACTCACCGTGGCGTCCCCGATGGTGAGGGCCGGCTGGGAGGCCACGAGCCAGCCGGCCTGGAGCGCGTTCTCCAGCAGCAGGATGGCGCAGACACCGGTCACCGCGAAGCCGTAGGTCTGCCAGGCGGTGAGGAACGCGGGCAGCCCGCCCGCCGCGAACGTCCCGGTCGCGGACTTGAGCAACGCGGCGGTCAGGGCGTTGCCGATGGCCGAGGCCGTGGCCAGTACGGCGGCCCGGAACAGCGGCGGCCGCCCGGGGCGGGCCAGCACTACGGCCGCCGCCATACAGCCCAGACAGACCGCCAGGGCCGGGATCCAGCGCACCATGGGCGCCTGGTCCCGGTCACCGGCAGGGGCGGCGGCGGCGAGGACCGCCGCGAGACCGGCCACCACACAGACGATCGCCCACCAGCCGCTGTTCGGCAGGGGCCGGTGCATGAGGCGGGCGGCGATCATGAGGGCGAACGGCAGTTCCAGCACGAACAGGGGCTGCACCAGGGCGATCGGGCCGTTCACCAGGGCGAGCGCCTGGAACAGCGCGGCACCGACGACTCCGGCGACACCGATCAGCCAGACGGGCCGGTGCGCGAGCGCGATCACCAGCCGCAGGCCGCCGCCGCGGGAGACCGTGGACGCCGCCTTGCGCTGGAAGGCGGTGCCCATCGCGTTGCTGGCTGCCCCGGTGACCGCGAACACCGCTGCGAGGACGATCACCTCTCCAGCATGCCCCGGCGGGCCGGACCTGGCCTGCGGGCTGCGGTCGGCCGACCCTCACAGACTCGCCGCGTGGTCGGGCACGTAGGTCTGCAGATCGCGCGGCGGGCGCTGGTAGCCGGTCGACGGCGGCCGCTCCGGCAGCTTCAGCACCGGCGGCGGCACCTCGTGGTAGGGCACGGAGGCCAGCAGATGGGCGATCATGTTGAGCCGCGCCCGGCGCTTGTCGTCGCTCTCGACGACGAACCACGGAGCCTCCGAGATGTCCGTGTGCACCATCATCTCGTCCTTGGCCCGGGAGTACGCCTCCCAGTGCGTGATCGACTCCAGGTCCATCTGCGAGAGCTTCCAGCGCCGTACGGGATCCTCCAGCCGGCGGCGGAAGCGCTCCTGCTGGACCGCGTCGCTCACCGAGAACCAGTACTTGCGCAGCAGGATCCCGTCCTCCACCAGCATCCGCTCGAAGATCGGGCACTGGCGCAGGAAGAGCCGGTGCTCCTCCTGCGTACAGAAACCCATGACGTGCTCGACCCCGGCCCGGTTGTACCAGCTGCGGTCGAACAGCACGATCTCTCCGGCCGCCGGCAGATGCTCCGCATAGCGCTGGAAGTACCACTGGGTGCGCTCGCGCTCGGTCGGCGTGGGCAGCGCGGCGATCCGCGCCACCCGGGGGTTGAGGTGCTCCGTGACCCGTTTGATGGCGCCGCCCTTGCCCGCCGCGTCGCGTCCCTCGAAGACCACGACCAGCCGGGCGCCCGCGGCCCTTACCCATCCCTGGAGTTTCACCAGCTCCGTCTGCAGCCGCAGCAGTTCCTGTTCGTAGGTCCTGCGCGGCAGCGACGCCGTATTGTCGTCGGCCATGGCGCCTCCCGAGGTCGAGGATGTGCGTCGTCCCTCCCCGCCCGGTCGGCGTACGAGCCGGGCGTGCACACATCAGGACGCCACCGTACTGATCGGCACGGCGGCCCGCACGCGATCTCCGCCGTCCGACGGCCGCCCCGTGGACACGCCTGTGCCACGGGCGGCGTGCGCCGTGACCGGCCGGCCCGGCGCTGCCGTGGGACAGTGGCGGTATGTGCGGCCGTTATGTCTCCAGCCGCGGCCCCGAGGATCTGGCGCGGCTCTTCCACGTCACCGACCGGGGCCCCGCGGAGGCCGTGGCACCGAGCTGGAACGTCGCCCCGACCGACGACGTCTGGGCCGTCCTGGAGCGTGCCCCGCGCACCGCGCACGAGGCGGCGCCGGTACGGCGGCAGCTGCGGCCCCTGCGCTGGGGCCTGGTGCCGTCCTGGGCACAGGACGTGAGGATCGGCGCGCGGATGATCAACGCGCGGATGGAGACCGTGCACGAGAAGCCCGCCTTCCGCCGTGCCTTCGTCAAGCACCGCTGTCTGCTCCCGGCCGACGGCTTCTACGAGTGGCAGGAGACGCGCGCCCGGGACACCGGCAGGCCCCGCAAGCAGCCGTACTTCGTCCACCCCGAGGACGGCCGGGTCATGGCGCTCGCCGGGCTCTACGCCTACTGGCGCGACCCGGCCGTCGAGCACGACGACGACCCTGCGGCATGGCTGACGACCTGCACCATCATCACCACCGAGGCCACCGACGCGGCCGGCCGGATCCACCCCCGTATGCCGCTCGCCATCGCCCCGGACCACTACGACGCCTGGCTCGACCCGCGCCATCACGACCCCGACGGACTGCGCGCCCTGCTCACCCGGCCCGCGGACGGCCACCTCGACGCGCGCCCGGTCTCCACGGCCGTCAACGACGTGCACAACGACGGCCCCCGCCTCCTGGAGGAGGTCGCGCCCTGACCGCCCACGGGCCGGGACCCGCCCGCAAGACCCCCGCGCCGCAGGGGCCCTCCCCGGCGGTCGCGGCCATGGCCACCCGGGATCACCAGTGCTACAAAGGGTCCATGGCGGACCGTTTCGCCCGGTTTGGACGCGTGTCGCCGCGGTCGCTGATGGGCAGGAGCCCGCGAAGCGTCGCCGGGCAGGTCTTCGTTCTGCAGGTGGCGCTGGTCGTGCTGCTCGTGGCCTGCGCCGTGTTCGCCCTTGTGCTGCAGTCGGAGCGGGACACCAGCGCCGAGGCCAAGCGCCGTTCCGTGGCCGTGGCCCAGACCTTCGCCCACTCCCCGGGCCTGCTGGCGGCGCTGCAGACACCCGATCCGTCCAAAGTGCTCCAGCCGCTGACGGAGGCCGCGCGCAAGGCCTCCGGCGTCGACTTCATCGTGGTCATGAACACCCAGGGCATCCGCTACACCCACCCCCTGCCGAGCAAGATCGGAAAGCGGTTCGTGGGCACGATCGGGCCCTCGCTGGCGGGCAAGGTCTACACCGAGAGCGTGCACGGCCCGCTCGGGCACGAGGTCCAGGCCATCGTCCCCGTCGAGAACCCCACCGGAAAGGTGGTGGCCCTGGTCTCCGCGGGCCTCAAGGTGAAGAACGTGGTCAGCGAGGTGGACCGGCAGCTGCCGATCATCTTCGGCGCCGGTGCGGGGGCCCTCGCGCTGGCCACCGGCGGGACGGCGCTGATGGGCCGACGGCTGCAACGGCAGACCCACAGCCTCGCCCCGGACGAGATGACCCGGATGTACGAGCACCATGACGCGGTGCTGCACTCCGTACGCGAGGGGGTCCTCATCATCGGCGACGACGGGCGGCTGCTGCTGGCGAACGACGAGGCTCGCAGACTGCTGGAGCTGCCCCCGGACGTCGAGGGACACCATGTCTCGGAGCTGTCCGGGCTGTCGGGCCTCGACCCGGAGACGGTGGCGCTGCTCTCCACCGGCCGGGAGGCCACCGACGAGGTCCACTTCGCCGGGGAACGGCTGCTGGCGGTCAACCAGCGGCCCACGGACCGCGGCGGAGGCCCCAAGGGGACCGTGGTCACGCTGCGCGACACGACCGAGCTGCAGGCGCTGTCCGGCAGGGCACAGGTCGCACGCGAGCGGCTGAAACTGCTGTACGACGCCGGACTGTGCGTCGGCACCACCCTGGACGTGGTCCGCACCGCCGACGAGCTGGCCCGGGTCGCCGTCCCCCGTTTCGCCGACTTCGTCACCGTGGATCTCGCCGACGCCGTACTGCACGGCGAGGAGCCGGCCGGCACGGCGACGGACATGCGGCGTGTCGCCGTGGCCGGTGTACGCGACGACCATCCGCTGTACGAGAAGGGCCGGCTGATCGACTTCCTGCCCTCCACGCCTCAGGCACGGGGCTATGGCACGGGCCGCTCGGTGCTGGTGACGGATCTGTCCACCGCCAAGGGCTGGCATGCACAGGACCCCCAGCGGACCAAGGACATCCTGGACTACGGCATCCACTCGCTCATCGCCGCTCCGATCGCGGCCCGGGGCGTCGTGCTCGGCATGGCCAACTTCTGGCGCTCCAAGCAGCACGACGCGTTCGACGACGAGGAGCTGTCGCTGGCGGAGGAGCTGGTGGCCCGCGCCGCGGTCAGCATCGACAACGCCCGCCGGTACACCCGTGAGCACGCCCTCGCGGTCACGCTGCAGCGCAGCCTGCTGCCGCGGGCCCTGCCCGAGCAGACCGCCCTCGACGTCGGCTACCGCTACCTTCCCGCCCAGTCCGGGGTGTCCGGCGACTGGTTCGACGTGATCCCCCTGTCGGGAAGCCGGGTGGCGCTGGCCGTGGGGGACGTGGTCGGCCATGGCCTGCACGCCGCCGCCACCATGGGCCGGCTGCGCACTGCGGTGCACAACTTCTCCACCCTGGACCTGCCGCCCGACGAACTGCTCAGCCATCTGGACGATCTGGTCGGACGCATCGACCAGGACGAGGCGGGCACCGACAGCGCCGCGGGCGTCGTGGGCGCCACCTGCCTGTATGCGATCTACGATCCCGTGGCGCGCCGCTGCGCCATGGCGCGCGCGGGTCATCTGGCGCCCGCGCTGGTCCACCCGGACGGCAGCGTGACCTTCGCCGATCTGCCGGCCGGGCCACCGCTCGGCCTCGGCGGCATGCCGTTCCAGACGGCCGAGCTCGACGTGGTGGACGGTACCCAGCTCGTTCTCTACACCGACGGCCTCATCGAGGACCGCACCCGCGACCTGGACGTGGGCATGGAACTGCTGCGCGACGCTCTGGCGGGCCACCCCGACCGGCCGCCGGAGGAGAGCTGCCAGGCCGTCCTGGACGAGCTGCTGCCCGACCGGCCCAAGGACGACGTGGCACTGCTCATCGCCCGCACCCGGCCGCTGCCGACCGACCGGATCGCCGACTGGGACGTGCCGGTCGACCCGGCCGCGGTCGCGCGGATGCGCGGGGCCGTGTCCGAGAAGCTCGACGAGTGGGGCCTGTCCGAGCTCGCCTTCATCATGGAACTGGTGCTGAGCGAGCTGATCACTAACGCGATCCGCCACGGCTCCGAGCCGATCCATGTACGACTGATCCATGACCGCACGCTGATCTGCGAGGTGGCCGACGGCAGCAGCACCTCACCGCATCTGCGCTACGCCGCGACGACCGACGAGGGAGGCCGGGGCCTGTTCCTGGTCTCGCAGTTGACCGAGCGCTGGGGCACCCGGTACACGCCGCAGGGCAAGGTGATCTGGGCCGAGCAGGCGCTGCCGTCCGACGACGGGCACGGCACATTGGCCGCCGAGGCCTTGGCGTTCGGCGACGACGACTTCGGTGCCGAGGACATGCCGCAGGCGCGGGGCTCCGGGGATGAGGCACACGGCGGCAAGGGCGAGGCCCAGGCCTCCGGGGGCGGGCCGCACGGCGACAAGGGCGCGGCGCGAGACGGCGGGGACGGCACGCAGGGCGGTTCCGAGGACGGGGGGCACGGCTCCGGCGGCGAGGCGTAGGCGCACCGCACCCGGGTCAGGGGGCTGAGGCGGTGGGCGGCCCGTCGTCCGGTTCGAGGCCCAGCGTCTGTTCGGCCCAGATGGTCTTGCCGCGGTCGTTGCGGCGGGTACCCCAGCGATGTGCGAGCTGGGCGACGAGCAGGAGCCCACGGCCGCCCTCGTCGGTGGCGCGCGAGTGCCGCAGGTGCGGGGCGGCGCTGCTGCCGTCGGTGACCTCGCAGATCAGCGTGCGGTCCCGGATCAGCCGGACCTGGATGGTGCCGCGCGCGTACCGGATGGCGTTGGTGACCAGCTCGCTGATGACCAGTTCGGTCGTGAAGGACAGGTCGCCCAGCCCCCAGGAGGCGAGCTGGCGGTCGACCAGGGTGCGGGCGGTCGCCACGATCGCGGGATCGCTGGGGAAGGTCCAGGACGCGACACGGTCCTCGCTCAGGACGCGGGTGCGCGCGAGGACCAGTACGACGTCCTGGGCGGGCCGGCCGGACAACTCGGAGTAGATCACCGCGTCACATGCCTCCTGCACGCTCGCGTGCGGCTGGCCGAGGACGCACCGCAACCGCGCGATGCCGTCGTCCGCCGGAGTGCCGACGAGCCCCTCGCTGTAGAGCGCGATCAGCGTCCCCTCGGGCAGTTGTGTCTCCCAAGTGGCGTACGGAGCACTGCCGTTGCCGAGCGGAGGCCCGGAGGACCCCTCGACCGGCTGCACATGTCCGTCGGGATGGACGAGGACCGGGGGCGGATGCCCGGCGCAGGCCACCTCGGCCCGGTGGCTCGCGGGGTCGTAGATCACGCAGGCGCAGCGGGCGGTGGCCGGCTGCGTCTCCACGGGATCGTTGGCGATCTCCGACCGGCCCTCCTCGCCCAGACGGAGCATCAGATCGTCCAGGCGGGCCAGTACTTCCTCGGGCGCCAGGTCCAGGGCCGCCAGGCTGTCGCTCGCGGCGCGCAGCCGGCCCATGGTGGCGACGGCGAGCAGGCCCTCGCCCGCCACGGCCCCGACCACCAGCGCCACCCGCGCACCGGAGAGCGGGACGACGTCGTACCAGGTTCCGCCGGCGTGTCCCGGAAGATAGCTGAACGCCACGTCGACGGCGCTCTGGGTGGGCAGTTGTCGGGGGAGCAGGCTGTTCTGGAGGGTGAGCGCCGTGTTGCGCTCGCGCAGGTAGCGGCGGGCGTTGTCCACGCACAGGGCCGTCTGCGCGGCGAGTTCGGCGGCGACGGTCAGGTCGTCCCGGTCGAAGGGATCGCGTGTCACGGACCGGTAGAGGGTCACCACGCCCAGCACGATCCCGCGCGCGGTGAGCGGTACCACGATCAGCGACCGCACCCGGCCGGCGCGGATGCGGTCCCTCCTGACCGGGTCGTGTGCGAGCCACTCCCCGTCCTCGTCGATCCGCGGTATCAGGCGGGGGTGCAGATCGGTCAGGGTCTGGGTGAGGGGTGTCGGGAAGGCGTACGTGGCCGTCTCGCCGACCGGGTAGGCGGGCCGGAGGGCGGCCGCCTCGGTCGTCCGGAACGCCACACGCCGGAACGTGATCTCCCCTGCGATCGGTCCCGGTCCGGGCGCCTCGCCCCGGCAGACGCAGTCGAGCACGTCCACGGCGACGGCGTCGGCCACCCGGCCGACCGCGACCTCGGCCAGCTCGTCCGCGGTACGGCTGATGTCCAGGGTGGTGCCGATGCGCATGCTGGCGTCGTTGAGCAGTTCGAGGCGGAGCCGGTACTTGTGGCGTTCCGTGACGTCGAGGACCAGGGTGGCCACTCCGAGGGCCTTTCCGGTGCGGTCGCGCAGCCGGAAGGCGGACAGGGAGTACATGTGCTCGTGGGAATGGTCGGCGGGCGGATATCCCCGCTGGGCGACGTCGATGAACGGCCGCCCGGTGTGCAGTACCCGCCGCAGCGCGTCCTCTACGGTGTCGGTCACCACGCTGGGCGCGACGGCGGTGCCGGGCTGTCCGATGATGTCCTCGGCGCGGACGCCATGCATGCCGGGTGACGCCGTGTTGAACCGCACCACCCTCAAGTCGCTGTCCAGAAGGTGCAGTCCGATCGGTGACTCCGTCATCAACGCATCGAGCACGGCCCGGTCGAAGTCCCCGCAGTGCGTCCCGTCCGCCCGGGAGAGGAGGACCGTCCAGGCCGCCGCCCCCTCGGCGGTGAGGCGCGGGCACATCCGCCACTCGGTCTCGACCGTGTGGCCGGACCGGTCACGCAGGCATACAGGACGGTCGTCGCCGGCCGACGTGTCAGGATCGGCGGCCGGGTCGGGAGGGACGAGGAGCGGCCACACCGGTCGGCCCACCATCTCCTCGGGGCCGTAGCCCAGCAGGGCCGCGGCCTCCTCGCTCCACTCGGTGATCACACCGTTGGTGTCCAGGAGGATCCTCGCCGGCGGTGTCGCCGCCATGTCGCCGCTGCCCGGCACCTTGTCTGGAGTGGTCATGGCAACCCTCCACTCGCCCGGTGGTCCGTGCCGTCCGCCCGTGACTCGCGTCGCCCGACGCGTGCCGGACGACCGGTATGTCTCTCAGATTGACAGGCGCCCGCGCCGCTCGCTCGGTGGCGCATGATCGGCGCCCGGTGAGGCTCGGTGCGTGACGCGGCTCACCCATGTAGTTCATTGTTCAACTACATGCCGCGGCGTAGCGTGAGCGGTGCCGGAACAACGGTGATGGCCGCGGTGTTCGCAAACGTGAAACACCGGGGGTGCAAGGAGGAATGACCATGAACAAGCTCGTGCGGCGTATGGGTACTGCGGCGGTTTCCGCCGCGTTCGTCGGCGGCGCCGTCCTCGCTGCCGGAGGCCCCGCCGCGGCGGCCGCCCCCCATCCGGCCGGGCATGTCACCACCCAGGTCGCCGTCGTCCAGGGCAGCCACGCCGGAGCCGCCGAGCACACCGCGGTGAACGGCCGTATGGACCCCTGGATCGCTGACCAGCTGGCCATGTTCGCCCCCACGGCGGCGCACCGCCCCGTGAAGTCCGACGCCTGGATCGCGGACCAGGTGGCGATGTTCGGTCACTCGGCCGCGCACCGGTCGGTGACGTCCGACACCTGGATCATGGACCAGGTGAACCAGTTCGCCGGACACGCGTCCCGTCACTGACCTCCGGGCGACTGTCGGGCGGCCTTCGGCCCCCCCACTCCCTCCCCCCCCGCGGCGGCCACTCGGCCCCGCTCCTCGTCGCCGCCCCGCCACAGTCACGGCGTTCTCCGGGCCCCGACTGAGGACCGCGACCGGCCTGCCGGCCGTCGGGACCAGCTTCTCCACCGGATCGAGCCCACGTAGCGGCTCCCACCCCACGTCATCCGTCGCGCGCCGGCCGTCGCCGTGCGCCCCGGTCGGGATGTGCTGTGTCGAAGAGCTCGGCCGGGCGCAGGAACTCCCCGTCGCCTCGGTGCGGATGCCCGTGCTGTCGCCCACGGATCTGCTGTGGAGCCTCATCGCCGCCTTCTCCGAGCACCACTGCGACTTCGGTGCGGTCCTTCCCGTCGCCCGCGCGCTGCGCGAGAAGGTCGACTGGGATCAGGTGCGGCGGCACTGTGGCGAGGACCCCATGCCTGCCGCCTTCTTCTTTCTCCTCGAACGCCTGAACGTCATCGCCCCGCAGATGGAGGCGCCATGAGCAGCCACGACGCAGGGCGGGCGCGGTCCGGTGCTCCGGCGGCCGGGAACACGGAGTACCGCGTCGCCCACCTTCTCGAACGTCTCGCCGCCGGTCACCCCGGTGAGCTGGGCGTACGGGTCGAGGTCCGCGGTGAGGCGGTGCAGCTGACCGGCACCGTCGCCTCCGCGCAGTCCCGTGAGGAGATCCTGGGCATGGTGCGGGAGGAACTGGCGGGAGTCCC
This sequence comes from Streptomyces sp. NPDC002573, assembly GCF_042889625.1. Classification (NCBI taxonomy): domain Bacteria; kingdom Bacillati; phylum Actinomycetota; class Actinomycetes; order Kitasatosporales; family Streptomycetaceae; genus Streptomyces; species Streptomyces sp. NPDC002573. The sequence continues at coordinate 171,002 of NZ_JBIARC010000007.1, read as the reverse complement.
GGTCCACAGCGACATCGTGGTGGCGGAGACCTCCGCGCCCGGCCAAGCGGAGGAGCTCGCATGATCCGGGTGGCGGCGGTCGGAGACATCCATATGGGGCCGGAGACCCGGGGCGCGCTCCGCCCGGCCTTCGAGTCCCTTCCCGAGAGCGCCGACGTGCTGCTGCTGGCCGGTGACCTCACCCGCCACGGCACCCTGGAGGAGGCCCGGGTGGTGGCGGGGGAGGTCAGGGATCTGCCGGTGCCGGTCGTGGCGGTGCTGGGCAACCACGATCACCACGACGAGCGGCCGGACGAGGTCGCGGCCGTCCTGGAGGACTCGGGGGCCCGGGTCCTCGAAGGGAGCGGAACCGTCCTGAGCGTCGGGGACACCCGGGTCGGCGTGGCCGGGACCAAGGGATTCGGCGGCGGATTCGTCGGTCGTAGCGCGGGCGAGTTCGGTGAGCCGCTGATGAAGGAGTTCGTACGGTGCTCACGACGGTGCGCCGACGCCCTGCGGGTGGCCCTGGAGGAACTGGACGAGCAGGGCTGTGATGTACGCATCGCCCTCACCCACTATTCCCCCGTGCCGGAGACGCTGGCCGGGGAGCCGCCGGAGATCTACCCCTTCCTGGGCAGCTATCTGCTGGCCGAGGCGATCGACGCGGCCGGCGCGGATCTCGCGGTGCACGGGCACGCCCATGCCGGTACGGAACACGGCATGACCAGTGGTGGCGTCAAGGTGCGGAACGTGGCCCAGCCGGTCATCGGGCGGGCCTTTCGCGTCTACCACCTGCATGCGCACGAGCCGCTGACCGCCGGCGTGTCCGGCACGGCCCCGGACTGAGGGGGACCGCCCGCCCGGTCAGGGGGACATACGGCGCCCGGAGAGCCCGGGGTGCGCCCGGCGGACGTCAGTGAGCGGCCCTGGTGCCGGACTGGGCCCGGCCGCCCTGGTGGGGAACCTTCGGCCGTGGTGGGGCGGGCGGCGGCGTGCCTGTCTCCTCCCGGCTGGGCGTGGACCGGCTCTCCGCCCAGGCCACCAGCTCCGGGTCCGCCAGGGTGTCCACCCACAGATCCGCCAGGTCCAGGGCCTCGGGGCCGGGATTCCGGCCGACCCCGATCACCCGCAGCCCCGCACCGACGGCCGCCTTCAGGCCGTTGAGCGAGTCCTCGACCGCCAGGGCGTCACCGCACTCCAGGCCCAGGCGCCGTACGGCCTCGGCATAGGTGTCGGGAGACGGCTTCGGCGCGACTCCGGGCTCCGGCACGACGATATGCCGGAAGTGCTGTCTCAGGCCCACGGACTGGAGGCTGAACTCCACGACGTCGGCAGGGCAGTTGCTGGCGACTGCCAGGGGAGCGAACCGGCCCAGGCCTGACACCAGGGCCGGTGCTCCGCGCATCGCCATGGGGCACTGCGCCACCAGTGCGCGGAAGGCGGCCAGGAGTTGCCCGGCCATCTCCTCGCTGCTGTCCGGTTTGCCGATGAGGCGGGCCATGAGGGCGCCGCACTCGGTGTAGTGCAGGCCCTTGCTGCTGTCCGTGAACTCCGGGTCGGGGGCGGTGCCGTTCTCGCGCAGAACGATGTCGCGGGCCTGTTGCCAGTGGCGTTCGGAGTCCACGAGGGTGCCGTCGCAGTCGAAGACGACGGCCTGGGGTGTCCAGTCGAGGATGCGATGGGTGGTCATGTGCGTGCTTGCCGTTCTGGTGCAGGACGGAACTGCCGAAGGGCGGCGCGATCCGCCGGTGGGGGGTTCCGGTGCGCCTATGGGTCGATTCACTGCGGAGAAGAGTGAAACGCGGTGCGACGGTGGCCCGTTCACTCGTGCGGTGGTCGCACACCGCGCACCGCCGTGGTCCCGGGCGCATCCGGAACCAGAAACATAATGAACGCTACGCTCTGTTTGACACGTTGGGGAGAATTGCCGACGCAATACCCACGTGTGGGTGACATCTCAGCGATAGCGGAACATTCCCGTGACGGTCTGCACGCCGCCCTGACGGCAATGGAAAAGAACCGAACGGCCGTACTCGGAACAGTGAATGACGGCGGGCGGCCGGTGTTCCGTGAACCGCAGCGCGGTCATAAGGCAGGAGACCGGCCGCACCAGACGTCCGCCGCTGCGCAGGGCGACGGCCTGCCGTGCCGCCTCCAGCAGGGCCATCCCGGGCACATGGTCCGTGCCGTGGTCGAAGAGGAAGGGGTGGCGGGGGTCGGCGGGATCCAGGAGGACCTCGCCGCCCTCCAGGGAAACGACGACGTCCGACGCCGACTCGAGCCCCAGCAGGGCCGGTTCGGGCCGAGCCCGCCGGTCCGTGCGCTCGGCCGGGGCGGCGCCGCACCTCAGGGCCGCGTACCGTCCGGCGTCGAGGAACCGCGCCCCGCCCGCCGCGTGCGCGAACGCCCGGTCCCCGGCGAGGAACGCGACCCGCATCCGCAGACCGGTCACCGTGCTCCCGCTCCGGTCGCTGTGTACGTCGCTGACGGATGCCAGACAGGTGATCTCGCTGGCGCCGTGGGGCGCCCGGGGCTCGGCCGCCTGGTCGAGCTCGTAGGCCACGTCGTGGATCAGGAAGCGGGCCGTGGGCGGCACGCCGAAGTGGCGCAGCGGAAGGTAGATGCCGAGTTGGCGCAGTGTCTCCACGATCATCCACGGGCTGTGGCGGTCGTCGCGCCCGCGGGGGAACGTGGGATGCGAGCGCGTCCAGGCGGCCGCCGCGCAGAAGCTGAGCGGTCCACAGCGGCGGACATCCGTGAGCAGGACCTCGGCCACCGAGACCCGGTGCACGTATTCGCGCGCCACGGTCCTGGACCAACTCAGCGCGGGACAACAGGCCCCGGAGGCGCCCAGGGTGCACCCGTCGAGCGAATTCCGCGCGCCCCGTATCGGCTGCCGAGAATCCATGTAATACAGCTAATAAGACAATTGTGGGTTCCGCATGCGCGGCCTCGTGTCCGGGCGGCAGGAGGGCTACATTCCTCTCGCGCTCCACCGACAGGCAAAGGAACACACGTGCAGGATCGGGCAGAAGAAACCCGCCGAGCCGTCTTGCGGGCGGCGGCTCACCTGTTCTTCGAACGGGGATACGCGGCGACCAGCATCAATGACATCAGCGAACGGTCCGGCCGCACCAGCGGGGCGATCTATTTCCATTACACCAACAAGGAACAGCTCGCCCTGGCCGTGGTCGAAGCGCACTTCGCCGCCTGGCCCGCGCTGGTGGCGCACCACGAGGCCGCCCTCGAACCGACCCTCCGGAAGCTGGTGCGTCTGAGCTTCGCGGTCGCCCGTGCCTTCCGGGACGACGTCCTCGTCCGCGCGGGCGCCCGGCTCTGGGCCGAGCGCCGATCCATCGCCGTGGAGATGCCCCCGCCCTTCGTCGACTGGATCGCCACGGTCGAGCGCATGCTGACCCAGGCCCGGGTGGAAGGAGATCTCGCTCCGCACGCCGAGCCCAGCCGCGACGCCCCCACCCTGGTCGCCGCGTTCTTCGGGCTGCACACCCTCTCCGACGCCCTCGACGGCCGCGTACTGATCGAGGACCGCCTGGCCGATCTCTGGCTGCTGCTCCTCCCGGGCCTCCAGTCCTGCCCCGCCCCCCGGGCACTGCTCGCCGACGTGGGGGCCGCGCCACGGGCCCGGCGGACGGCCCCCACGCCCTGACGGCCCACCGCACGGCCCGGCATCCCGCCCCGGAGTGATCAGCGGTTGAGAAAGGCCCAGCGCGGGAGCAGCCTGGACGCAGTGCTGCGGATGGGTCCGTCGACGACTCCCGGCGGGGCCCGGACGACAGAGCGAGGGCGACGACATGGCGCAGGGCTCCGCGATACCGGACAGGCACCGTTCCACGAGGCGGGAGCCCGCGCAGGACGCTGGGGTCATCGTGGATCCGCGGGGCACCGTGACCGCACTGAGCCCGGGCATCTGCCGGCTCCTCGGCTACGAGCCGGAGGAACTGGTCGGCCGGGCCGCGACGGAACTGCTCGCCGAGCCCCCGCCGCCGGCCGTCCTGCGCAGCCACGCCCGGCGGGAGACCTGGAGCAGCCGCCTCACCCTCCGGCACCGGGACGGTCACCCGTTGGCGTGGACGCTGCGGGCCGAACCGTTGCGGGACGCGACCGGGAAGACGTACTGGCTCCTCACCGCCGAGGGCGTCGAGCCGTCCGGGCTCCCGAGCGGGAACGTCGGCGAACCGGACACCGCGCTCCTCAAACAGTGGGCGCTGGACCAGTTGCCGCTGCCGATGGCCCTCTACGACCGCAGAGGAGTGCGGCTGGAGGTCAACACCGCCATGCGGCGCGAGTCGGGCCGGCAGGACCACGAACTGCTCGGCTGGCCCATCGGCGAATCGAGGTCCGGGAACACCCTGCTGGAGCTGCAGGGCATCGGCGAGGCCATGACGGAGGTCCTGCGCACCGGACGAACGGTGATGTGCGAGGCACACTCGCCCGGCTCCGACACCGCCGTCGCGCGGGTCTGGCTGCTGTCGCTGTATCCCGTACGCGGCCCCGGCGGCCAGGTCTGCGGCATGTCCGCGGCGGCCGTGGACACCACCGAGCAGTACCGCGCCCGCAGACGCCTGGCCGTCCTCAACGAGGCGGCGCTGCGGATCGGCACCACCCTCGACCTCAGCCGCACCGCCGACGAGCTGGCGGCGGTCGGCACCGACCACTTCGCCGACTTCGTGCTGGTGGACCTGCTCGACAGCGTCCTCAAGGGCGAGGACACGGTCACCGGACCGCACAGCCTCCTGGTGTTCCGCAGAACTGCCCAGCGCTCGGTCCTGGCACGGTGTCCCGAGTCGGTGGTCCCCATCGGGGGCACCTACTCCTATCCGGAGGACTCCCCGCCCGGACGCGCCCTCGCCGCGGGCCGGGGCGCCCTGCACCGCGCCGAGGACATCACGCAGTGGTGGGCGGAGAGCTCACCCGCGCGCGCCCGCAAGATCCGCGAGTTCGGGATCCACTCCTTCATGGCCGTACCGCTGCGGGCCCGCGGGATCACGCTCGGGCTGGCGCTGTTCTTCCGCCACCGCAACCCCACGCCCTTCGAGGCGGACGATCTGCGGCTCGCCGAAGAGCTGAGCGCCCGTGCGGCGGTCCACGTCGACAACGCCCGCCGCTACAGCCAGGAACGCGCCACCGCGCTCGCCCTGCAGCAGACCATCCTTCCGCACCCCGCCCTGCACCACCCCGCCGTCGAGACCGCCTCCCGGTATCTGCCCGCCCACGCCGGTGCCGGCATCGGCGGCGACTGGTTCGACGTCATCCCCCTGTCCGGGGCCAGGGTGGCCCTCGTGGTGGGGGACGTGGTCGGCCACGGCATCACGGCCTCGGCGACCATGGGCCGGCTGTGCACGGCGGTACGCACCCTGGCCGATGTGGACCTGACCCCCGACGAACTGCTCACCCACCTCGACGACCTAGTGCTGCTCATGGACCGCAACGAGGAGGCCGACCCCGGCGGGCGCTCCGCCCCGAGCTCGGGCGAGGTCGGCGCCTCCTGTCTGTACGCGGTGTACGACCCGGTCTCCCGGCGCTGCTCCATGGCCCGGGCCGGCCACCCGCTGCCCGTCCTGGCCACCCCCGACGGCGAGGTGCGCTTCCTGGACCTGCCGGCCGGACCACTGCTGGGCCTCGGCGGCCTGCCGTTCGAGGCCGCCGAGTTCGCCGTCCCGGAAGGCAGCGTCCTCGCCTTCTACACCGACGGGCTGATCGAGTCCCCGGCACGGGACGTGGACGAGGCCTGCGATCTGCTGCGTGCGGCCCTCGCCGACCCCGGCCGTCCGCTGGAGGAGACATGCGACCGGGCGCTCGGCAGTCTGCTGCCCGAGGCCCGCACCGACGACGTCGTGCTCCTGCTGACCCGGACCAGGGCCCTGAGCGCCGACCGCGTGGCCACCTGGGAGCTGCCGTGCGAGCCCTCCGTCGTCGCCCTGGCCCGCGAACTGGCCTGCGAGCGGCTGTCCACCTGGCAGCTCGGGCACACCGCCTTCGTCGCCGAACTGGTGGTCAGCGAGCTGGTCACCAACGCGATCCGCTACGGCTCCCCACCGGTGTATCTACGGCTCATCCGTGACACGGCCCTGATCTGCGAGGTCGGCGATGCCAGCAGCACCGCACCCCATCTGCGGCGGGCCCGCCTGTCCGACGAGGGCGGCCGCGGCCTGCTCATTGTCGCCCAGCTCTCCCAGCGCTGGGGCAGCCGCCACCACCGCTGCGGCAAGACCATCTGGGCCGAACTCCCGCTCACGCCCGAGATGCAGCCGATCTGAACGGTCGAGAATGGGCGCATGACACGAGGGCAGGCGATGACGGTCGGCGTCGACCTGGCCGCGAGCGCACGGCGTACGGCGGTGTGCCGGGTGCTGTGGCCGGACGAGGGCGGCCTGACGGCGGAGTTCGTCGTGCCACGGGACGACGGGGAGCTGCTGGACCTGGTCCGGACGGCGGACAAGACGGGCCTGGACTGCCCGCTGGGCTGGCCGTCGCACTTCGTGGCCACGGTCGCGGCCCATCACCGGGGTGAGCGGTTGCCCGCGCCCGCCAGGTTCACCGAGCGGACGGACGGCAGAGCGGGCCTGGACGCGCTGCGGTTCCGGCTGACCGACGACCTGACCTGGAAGGCGACCGCGATGCGGCCTCCGCTGTCGGTGTCCACCGACCTGCTCGGCGTCGTGGCGCTGAGGGCGGCCCATCTGCTGGACCGCCTCGCCGCCGACGGCGCCGCCGTGCCCCGGGACGGATCAGGACCGGTCGCCGAGGTCTATCCCGCCGCGGCACTGCGGCGGTGGGGGATCCGTCCGGCCCGGAGCTACAAGAGCGGTACCTCCGAGGCGCGTTCCGTCCGGGAGGACATCGTCAGCTCACTCGAAGCGGGCCTGGGAGCGCCCCTGCCCGAGCCGGTGCGCGCGGTCTGCACCGACAGCCACGACCATCTCGACGCGTTCGTCTGCGCCCTGGTCGCGCGCGCCGTCGGCCTCGGGGACACCGGGTGGCCACGCTCCCCGGAGGAACGCGAGGCGGCCCGGCTGGAGGGCTGGATCCATCTGCCCGGCACCGATCTCGCAGCCCTGCGCCGCTGACCGGGTGCCGGACGAGAACCGGCCTACCCGGTCCGGACCGCGAGCAGGGCCACGTCGTCGTGGTCGTCGGGATGGCGCAGCCCGTGCAGCAGAAGGTCGCAGGTCTCCTCCAGGGGCCGTTCCGGCTTGTCGAGGAGGGCCAGGAGCGAGTCGAGCCGGTCGTCGATGGCGTGGTGACGGGTCTCCACGAGACCGTCCGTGTAGAGGATCAGCACGTCGCCCGGGGACAGGTCGACGGTCGTGGTGGTGAACGGCACACCACCCACGCCGAGCGGTGCGCCGGAGGGCAGGTCCAGCAGCGCGGGTTCCCTGCCCGGACGGGCCAGCGCGGGCGGCATATGGCCCGCGTTGGCCAGGTGGCATCGTCTGCTGTGGGGGTCGTACACCGCGTAGACGCAGGTGACGATGTAGTGCTCCAGATCGCAGGTGATCTTGTCGAGATGCTGGAGCACGGTGCCGGGGGCCAGATCCAGGTCCGCGTAGGCGCAGGTGGCGGTGCGCAGCCGGCCCATAGTGGCGGCGGCGTCGATGCCGTTGCCCATGACGTCGCCCACGACGAGCGCGGTCTTGTCGTCGTCGAGCGGGATGACGTCGTACCAGTCCCCGCCGACCTCGCTGGTGGCCTGGGCGGGCTGGTAGCGGTAGGCGAGTTCCAGGCCGGGGTGGTAGGGCGGGTGCTCGGGGAGCAGGCTGCGCTGGAGGGTGAGGGCGGTGTTGCGCACGCTCTGGTACCAGCGGGCGTTGTCCATGGCCACGGCGGCACGGCCGGCCAGCTCGGTGGCGAGGACGACGTCGTCCTGGTCGAAGGGGTGCGGATTGTGGGTGCGTTTGAGGTCGAGAGCGCCGAGCACTTCGCCGCGGGCGATCAGGGGCACCGCCAGATAGGAGTGGACGCCGGCACTGGCGAGGAGGGCGGCGGCGTCGGGATCGCGGGCGATGCGCCGCAGATCCTGGGGGGCGACCTGACGCACCAGGACCGGCCGGCCGGAGTGCACGCACAGGGTGACCAGCCGGTCCCCGTCGTAGGCGGCGAGGTCACCGGGCGGGTCGGCGGCGCGGAGCGCCACGGTGGGATGGGACGCCTTCAGGGCCAGGGCACGGAAGAGCTCCGGGCCGCCTCCCGGCTGCCCCGTGCGGCGGCAGGCCAGGGCGGAGTCCAGGACGTCCACGGCGACCACGTCGGCGAGATCGGGGGTCGCGACCTCGGCCAGCTCGCGGGCGGTCTGCTCCACCTCCAGGGTGGTGCCGACGCGGGCGGAGGCGTCCGCGATCAGGGCCAGGCGCCGCCGGGCACGGTCGGCCTCGATGGCCGCGCGATGCCGCTCGGTGACGTCGACGACCGAGGTGGCCGCGCCGAGGACCCGGCCGCCGGGGTCCTCCAGCCGGTAGAACGACAGGGACCAGGCGTGGTCGGTGTCCGGATCGGCCGGTGTGCGACCGACGGCGTACTGGTCGAGGAGCGGGTCGCCGGTCGCCAGCACCTGGTGCAGGGCGGACTCGACGGTGTCCATGTCGGGGAACGGCAAGACGGTCTCCCGCAGATGGCGGCCGATGTGCTCCGCGGCGGGTATGCCGTCGATGCGCTCCAGCGCCTGGTTGACCAGGAGATAGCGCAGATCGGCGTCCATCAGGGCCAGTCCGATGGGGGACTGGTCGATCAGCCGCTGGCACAGGGCCAGATCGGTCTCGACGCGTTGCATCACGCCGTGGTCGGCTGCGATGCCCAGTGCGTAGACGTCGCCGACTTCGTCGAGGAGCCGCATGTTGCGGAACTCCATCAGGCGGGTGCTGCCGTCCCTGTGCAGGATGGGGAAGGCGCCGGACCAGCTGCGGCCCGTCTCCATCACCTCGGCGAACAGACCGAGAATGGTCTGCAGGTGTTCCGGGCGGACCAGCAGCCGTCCCGCCGTCTCACCGAGGGCCTCCTGCGCCGAGTAGCCGAAGAGATCCTCGGCCTGGGGACTCCAGAACACGATTCGGCCTTTGGTGTCCAGCACCACCGCGGCGATGCTCAGGAGATCCAGCAGGCTGCCGGTCCGGGGCCGGCCCGGGTCGGTTCGGTCGCCGTCGGCCTGGAAGGGTTCGGTTGTCATCCCAGATCTCCCTCCGCCTGCCGGCGCGGCGCGGGGGCCACTCGCCGGTGTCGGTCCACACCCAGGTCCGGCTTCCCGTACTTCCATGCTGCCCCCGGCCGTGCGGCCGTGCCCAGCCCGGAAAGCGGTGGGTGCGTGGTCTTGTACGGGGGGTGATGGTGGCAGGCCCGTACGAAGCGTGGTGGCGGGCGGACGCCTCAGCGGTCGCGGGTCGGTGGCCGGACGGGTCTGAGCCGAGTCTCAGCAGACGACGGCCGCGGCCTCGGTCAGGCCCATGTCCTCGACCAGGCCGCAGACCGCGAACGGGTCGCCGCCCTGGCGCGCCGGGACGACCAGCCCATGTGCGGCGGCGGGCCTGGCGCTTGTGGTGCGACCGGGTGCGTACGGCGCTTGGCGCGGTGTGGACGCGACGGCGGGGCGCCGCCCGGCCCGCACCTGGGTGGCCCGCCGCTCCTGTGGCTCACCGAGGTGGCGGGCGTCGGGAACTGCCGAGCGCTGGGCGGGGACGGGCCGGCGCTCCTCGGAGGAGGAGCGGAGTCCCGCGGGCGAGGAAGGCGCCGACCACGGACGAGACAGGGAACCGGTGTGTACGAGCGCCGCCTCGCCACGCGGGGGCCGTGGCGCCGGGGGACGCGGAGCGATGGGTGCGGGCGCATGGGCGTCGGCTGCCGCGGCCTGCCGACCGCCGGAGTCGTGCCGAACGGTCACGCACCCGGCGGCGAGCAACGCGACGGCGACGGAGAGGAACGTGCGGCGCATCCGCCCACGGTCGCGCACCGACGGCACGGGGGAGCGGCGACGCGCGGGCGAGACACCGGGACGGGTGAGCGGCCCCGGACCGGCGGGGATGTGCAGATCGGTCCGAGCGGTGCCCCGGGGCGCGTCAGGACAGTTGGGACGAGCCCGGGTCGGCCGGCAGTCGTACGGTGAAGCAGGCGCCGCCTTCCGGGCCATGGCCCTGGGCGGTGACGGTGCTCCCGAGGAGCGTGGCCAGACGGTGCGCGAGGGCAAGGCCGAGGCCGCTTCCGACGGCGCGGACGCCCCGGTAGCGCGTTGTGAGGGTGCCGCGTTCGAAGGCGACCGCCACATCCTCCTCGGTGAGCCCGGGGCCCCCGTCGCGGACCTCCAACCGTGCTCCGGTTTCCTCCTGGCACAGTGCCAGCACCAGGGGCCGGCCGGCCGGGGTGACCCGCAGCGCGTTCTCCAGAAGGCCGTCGACGAGCTGGCGTACCCGGAAACCGTCCGTGGTGATCCGTACGGGGTGTCGGGGACGTTCGGCGCGGAAGACCACGTCGTGCCCGGCGCAGCGGGCCGACCAGACGGTCGCGGCCCGGGCCACGAGCGCGTCCAGGTCGACCTCGTCGGTGTCCAGCCGGAAGTCGTCCGCTTCCATGCGGGCCAAGGCGAGCAGATCGCCCACGAACCGCTCCAGCCGCTCCATCTCGCCGCCCAGGATCCGGCCCGCCTCGGGCACCTCGTCGCCGTTGATCACCTTGTCGGCCAGCGCCTCGGCATAGCCCCGTACGGTGGTCAGCGGGGTGCGGATCTCGTGCGAGACCGACATCAGGAAGTCCCGCTGCCGCTGCTCGCTGTGGGCCAGCGCCGCGTCCAGCGAGTTGAGGGCGGTGGCCAGTTCGGCGACCTCGGCAGGACCTTCCACCGGTACCCGAAGGCCACGCTCGCCCTCGGACAGCCGATGAGCGGTACGGGCGGCCGACACGAGCGGGCGGGCCAGACGCCGGGCCAGCAGCGCCCCCGCCAGGGCTGCACCGGACAGTCCGAGACCCAGGGGCAGCACCAGGGCACCGCGCATCCGGTCCGCGGCCTCGTCCACGGAACTCATGGGCCGGGTCAGCACCAGTCCGCCGCCCGTGCGCGCCGGAACCCCCTCCACCAGCACGTCCTGCCCGTCCAGGAACCCGGTGCCGGACACGTCCCGCCCCGCGAGCAGCGTCGTACGCCAGGCGGCGCCGACCACGGGCGCCGCCGGGCCCTGCACCGCGCCGGCGGTGCCGACGAGGGCGAGTTCGGTGCCGTTCGGGCCCGCGATGAGCTGCTGCCGGTCCAGCATCAGGGATGCCAGCGCGGGGGTGCGGGCCATGACCTCCGCCTGACGGGAGAGCTGGTCGCGCTCCTGGGACTCGGCGGTGGAGCGGATCGTCCGCCAGGCGAAGAGAGCCGTCACCAGTACGGCGACCGCCGCCACGGCGGTGGTCAGCAGCACAACGCTCCCGGCCAGGGCGGCGCGGCGGCGCATCGGAGTCACCGGCCGGTGTCCGCGACGCCGTACCCCACTCCGCGCACGGTGCGGATCGGGCTCGCGTCGCCGAGCTTGGCGCGCAGTTGGGAGACGTAGACGTCGATCATGCGCGTGTCCCGGTAGCCGGCGTATCCCCAGACCCGTGCGAGGAGCTGGTCGCGGGAGAACACCTGCCCGGGGTGGCGCATCAGTTCGGCGAGCAGATTGAACTCGGTGGTCGTCAGCTCCACCGGGCGGTCGTCCACCTGAAGGGTGCGGCGCCCGGTGTCCAGCGCGAGCCGGCCCACCCGGCGCACGGTCTCCCGCTCCGGGCCCGCGGCGCGCCGCAGCAGGCTCTTGACCCGGGCGACGAGCTCGTGCGGGGAGAACGGCTTGGTGAGGTAGTCGTCGGCGCCCAGCTCAAGCCCGAGGATGCGGTCGGTGACCTCGTCCCGGGCGGTCACGAACACCACGGGAGTCCAGTCGCCGTCCTCGCGCAGCCGTCTGCACACCTCCATGCCGTCCATACCGGGCAGGGCGATGTCCAGCACGATCGCCACCGGGCGCATCCGGCGGACGGCGGTGAGCGCCCCGTCGCCGTCGGCTTCGACGTGCACACCGAAGCCCTCCCGGGCCAGATAGCGCCGTTGCAGCTCGGCGATGTGCGGCTCGTCCTCGACGACCAGGACGAGCCCCTTGTTCTCCGGCATGTTCCTCTCTCCTCGCACCCCGGTCCGGGCTCTCCCCGCACCCGGGCCCGGAGGCCGACCCGGGGCCGCGGGACGCTCGATGCTAACCAGCGCCGCCCGCCCGGACCTCGGCGGGAGCCGATCCTTACATCGCCCGAACAATCACCGAACCTCCCGCTCGTACGCCTCCGTCACCCTGGGGCCGAGACCGAACGTCCGGAGGACCACGTGAACAGCAGCGGCACCGCCGCCTCCCCGCCCCGCCGGACGCCGTGTCCGGTGGACGACGACCGCATGCCCGCCCAGGCCGGCGCACCGGCGCGACCGGTGCCCGTACGGGGCGCCATAGCGGGGAGGGAGAGCTGAGTATGGCGTTCCCGCACCTGTGGGCCGGACCGGGTCCGACCGCCCCCGCTCCGACCGCGCGACTCGCCGACGCGGCCGCGTCCGGCACCGGCTCCGGAACGCGCGCGCTCCTCGTCCTGGGCATCGTCACGGCCGCCGCACTGCTCCTGTCCGTGACGCTGTTCCTCCTCCGCACCCGCCGTACCCGCCCGCCCGCCGACGCCCCTCGCCCCCGCCCGGCCGTGGGCCGCCTGCATCTGCTCGGCTTCTGGTGTGCGCGCCGGCCGTGGTGGGTTCTCGGCACCTGGCTGCTGGTCACCCTGGCCGCGCTCGGCGCCGACCAGACCTGGGGCGGCTCGTACGACGACGACTTCTCGCTGCCCGGCACCTCGGTGCAGACCGGCGCCGACCTGCTGGACACGCACGGCTCGGCCGCCGTGCGCGGCACCGCCTCACCGGTCGTGCTGCACCCCGACCACGGATTGCTCGCCGCGCACCGGACGGCCGTCGAACAGGCCGTCGCCGCCCTGCGGAAGCTGCCCGAGGTGACAGCCGTGGCCGATCCGCTCGCGACGCCCGGCGCGGTCTCCGCCGACGGCTCCACGGGCATGGCAACCGTCCACTTCGCCCGCAACCCCGTCCGCTTCGAGACGTCGTACCTCGACGGGGTCGACGACGCCGTGCACCCGCTGCGCGCGGACGGCGTCGAGGTGGAGTACGGCGGCCCCCTGGGGAGGCTCGCGCGGCCCAAGGCCGCGGACCGGCTGTCGGAGGCGATCGGTCTCGTCACCGCCGTGGTCGTTCTGCTGACCGGCTTCGGCAGCCTCGCCGCGGCCGGACTCCCGCTGCTCACCGCCGTGATCGGGCTGCTGACCGGCGTCTGCCTCCTCGGACTGCTGGCCGCCGCCTGGACGTTCGGCACCGCCGCGCCGACGCTCGCCACGATGATGGGCCTGGGCGTGGGCATCGACTACGCCCTGTTTCTCGTCACCCGCCACCGACGGCTGCTGCACGACGTCGACGACCCGGCCGAGGCCGCGGGCCGGGCCGTGGCGACCAGTGGCCGCGCCGTGATCGTCGCCGCTACGACGGTGGCACTGGCGCTCGGCGGCCTCTACGCGTCCGGCGTGGGCTTCATCGGCACCCTCGGCATCGCCGCCGGCCTGACCGTCGTCGTGGCCGCCGTCGCCGCGCTCAGCCTCACCCCGGCCCTGCTGGGCGTCGCCGGCCGCCGTATCGACCGCTGGCGGGTGCGCCCGCCGGTCGACGAGCCCAACGGGACCGCCGACACCTGGCACCGCTGGGCCGGCTTCGTGGGCCGCCGCCCCTGGGCGTTCCTCGTCGGCGGCGTCCTGGTCCTGGCGGTGCTCGCCGTGCCCGCCGCGTCGATGCGCCTGGGCCACATCGACGACGGTGCCGACCCGACCGGCTACACCGACCGCCGCGCCTACGACCTGATCGACGACGGCTTCGGGCCCGGCACCAACGGCCAGTTCACCGTCGTCGCCGCCCTCGACCGCCACCGCACCGAGGGCCCCGACACGATCCTGGCCCTGTCCGCCACCCTGCACAACGCCCTCGCCCGAACCCCAGGCGTCGCCCAGGTGTCCACCCCCGTCGCCACCGACGACCGGGCCCTGCTGGTCGCCACCGTCACCCCCACCACCGGCCCCCAGGACCGGGCCACCTCCGATCTGCTGCACCGGCTGCAGAACGACGTCCTCCCCGGCACACTGGCCGACTCCGGCGCGGTGGGCCATGTCACCGGCACGACCGCGGCCCAACTCACCTTCCGGGACGTGGTGGTGGACCGGCTGCCGGTCATCATCGCGGTCGTGGTCGCGGCGGCCTTCCTGTTGCTGCTCACCGTCTTCCGCAGCCCGGTCGTCGCGCTTAAGGCGGCCATCCTCAACCTGCTGTCCATCGGCGCCGCCTACGGCGTCGTCGTGACGGTCTTCCAATGGGGCTGGGGCGCCTCGCTCCTCGGCGTGCCGGAGCCGGTGCCGGTCGAGTCCTACGTCCCGATGATGATGTTCGCGATCGTCTTCGGGCTGTCCATGGACTACGAGGTATTCCTGCTGTCCCGCATCCGGGAGTCCTGGCTGCACACCGGCGACAACCGTCGCAGCGTCGCCGCCGGACTGGCCGGCACCGCCCGGGTCATCACCTGTGCCGCCCTCATCATGACGAGCGTCTTCCTGGCCTTCCTGCTCTCCACCAACGTGGTCATCAAGATGCTGGCCCTGGGCCTCGGCGTCAGCGTCGTCATCGACGCCACGCTGGTCCGGCTCGTCCTGGTGCCGTCCACCATGTATCTGCTCGGCCGGGCCAACTGGTGGCTCCCCCAGTGGCTCGACCGGATCCTGCCCCGCTTCGACCCCGAGGGCCCGTCACCCGCTCCCCTCCCGGACCCGACGGCGGCAGACACCCGGGACACGGCCCCCACCGCCCCGGCGAAAGACCGGTGACGATGAGCCGCCCACCGACCCCGACGACGGTGATGCGCTCGCTCCTACGGTGCCACCGCACCGTCACCGCGCTCGCCCTCGCGCTGCTGCTCACCGCCGCCGGCGCCGAACTCACCGCCCGCACCCTGCTCCACGCCCGCCTGGCCACCGTGGCCGGAAGAGTCCTGGGCAAGGGCAGTTGCATCCGTGTCGAGGGCGGACCGGCCCTGCTCGACCTCTGGGAACGGCACCTGGACGCCGTGACCGTACGCAGCGAGCACGCACGGCTCGGCCGCATCCCCGACGTGGCCGTACGGGCGCGCCTCGACGACATCCGTCTGACGGATGGGCAGGCCGGCACCGTCGCCCGCACCCACGCCGAGGTCGCGGTGCCCGCGGCCTCGCTGCAGGCCCTGGCCGCCGCGTCCGGCACCAGGATCCCGGTCACCGGCGTCCGCCCCGACCCCGGGGCCGGCACCATCACCCTCGATCTGGGCCAGAGCGGCCTGGCCCAGGTGACCCTGCGGCCCCGGCTGAAGGACGGTCGCGTGACGCTCGCAGTCGACAGCGCGGAGGTCCTGGGCGGCCCCGCCCCCGTCGCGCTCGTCGACCGCATCCGCGACACGCTGTCCGACCGCAGTGGCACCGACTATCCGCTGGGCCTCAAGGCCACGGCGCTCGACGTCACCGCATCCGGTCTCGATGTGACCCTGGCCGGAGGACACGCTCGACTGCCGGCACGGAACAACACCCTTTGAGCACGCCGTCGGTGCCGCGGTGGCCGACGGCCTACTCGGTCCGCTCCGCCGCCGCGGTGTCGTCGGCCGACGCGGCCTTCTCCTCGGCCTTGTCAGCGGCCTTCTCCGTGGCCTTCTCCGGGGTGCTGTAGAAGACCGAGGCCCCCTGCTTGCTGCGCTGCGCCTGGTTCTTGGCCACGAGGCCTTCGAGCGTCGTGCGGATCACGGTGGTCTTGATGGCGCGCTCGGGACGGACCTGGCCGAGGCCCGTGGCGATCTCGGCGGCGGAGCGGGGTTCGCTCTGCTCGGAGAGGTGACGGCGGACCAGCTCGACCAGCGTGGGCTCGGACGCCTTCGCCTCGGCCGCCGTCGTCTCGGTGGGCTTCGCCTCGGCCGGCTTGGCCGCGGCCTTCTTGGCCGGCTTCTTGGCGGCGGTCTTCGCGGCCGCGCCACGACCGCGCGCAGGGGCGGTCTTCTCCGGCTTCGCCTGCTTGTCCGTACCGGACTTGGCGGCGGGCTTCCTGCGGGCAGCGGGCACGGTGGCACGGTCCTCCGTCACCGGAGGCGCGATCTGAGGCGGCGTCAGACCGAGAGCCTGCTGCATGTTCACCAGTACCACGTGGTCGTGCTGCAGACCGGCCAGTTGCTGCTGCAGTGCGGTGATCTCCGCGCTGACGCGGTCCTGCTCCTTCACATTGCGTTCGAGGTCGTCGGTCACCTGCGCGGAGTACTGCGATGTCAGATCGGTGGCGGAGGTGGTGGTCTCGGACATGAGGTCGACCTTTCTCGGGTTCTTGTGGTGCGGCGCGGAAAGCCACAAGCACATGTTCTGGGGCTGGCATCCGTGTGACGGCGGCGATAACTACGCGAATACCCCAGCTTAGTGATGGTACGGATGAGTGGAGCTTCTTGCTCTGATGGAGTCATGTCTTTTCCGCGAGCTCAGCTTGAGGATTCAGGCTGTGCGTCGCCTTGCGGGTACATGTGTGCGAGCCGCCGGAGAGCCGGAACGGTGTGCCGGCCCTTCCTCCTCGCCGACGTCCGCCCTCAGTCCGACGAGGGCGTCAGCGCGGCCAGCAGCACGGTTCGGTCGTCGGTGCCACCGGTGACCGAGGTGTGATGCAGAATCCGTTCACACCATGTGTGCAGGGTGCCGGAGGCCGTGAGGTCGGCGGAGGCGTCAACGGCTTGGGCGAAGAGGCCTGCTAGGCGGGTGATGCCCTGGTCGATGTCGGATTGACGCGACTCGACCATGCCGTCGCTGTAGAGCAGGAGCAGTGCCGGTTCGGGCACCTTGAGCACTGTGGGTTCGTAGGTGCCGGTGCCCAGTCCCAGCGGCAGGCCCGGGCTGGTGAGCGTGACGGGTGCGGCCTTCCCGTCCGGACCTCGGATCAGCGGGGGAGGGTGACCGGCCCCGACGAGGGTGCAGGTGTGGTGTTGTGCGTCCCACTCGGCGTACATGCACGTGGCGAAGGAGGCACCGGGGATGTCAGAGGCAAGTGTGTCGAGCCTGCGCACCAACTCGGCGGGGGAGATGTCGATACCCGCCAGGGTGCGGGCGGCCGTGCGTAGTTGAATCATCGCCACGGCCGACTCCGGGCCGTGCCCCATGGCGTCGCCGACGACCAGACCGATACGGCCGCCCGGCCGCGGCAGCACGTCGAACCAGTCGCCGCCGATGACGGTGTCGTAGCCGGCGGGCACATAGGCGTGGCTGATGTGGCAGCCGTCGAACGAGTGGGCGGTGGCGGGCAGCAGGCTCTGCCGGATGGCCAGCGCGGTCCGGCGCTCGCGTTCGTAGCGGCGCGCGTTGTCCAGAGCCACACAGGCCCGCGCGGCGAGCGCCTCCACGGCCGCGGTGTCGTCCGACAGGAAGCGGGCCCGGTCCGGGCCGCGACCGCAGACCACGAAGCCGACGGCGGCACCCCGCAGATGCAGGGGCACGACCAGGAAGGAGGCCGTCCGGAGCAGGCGGCCGATACGGGCGTCGTCCCCGCTCGACACGCGCAGCCGCTCGGAGGTGTGGGCGTCGACCGCGTCCAGCAGCTGCGGACGCCTGGTGGCCAGGGAACGCGCGTACGGTGTCTCACGCGGGAAGACGATCACCTCGCCGACCGGCAGTATGCCCTCCCACGTCGCGGAGGCCTCCGCTCCCACGCGCAGCGCCAGCCGACGGGCCTCGACGTGGGGCGGATCCCCGGCCGGGTACGCGTTCTCCTCGACGAGCCAGCGTTCCAGCAGATAGACCGACGCCGCGTCGCAGAAGCCGGGGGTCAGCGCCTGCACGATATGACGACCCGTCAGATGAAGGTCGAGCTCCGACCCGATGACATCGGCCCCGGGTGAGAAGGCTGGCCGACGGCCCGAGCGGGCGGCGGCCGGTGCTGCGTCGAGATGGCTGCGCGCTTGGTTCCGCAGGGTCGTGCCTTTCCGGGTGGGGCCGGTTGTGACCGCTCGGCAACGGCATTGCCCCGCCGCGGTTCAGACCGCAACTATATGATGGAACATCAAGATCATTGTGCGAGGGGAGAGTTGCTGTGCTGGGTGATGAGTTCCTCCCCAAGGGTGTCGACGCCGGCAAGGCCAGCGTGGCCCGGATGTACGACGCCATGCTGGGCGGGGAGCACAATTTCGCGATCGACCGGGAGGCTCTCGCGGCCTTCACCGCCATCGACCCGCAGGTGCGCACCCTGGCGCGGGCCAACCGCGCCTTCCTCCAGAGGGCGGTGCGCTTTCTGATAGAGGCCGGGGTGCGGCAGTTCATAGACCTCGGCTCCGGCATCCCCACCCAGGGAAACGTCCATGAGGTGGCGCAGTCGGTCGCCCCGGGGGCGCGCGTGGTGTACGTGGACAACGACCCGGTGGCCGTGGCGCACAGCGCCTCCCTGCTCGGCGGCAACCCGGACGCGGTCATCGTCGACGCCGACATCCGCCGGCCGGCCGACATCCTGTCCTCCCCGCAGGTGCGGAAGCTCATCGACTTCGACCAGCCCGTCGCCGTACTGATGGTCACCATCCTGCACTTCATCACGGCAGAGGAGGATCCGGCCGACATCGTCGCCGCCTTCCGCGACGCCCTTCCCGACGACGGCTGGCTGGCGCTCACCCATGCCACCAACGAGGACCGCCCGGACACCGCCGCCGCGGTGGGGCAGCTGTACAGATCCAGGGCCACCTCGCCGGTCACCGCGCGTTCCCGCGCCGAGATCCTCACCCTGTTCGACGGCTTCGACCTGGTCGAGCCCGGCCTGGTCCATGTGCCCCTGTGGCGCCCCGGCCCGAGCGACACGATCCCGGACAACCCGTCGGAGTACTGGGTGTACGCGGGCGTCGGCCGCAAGCGTCCCTGACCCGAGCCGGGCACCCGCCGGGTTCGGAGCCCCGAGCGGGCCGCGTGTGCGCCGGCCGGGCATGCGTCGGCAGGTCGGGGAGCGCATCCTTGACTTCGAGCGCACTCCACGTCATAGCGTCCACGGCATGGCCCCACCGGGCTCCGTGCCGCCGGGACGCCGGTGCGCGGCATCCACGACTCCGGCGAGTCGGAGGAGCGCGGTGAGGCAGCGAAGACCACGATCGCAGGGAAAGTCTGGAGACGATCATGAAGCAGCGCAGGCTCCGGGACCTCGAGGTGTCCGCCATCGGTCTCGGCTGCATGGGGATGTCCGCCTTCTACGGCTCGGCCGACGAGGAAGAGGGCGTCAGGACCATCCAGCGCGCCCTCGAGCTGGGCATCGACTTCCTCGACACCGCGCAGATGTACGGCCCGCTGACCAATGAGTCACTGGTCGGCCGTGCGATCAAGGGGCGCCGTGACGCCTATGTGATCGCTACGAAGTTCAATTACCGCATGGACAACGCCGTCCCGGGCGACATGAGCACGGTCGGGCCGCAGGACGGTTCCGCGGAGCACGTACGCAGCTCGGTCCACGGTTCGCTGAAGCGGCTCGGGACCGACTACATCGACCTCTACTACCAGCACCGGGTCGACCCCAAGGTGCCGATCGAGGAGACCGTGGGCGCGCTCGCGGAGCTGGTCGCGGAGGGCAAGGTGCGCCACATCGGCCTGAGCGAGGCCGCCGCGGAGACGATCCGCCGTGCGCACGCCGTCCACCCGATCACGGCCGTGCAGACCGAGTACTCGCTGTGGACGCGCGACCCCGAGGCCGAGGTACTGCCCACCTGCCGTGAGCTGGGCATCGGGTTCGTGCCCTACTCCCCGCTCGGCCGCGGCTTCCTGGCCGGCCGGTTCGCCTCTCCCGAAGACCTCGACGAGGGCGACTTCCGGCGCACCGGTCCGCGCTTCACGGGAGACAACCTCAAGGCGAACCTCAGGCTCGCGGAGAAGGTGAAGGAGATCGCGCAGGAGAAGGGCGTCACCCCGGCGCAGCTCGCGATCGCCTGGGTGCTGGCCCAGGGCGAGGACCTGGTCCCGATCCCGGGCACCAAGCGCCGCACCTACCTGGAGCAGAACGCGGCCGCGGCGGACGTCGAGCTGACGAAGGACGACCTCGCGCGCATCGAGGCGGAACTGCCGAAGGTCGCGGGGGAGCGCTACGACGAGGCGGGCATGCGGACCGTGAACCGCTAGGCGGTCCCTTCCGGCTTCGAGCGGGGGTCCCCAGAGCTCTTCGAGCGGGGGCCCCCGTCGTGCCTACCGGTCGGGCGACGCGCTCGTCGTCGGGAGGGGTGACTTCGAGGGCCTCCTGCGGTCAGCGTGCAGATGTCGCAATCCACACCGAACCCAGAAGACCCTCATCTGTTCAAGCACCCAGCGCGCGTGTCGCCAACGTCCCGGGACAACACACCTAGGGCGTCGGACCGTGCGTGCCCGGCCGGGGTACGACCGCTCCCGGTTCGGCGCAGGCGCCCGCGGCGCACGCGGTGAGCCAGGTGTCGAAGTCGGCGTCGTAGCGCGTACCGATATCGGTGGCGTAGACGGCGTGGCCGCCCGGGTAGTCGCCGACCCGGAAGCGGGCGAGCATGCGCTCGATGTCCGCCGGGTGCTTTTCGACCATGTACCGGACCGCGAGGTAGCCCCAGGGGTAGGTGCGCGTCACATCACTGTTGGCGTACGTGCTCTGGAACAGCGTGCTCAGTGTGTAGGTGTGTTTGCCGGCCTCGGCGACCGCCTCGGTGTCGGTGATGCCCCGGTAGCCGTAGGAGACGTACTCGGCCAGCCCCTCGATCCACCAGATGTCCGGCACCGCCGTCTGCTGTGTGAAGTCGCCCTTCATGTCGTCGCGTGCGTCGAGATAGTGCGTGTACTCGTGGTTGAGGTTCCAGATCCGAGCCGTGAAGCCGTCGTCGTACGCCTTCTGGTACATGATCGACAGCGGCTGGTTGCGGGGGTCGGCCGGATCCCCGACGAGGGTGATGCCGCCGTTGTCGGTGCTGACGCCGAAGATCGCCCCGGCGTAGGTCCGGTAGTCGGTCGGACTGGCGAACACCACGAGCTGGACGGTCGACTCGTACTGGCCGGGTATCGGCCCCGCGTTCTTGACGAGGTCGTGCACATACGGGTCCTGACGCACCACGCTCGCGCACGCCGCGTCGAGGTCGGCGGCCGTCAGCGACTGGGCCCGTATGGTGTGCGTGGCGTCGCAGGCGTGGGTGACCGGCAGCGCCGCACTGCTCAACCGGCCCCCGAGGTCGCAGACGTCGTAGTACGAGCAGTCGGCCTTGTCGTAGGCGTCCAGCTGGGTCGCGACCGCCACCCACAACTGCGCCGTCGGGCCGGTGATCCGTGAGGAGTCCAACAGGTTCTTGGCGGGCGGCCGGACCAGGGCCGTGAGCGCGGGGTGCTCGACATGGCGGGCGAGTCCCATCCCGGCGTTGGAGTCCAGATAGGCGCGGTCGGTCCCCAGCAGGTCCAGGTGGTGTAGCGCGAAGGTGTGCAGGGTGCCGATGATGCGCGGGTCGCCCGCGACGGCGTCCACATAGGCGGGATTCCAGTTTCCGCGCCACAGCGGGGTGTAGACGTCGTTCACGGCGGCCACCATGCTCGCGACCGCGTCATAGGATCCGTCGTATCCGTTGAGCAGGCGCCGGTAGGCGGTGAGATAGCCGCCCTGCAGATCGGCGCTGTCGGTGAGGATGACGACGTCGCCCAGGACGTCGCCGTTGGCGGAGGTCACGTCCCACGCGTGCCGGCGGGCGAAGAAGGCGTCCAGTCCCCGGGCCGTGGCGTCGGTCAGCCGCTCGCTGTAAGGGCCCGTGTCCGACGGGTCGTTGAACTGCACGTAGTAGCCGGCCCGCAGGAACAGCACCAACTGCCAGATGCCGGCCGAGTTGTCGCCGCCGTATCTCCGCGCCGTCGTCGTGAAGGCCTTGGCGACGGTGACCATCTGGGACTCCCCGAAGACCGGGCTGGCGTCGGAACCGGTGACGGCGAACAGGCTGTTGACGCACTCCACGGTCGACGCTCTGACGAACGCGACGAGCGCGGAGCCGGTCCTGCTGCCGAAGTCGGCCGGAGAGCAGGCGGCCTTCGACGCGGCGACCGGGACGGGTGTGTGCGAGGGCGCGGCGGGCCGCAGCGGCGGCAGCTGGGCGGGAGCCATCCGCCGGTCCTGTACGGCGTGCCCGGGGGTCACCAGGGTGGAGCCGGTCGGGGCGGGCGGGGTGGAGTCCGCTGCGGCGCCGGGGGCGCCGACGGCGGCGGGCGGCGCGGAGTCGTGGACTGTGGTGGGGGCGTGGGTGCGGGCCGGTGACCCGGGCGTGGCGAGGGCAGGTGGCGCCAGCAGGCCGACGAGCGTGATCCCGGCGGCGAGCGCGCCGGCCACGCGTCCGGGCAGGGCGAAGTAGCGCATCCGGACTCCTTCATGGATCGATGCGCCTCGGAAGGGGTGATGAGGCGTGAGAGGCACCATCGCAGTGACCCCGTGCGCCGGCAATGGCGTGTGACATAGCACATTGCACTGTCGCGCCATAACACGCGCGGCACACCCGGCGGCCGGTGTCCCGGCTGCCTCTACCGCCCGGCCACGCTCCAGGTCCGCGCGGCCCAGGCCCTCAGATGCGGCGACTGTGCGACGAGTTCACGGTAGGCGGCCGTGGCGGACGAGAACAGAGTCTCCGCCACCTCCCCGGACACCGCGTCACGCCGCCAGACCAGCACATAGCGACACCACAACGGTGTGCCGCTCAGCGGCCTCACCAGTACCTCGGGGATGGTCCGGAGCGTCGCCTGCACCAGGGACACCCCCAGTCCGTCGGCGATCATGCTCAGCAACTGCTGCCGGTCGCCCAGGAACTGATGTACTGTCACCGGCGAGAACCCGGCCGCCTCGCATGCCGCGTAGAAGACGCCCGGCCAGCCGGCCCCGTCGTCGGGGGTCACGAACCACGCGTCCTCGGCCAGGTCGGCGAGCGCGAGCTGAGGACGGTGTCTGAGCCGATGGCGGGCCGACAGGGCCACGAACGTCGGCTCGGTGACGATTCCCCGGTGCGCCAGGGCGGCCGAGTGGTGCAGTTCGCTGCCGGGGTAGTCCGCGGCGACCGCGGCATCGACCTCGCCCCGCTCCAGGAGTTCGACGATCGCCGAGGTGGCGTACACGCTGCTCACCGTGAGCGACACCCCCGGCAGCCGGTCACGGACCCGGGTCACCATGCCGGGCAGGACGGGGGAGTTGGTCGCTGCCAGACGCACCACCGGGCGCGCGCTCGTGGCGTTCGCCGCCCGCCGGTGCCCGATCGCCTCCGCGCGGGCCAGGACGTCCCGTGCCTCGGCCACGACCTCCAGGCCGTACGGGGTCAGCGTCGCACCCGACACTCCGCGCTCGAACAGAGGCCTGCCGAAGAAGCGCTCGATGCGCTGGAGCTGGGTGCTCAGGGCCGGCTGGGAGTACCCGAGGTCCGACGCGGCCCGGCCCACGCTGCCCGCGTCGGCGATCGCGCACAGCACACGCAGATGGCGAAGCTCCAACTCCATCCGTCCGCTTCCCCCTTCTCATCGCCCGGCCGGTCCGGCGACCGGCGTCGCACCGGCGGTGGGGAAGCGTTCCATCGAGAACCCGCGCCCACAAGGCGGGGATCCGCCTACCTTCGACGCCGTGGCCGGTCAGTGCGACGGGCCGGGGGAGGACGTCGGCGCTGCGTTCGTTTCCTCCTCTCCCTCGCGAGCCAGCCAGTGGGCGAGGGCGCGGGCGATGGGCTGGCCGGTCTCCAACTCGACGAAGCCGAACTGGCCCGACTGATTGCACTCCAGGAACCACCAGATCCCGTCGGCGTCCTCCGCGAAGTCGAAGGCACCGTAGGCAAGTTCGGCCTGGCGCAGATAGGCGTGCACGGCGGCCGCGATGCGGGGCGGGACGTCGGCCGGCTCCCAGGGGCCGATGGAGGGGGCGAACCGGACGTCCACGTCGTCGGCGTCGGGGACGGCCGGTTTGCGCGCCGCCAGCAACTGGTCGCCGACGGCGGTGAGACGGATGTCGGCGCGCTTGGGGATCCGTCGTTGCAGCAGCGTGGGGCCGAAGGCCACGGCCGCGAAGTCCGCGTCCGGTGCGACACGGCTGGTGGGCACCGCCCGGGGAGGGTCCTGCGGATGCGTTCCGGAGACGGGTTTGACCACCAGATCGGGGAAGCGCTCGGCGAAGTCCCGGGCGGCCTGCGGAAACGTCGTGATCAGGGTGGCCGGTACGGGCAGTCCGCTGCGCTGGGCGAGATGGAGCTGCCAGGGCTTGCGACGGGCCCGGCGGGCCGCGTCGGGGCGGTTCATCCAGCGTGCGCCGGTGCCGTGCAGCATTCCGTACAGCGCCTGCGAGGCCTCCTCCGTCAGCCAGTCCGACGGCTCGGGGACCCGTGTGGCCGGAACCCCGGGCCGGCGCACCCAGATGGACCGCAGCCCGCTGGTGCTCACCAGACGGCCGGCGGCGGAGAGATGGCCCTGGAAGGTGCCGTGCACGTACTCCCCCGAGAGAGCCACGGCGCCCGGAAGGTCCGCCGGGTCGAGCCGGACCACGGGCACACCCGCCGCGTGCAACTCGGTCACCACCATGTCCGCCGTCACATCCTGTTCAGAAGTGAGGATCAGCACGGTCATCGTCGGCGCTCCGCGTTCAGTCGTCGAAGTGGGTCTTCGAGCCCGCCGTGGAGGTCGTGGCTCCCCATTCCCGCAACACCGCGTAGTCATGGGCGGCTATCCGTCCGTTGGGGAGGACGTTCAACTGCAGGGCGGAGTCGTAGCTGTACGGAGTGCTGACCTCCGACTCCTCGGCCGGGCGAGCGTAGTGCAGCGCGAACGGTCGCATCGTCTCTCCTTGTTCCGTGCTTCATCGGCAGGCGGATGGTGACGCTCCGATATGGCCGCCGGCTGCCGGGTCGCTGTGGCTCCACCCACTTATACGAATCGAACGGGTGAATGGTTGCGTCACGTTGTGTCACGGCCCGGCGGGCGGCTCCGGAACGTTCGCCTCCCTCGGGCGGGGCTGTGGCCGAGGCCGAGGGGGACCGGCCTGGGGAACGTACGCGGGAACCGGCCGCCCCGCCTGGTCACACGGCCCGCGCGGCGCCTCCGAGGGCATCCGCTCGGCGGGGGTTCAGACGGCGAGGTAGAAGCGGATGGTGGTGCCTGGATCGCCGGTGTGGACACGGACGAGATCGGCGACGTGGTTGACCAGCAGCAGCCCCCGGCCGCCCGGTCGGCTGGGCGCCTGGGGGCGGCGGCCGGCCAGTGGATCGATCAGCCGGCCCGCGTCGTGCACCTCGCAGACGACGTGCCCGCCCTCCGCCCAGATCCGCAGCGTTCCGCCGCCGGCACCGTGCAGGACGCTGTTGGTGGTCAACTCCGCCACCGCGAGCGCCAGATCCTCCAGCTGTGGAACGGACAGGCCCATGTGCCCGCCGTGCCGGACGGCGAACTCACGCGCCCGGGACAGCTGCCCGCTGCTGTCGAAGGCGAACTCCGCGGCGCCCGGCGGCACCGTCAGAGGCTCGTTGTAGCGGGCGGCGACCGCCTCGGGGCTGTAGGCGGGGGACGGTGTCTCCCCGTACTCGTCGATCACCACCGGATGGGTGGCCCATGCGTCGTCGAGCACGCCGCTGTCGAGCCCGGCGGCGTCGTACGGACACAGGATGGTCACCTCGCGCCCGGTGAACGCCGCGTTGATGAGCGCCTCATGCTGTACGCACGCCGGGTACTCTACCGTGGTGCGGCCGGGCCAGATGGGTTCACCGATGATCCGTACCCGCCCCTCGCCGTGGGCGTCGGCGAACCTGCGCAGCACCCCTGGGATGATCCATCCCGGGTTGCGGCCCGCCCGGGTCATGTCCACGAAGCACACCTCGTCGGCATGCGGGCCCAGGCCGTCCCGGATCAGTGCGAGGCGGTCCGGCGGAGCGGCCACGCCGACCGGTTCGCCCGCGGCGAGTCCGGCGAGAACGAAGGGGACCGTCCCGGCGACGTACTGCTGAGGGCCGCGATAGAACAGGGCCGGGTGGAGGAACGCCTCCCGTGTGGTGACCGCGTCGGTCACGGTGCCACCTCGATCCCGCCCGTTCCGGGCCAGAAGATGTCGAGTACGCGCGTCAACTGCGGCGGCGGCCGGTGGACCACGAGGTGCTGTCCCTCGGACAGCGACCGTGTGGCCGTCACCAGGTCCGTGACCCCCGCCACGTCGATGAACGCCAGTTCCGACAGCTCCATATGGAGCGGTGCGCCCTCCTGCCGCGTCAGCAGGCCGAGCGCCTCCTGCCAGACGCGTCGTGTGTCGAGGGTGACTTCCCCGGCGACCCGTAGTCCGGGACGGGCCGGCAGGGGGTGGGCCTCGAGTCGGGCCCCGTCGCGCGGCGGGGCGGCCGAGAGTTCCCCGAGTGGGACGTCCACGCTCCACCTCCCTTCGCCTTCGTGCCGGTCCACGCACGAGCACCATAGCCCTGACGGACCGTCGGCAACGCCTTCGACGGCGCCCGGCGCCGTCTGCCGTCCGGGCCGGTCGGACGCCGGACGGGGGCTCCGCGGGCAGCGGAAGGGTCCCCGTCCGATGCACGGGGACCCTGGTGCGGGCGTCTCATGTGTCAGCGCTTGAAGACGTCCTTGGTCTTCTCCTTCGCCTGGCGAGCGTTGCCCTTGGCCTTCTCTGCTCGGCCCTCGGCCGTCAGCCTCTCGTTCCCGACGGTGCGGCCGACGGTCTCCTTGGTCTTGCCCTTGGCCTGTTCCATCTTTCCTTTGGCCTTCTGCTCTCCAGCCACCTTTGTTCACTCCACGTCACGTCGACTACGGGGGCAATACATCGAGTGGCCTCGGGTCCGGTGTTCAAACCTGGACATCCACCCCGGGACGTTTCCTATGACAGGCGTCATGGAGATGTGCTATGACAGCGGTCATGACCAGTGTGGTGCGGGGCCTACGGGGACAGGGGGAGCACAGTGACTGAGGGCCTGTCCCGGATGATGTGGGAGCTGGTGGAGCCGGTGCACGACCTCGTGTACTTCACGCCGGAGGCACGGCAGGCGGCCGACGAGCTCGGTATGCGGGGTTTCTGGATGGGGTACGTCGCCCTGCGCGCCGCGCCCCTCGGACCGGTCCCGCCTGTGGTGGTGACCAGCGCCTTCTATGTGTTCCACCCCAGCCGGGTGACACGGGCACTGCCGGACGCGTGGCGGTACGCGACGGTGACGGACATCCTCGCCGCGCGACAGCGAGGCGTCGGTCTGGCCATGGGGCGCCTGTACGGGCAGGACGCCCTGCGCAGTGCCGGGATGTCCGAGACGGCGGATCTGGCCTGGTCCGCGGCCGAGGCGGCCGACACCGCGGGGCGCGTGCTCGGCGCCGCCAACCAGGCCCTGGACCGCCCGGCCGAGCCCCATGCGCGGCTGTGGCAGGCCGTGACCACACTCCGTGAGCACCGTGGGGACGGGCATGTCGCGGTACTGGTGAGCCGAGGCGTCAGCCCGGTCGAGGCGCTGGTGCTCAAGGCCGCCGCGGGGGAGTCGGACGGCGCGTTGCTGCGCGAGGGCCGGAAGTGGGACGCCGGGGCCTGGCACGCCGCCGAGGCCGCGCTGCGGGACCGGGGATGGGTCGACGACGGCGGGCGGCTGACCGGCCGGGGGGTGGCCGAGCGCCGCGCGATCGAGGACGCTACCGACGCGGCCGCCGAGGGGCCGTGGCGTGCTCTGGGCCGCGACGCCACGATGCGGCTGGCGGAACTGCTGGCTCCATGGGCCCGGACGGTGGTGGCGGCCGGAGTCATCCCCTCGGGCAACCCGGTGGGGCTCACGGGTGCGGTGCACGGTGACTCCGGCGGCGGCCGCCCCGCGACCTGACCCTCACGGCTCTCGTGCGCGAGCCCGCCCGTGAGCGACGCACACACGGGCGGGCGGAGGTGACCGGCCGCGTCAGCTGGGCCGCGGCCGGCCGGGTCCGGTCATCCGCGCCGCCACCCGTGACAGCCGAGGGCGTGCTCGACGGCGGCCGCCATTGCCTGCTCTCCCTGCGCGTTGGGGTGCAGGGGCGCGGCGGGCGTGTCCGGGGTGAGGGTCTCGATCCAGCGCTGCCCGGTCGGCCGGCACAGGTCGTGCCCGACGGTCGACGTGTACGTGTCGACGTATCGTGCGCCGTGCCGGTGCGCCTCCCTGGCCAGCATCGCGTTGAGCTCCTTCTCCTTGTCCCGCAGATAGGGGAAGTCCCCCGCGGCGAACGGGACCGAGGTGCTCGTACAGCCCACCCCGTTGTCCGGGAACAGGTCCGGGTAGCCCACCAGCAGGATCCGGGCGTGCGGCGACCGCTGCCGGATTCCGTGGAGCACCCGGGCTATCTTCGGCGCCGTCTGCTCGACCGTCTCCGTGAGCCGGTCACCGCCGCCGCTGGTGAAGTAGGCACGGCACGGCGCACCGGCCGGATCGGACGAGGTGAGGCGGGCACACGTACCGAGCACGGTGGTGAAGCCGACGTCGTTGCCGCCGATGCTGACGGTCACCAGGTCCGTCCTGCGGCTGAGCGCGGCGAACTGGGCCGGGGCCGTGCCCTGGGGGGCCGTCATCTCGACGGTGGTGGCCCCGGAACAGGTCACGTCCGCCAGCCGCGTCCGCTCGTAAGCGGCCACCAGGGAGGGGTAGTTGTGGTCGGACCGCTTGCAGTTGGGGTCCACCTGGCCGGGGACCGCCGGTGCCGACGCGTAGGAGTCGCCGAGGGCGACATAGTCGCCGCCCCGCGCGCTCACGGGGGACGCGCTCGCCTCAGCGGCACCCGTGCCCGCCAGGGTGGCGGCGCCGCTGATCACTGCCGCACTGAACGCCAACGCGCGTCTCGCACCGAGACTCCGTGCCTTCTTCGCCACGGCCGGTCCTTTCATGGATGAGGCAGGCCCTCCGGCCGGGCGGCCGGAGCGGATGCGAGGCCAACTCGCCCGGCCCGCGCGGTTTCTGAGGATCACAAAGAACACCGGTCTGCGGTACCTGCCGTGCCGTAACGAATCGACGGGCCCGCCCGGCCGCCGCCCCGCTCCCGCCCGGCCCCCCCGATCGCCGTGGATAATGCGGATCACCCGGACCCCTCACGCGGTCCCTCGTCCCACCGTCCGCTGGAGATCGCATGAGTGACAGGATCACCCTGTCGACGTGGCCCACCCCGCTGGAGCCGATGCCCCGCCTCGCGACGGCGCTCGGCCTCGGCGAGGACGATCTGTGGGTCAAGAGGGACGATCTCATCGGCCTCGGGGGCGGCGGCAACAAGGTCCGCAAACTGGAGTGGACCGTCGGAGCCGCCCTCGCGGAAGGCGCGGACACCCTGGTCACCACCGGGGCCGCACAGAGCAACCACGCCCGCCTCACCGCGGCCGCGGGAGCCCGAGCGGGACTCGATGTCGTCCTGGTCTTCCCCGGAACGGCGACCGACGCGGCGAACGGCTCCGGCAACCTCGTCCTGGAAAGCCTCTTCGGGGCGCGGATCCACTGGGCCGGGGACGGCGCTCCCAGCGCACTGGGCGACGCCGCCGAGGACGTCTGCGCGCAACTGCGCGAGAGCGGCGCCCACCCCTGCCTCATCCCCTTCGGCGGTTCGAGCCCCCTGGGGGCACGGGGATACGTGGACGGCGGAGAGGAACTGCTCGCCCAACTGCCCGACGTACGGCATGTCGTGGTCGCGCTCGGTTCCGGCGGCACCATGGCCGGGCTGATCGGCGCGCTCGGCGAGGAACGGGTTCTCGGCGTGCACTGCGGCGCGGTGGCCGACCCCGCCGAGACGGTCGCGGGCCTCGCGACCGCCCTCACCCGCCGCGATGTCGCACCCGGATCCCTGCGCATCCGTACCGACCAGGTGGGCACCGGATACGGGACCCTGCACGAGCCCGTTCTGGAGGCGATGCGGACGGCCGCGACCACCGAGGGCATCGTCCTGGACCCGGTCTACAGCGGTCGCGCCCTGGCCGGTCTGATCAGCGCCGTCCGGGACGGCGACATCCGCCGCGGGGAACGCACCGTGCTGCTCCACACCGGTGGGCTGCCCGGCCTGTTCGGCCATGCGGAGACCGTACGGCGCACCGTCACCGCCCTGCGCTCCCATCCGGCCGGCTGAGACCGACAGCCGGCCCCGTCCGCGGCGCCGTACCGGTGCGCCACGACGGGTGAAAGGGGACGGCCGCGCGCCCGCCCCGGCCCGCGTGACCAGCCGCCCACGGGGTACGTTGCCCAGGACATGGACGACAACGACCCCCTCGGACTCGAGGACCTCGAGTCCGCTCCCGTGGAGCGGCTGGCTCTGATGAGCCGCGAGGAAGCGGACGATCTGCTACGCCTGCTCGCGACGGTCGCCTCGCAGGGCGGCCCGCTGTCCGCGGAGGCGGCACGGCTGGCCCGGGAGATCGCGTCCCGTATCCCCTCGGAGAACTGACCGCCGCGGCCCGCCGGGCCCAGGTGCCCGGCGCGCGTGAGAGGCGCCCGTCACGGCACCGCGGGCGTGCGCAGGGCCAGAACCGCGACGTCGTCGTCGTTGTCGGCCGGACGCGTGCGTTCGAGCAACTCGTCGGCGAACGACTCCAGCGAGCGGCGGGCCAGCGCGGCGGCGTGCCGGCGCAGCCGGTCGAGTCCCTCGTCGAGGGAGTGGCCCCGCGACTCGATGAGACCGTCGGTGTACAGCAGCAGCGTCGACTCGGGCGGCAGCACCACCGTCGCGTCGCCGCGTCGCCGCCGGGGCCTGATGCCGAGGAGAGGGCCGTGCCCCTCGGTGAGGTACTCGGTCAGGCCCTCACGCGTCACCAGCAGGGGCGGGGGATGACCGGCGTTGGTCCACAGCAGGGTCCAGCGCCCGTCGCTGCCGACCGCCGTCCGGGCGAAGACCGTGGTGGCCATGGAGACATCGGTGAGGCGGGTCATCGCCTCGTCGAGCCACTCCACTATGCGGCTCGGCGGTTCCTTCTGGGACCAGGCGTGGCCACGCAGCATGTTGCGCACCTGCGCCATGCCGGCCGCCGCGTCCAGGTCGTGCCCGGCCACGTCTCCGATGGCGATCGCCGTGTCGCCCTCGGCGAGCGCGAAGACGTCGTACCAGTCCCCGCCGACCTGTGAGGCGTCGGGAGCGGGCAGATACCGCGCCGTCATCTCCAGCCCGGGCAGCCGCGGCAGCTGGGGCAGCAGATGGCGTTGCATGGTCTCGGCGACCTTGCGTTGCCGCTGGTAGAGGCGCGCGTTGTCCAGGGCCAGCCCGGCCCGGCGGGTGATGTCCTCCAGCAGCGCGAGGTCGAAGGAGGTGAACGCCTCGGGCCGCTCCGAGCGTCCCAGGGTCAGGGCGCCGAGCACCTCACGCAGACCGCGGATCGGGGCGATGGCCGCGGAGTGCATACCGGTCGCCTCGAACAGCAGGCGCTGTGCGACCGCGATCCCCGAGTCCGGCGTGCGCCGGTACGTCCCGGGGCCCGTCACGGTCGACGCGACGCCGCGCAGGGCGCGCGACAGAGGCATCGGGGAGTCCTCCGGCACGGGCGGCATCGGCCCCTGCAGATCGTCCCGGTGCACCAGAACACCGTTCTCGCGGTGGACCACGGCCGTGCGCCACACCTCGTCGCGTTCGGTGATCTGGTCGATGACGGCCCAGTCCGCCAGCCGGGGGACCACCAGGGCCACCAGCCGCCTCAGCGCCTCGTCCACGTCGAGCGTCGAGGTCAACTGGGTGGTGGTCTCGGCCAGCAGAGCCAGCCGTTCCAGCTCGGAGAGCGGCGCCGCGGTCGGCTCCGTACGGGCACGGGGGGTGTCCGTGTCGGTGGACGGGTGGAAGAGCACCAACGTGGCGCCCTCCGGCTCACCGATGTCGTACGGGGTGACCAGCCAGGACACCGGCAGCAGAAAGCCGTCCCCGCGGACGAACCAGACGTCCTCGGCCTGTGCCGTCCGCCGGCCCAGGAACGCCTGTCTCATCTCACACCGCGCCCTCGGCAGCGGTTCCCCATGGCGGTTGCGGTGCAGCAGGTCGTGGGCGTCCTGCCCGAGGAGCTCCCCGGACGATCGCAGGAGCAGGTGCTCGGCACGGGAGTTGACGGCGACGATCTGCCCCTGCTCGTCGACGACGTAGGCGCCGGTGCCGAGGGCGTCGAGCGCCGGCTTCAGAGACTCCTGACCGGTTCGCCGAGAGGGCTCGTCCACGGTGTCGATGCCGTTGAGGTTCATCATGCTCGGCCTCCTCCCCTCCGCGTCGCGGCCGACCGTGCCTGCCCTGCCCGCGCAGGGACCGGAGGCGACCCTATCTGGTGCCGATATTCTCACCGGCTTCCGAGCGGAACGCGCACTTCGTTCCGGACTCCGTGAACCGGCCACCCCTCGGCCGCCCGCCCGGGCCGGCCCGTGGAACAGGAGACCTGCGAACGGCGTTACCGTGACGGCAGTCCAGGAACGATCAAGGCGGTGGGCATGCACGGCGAGTACAAGGTCCCCGGGGGCAAGCTGGTCGTGGTCGATCTCGACGACCACGACGGCGTCCTGCGCAATGTCTGCGTCGGGGGAGACTTCTTCCTCGAACCCGATGAGGCCCTGCTCGCCATCGACCGGGCTCTCGAAGGCGCCCCGGTCACCACGGAGGCCGCCGAACTCGCCGAGCGCGTCCGGTCGGGCCTGCCCGAGGGTACCGTCATGTACGGCCTGACTCCCGAAGGCGTCGCGACAGCCGTCCGCCGCGCGCTCGCCCAGGCCACCGACTGGACCGACTACGACTGGCAGTTCATCCACGAGGAGCCCCAGTCGCCCGCCCTGCACATGGCCCTGGACGAGGTCCTCACGGCGGAGGTCGCCGCCGGTCGCCGGCCGCCGACCCTGCGGGTGTGGGAGTGGGGCGGCCCGGCCGTCGTCATCGGCAGCTTCCAGTCGCTGGGCAACGAGGTGGACGCGGAGGCCGTGCGACGGCACGGGATGACCGTCGTCCGGCGCATCTCGGGGGGAGGCGCCATGTTCGTGGAACCCGGCAACACCATCACCTACTCCCTGTCCGTGCCGGCCTCCCTCGTGTCCGGGCTGTCCTTCGCCGACTCCTACGCCTACCTCGACGACTGGGTGCTGGGCGCCCTGGACGACATGGGCATCAAGGCCTGGTACCAGCCCCTCAACGACATCGCCACCGACGCCGGCAAGATCGCCGGAGCCGCGCAGAAGCGCATGGTCGGCCCCGAAGGCGGCCCGGGCGCGGTCCTGCACCACGTGACCATGTCCTACGACATCGACGCCGACAAGATGGTCGAAGTGCTGCGCATCGGCCGGGAGAAGCTGTCCGACAAGGGCACCCGCAGCGCCAAGAAGCGCGTCGACCCGCTGCGGCGGCAGACCGGGCTGTCCCGGGAGGCCGTCATCGACCGCATGATCCAGTCGTTCCGCACCCGCTACGGCCTCAGCGGGGGCCACATCACCCCGCGGGAGCTGGAGCAGGCCGAGGAACTGGCCGCCACGAAGTTCTCCGCCCCGGAGTGGACCGCGCGCGTGCCGTAGCCGTGCAGGGTCGGTGCGTGCGGCCGGCCGGCGTCAGTCCCACAGCGGATACGTGACCACGCGACGGAACCCGTCGGGCCTGCCGTCGGTGTAGACGAGGCTCAGCTGGGTGTAGTGCCGCAGCTGCGGATCCTTCTTCCAGGGCTCCGGCCGGTCGAGCCGTACGACGACCGGGTACGAGTGGAACGTGCCCGCCGCGCAGTACGGGTTGCAGTCGTTGACCACGTTGATGCCGCTGGCCGTGGCCGAACCCGGGTCCCAGTGCGTCCAGTGCAGCGAGGACAGGCGGCTGTTGCCGTCACCGCAGGCGAGCATGAAGGCGGCGGGCCGCACCTGCGCGTGCCAGACACAGTCCACGATCACCGGATGAGCGGTCTGCCGTTCGGGGCCCTGTCCGGCCGGTGGGGCGGCGGAGGCCGTACCCATGGCTGCTGCGAGCAGAGCGACGGCACCCAATGCGACCGCCGTCCTCACCGTGTGGATCCGCATGTTCGCTCCTGGCCGTCCGTGGGCACCTGTGTACCGACGCTACGACCGCGACCGGGGAACGCACCACTCGTACGCGCCGCACGTTGTCACCAGAGCTTGTCGATCTCTCCCGGATACAGCTCGATGCGGCTGGCGTGGAACGCTGTCCGGTCCTGTCGGGCCCTGGCCGAGAAGAAGCCGCCCAGGGTGACCTTGTCGAAGCCGGGCCGGTCACTGGGAAACGGGTCCTGCGGTGTGCCGCCGACCAGCACCGTGCCGGGGAGCATCTGCCAGCCCGCGCCCTCGTAGAACGTCCGGAGCGGGCTGTCGCAGGTGAACAGCCCGAGGTCCAGCCGCCGGGCGATCATCGTCTCCCGCGCCGCGGCGACCAGGTGCCGGCCGTGTCCGAGGCCGCGGCTGTCCTGCCGTGTCACCACCGTGCTCAGGCCGCCCGCGGCGTAGCGCGCGCCCGCGTGGAAGATCTCCTTGGACAGGATGTCCAGAGCGGCGAGCACCGTCCCCCCGTCCACGAGCAGCATCGACCAGGGACGCAGCAGGGGATCGTGGGTCGGGGCACCGTCAGGGGCGACCGTGCCCTCCGCGGAGGGCCAGGCCTGCTCCTGGAGGTCGCGCACCTGTGTGCGCAGTCCGACCGGGGTGGCTTCTTCGGGAAACGACAGGATCTGCACCCGCTGATTGTGCTCGCCCGGCGCGTCGGCGCAAGCGATTTTCGGAGCGGCCGGAGCCCCGGACGTCGTCGGGGGCGTACGGCCGGAGCCGTCGGCCGGCGGTGCCCGTTGCCCGGTGGCGGGCAGAGCGTTCTTTTCCATCGAATTGGTTGAGAAGGACTCTGACGACGGCTTTCTGATGTTCGGTCACACCATGTGCAAGCACTGCAACAGCGTGTCCGGCGGAAAGCACGATGCCGGCGACACCGAGGGTCACGACCCCCGGATCCTGTGTTATGCCCCTCAGGGCTCACCAGTTGTCAAATCACCCGCCTGAATTCACTCGTTCAGACCAGACGCCTACACTTGTCGAACTTTCACTTATTGCATTCGCATCCGTCGAGGGCGCGCGGGACGCATCGCGGAAGTGGTGTCGCGGGGAGCTCGGCGCACCTCTTTGTCACGTTCGGGTCAGGACCTTCCTGGCGGGCGCCATGGCTCCGACGTGCGGATATGTGGCCGCTCGGCGTGAGGGGGAGCCGCCATCCGAGTGCATGCCGACGTGTTTTCGCGTGTGGCGAGCCCAGGAATACCGGCTCGTTGAGCGATAGTGTCGAGTTGTCGAGATCGATTCCGAGTGGCCTCCCGATCGCGACAGACTGACACTGAAGCGCACGGTTTCAAGCCGGGCGTCAGGACATGGGCCTGATCATCGCAAGACGATGGTTAGCGATATATCCGCAAGGAGTTAGCATGGGAGAGAAGTCTGCCGAGGTGTTGATACCCGGCCCGGACGAACCTCCGAACGCCAGGCGAAGCAGCACAGGCCCGTCGACGATGGAAACCGAGAGGAAATTCGCCGAAGTACTGGCTGATGTCGTGTGCGTCGAACGCGTTTCGGCCGACAGTCACTTCTTCGAGGATCTCGGTGCCAACTCGATGGTGATGGCGCAATTCTGCGCGCGCGTCAGGAAGCGGGGGGATCTGCCCTCGGTGTCCATGAAGGACATCTATCGCAACCCCACGATCCGCAACCTGGCAGCGGCAGTCGCGGACGCCATCCCTACTCCCGTCGACGGACACACCCTGACGGCACGGTCGGTGCAACCGGCGGTGGCGGCTGCGGAGACTCCGGTGACGCGGGCGAGCACGGCGTCCTATGTACTGTGCGGAACGCTCCAGTTGTTGGTCTTCGTCGCGTACTCCTTCGCCACCGCGCTCGCCGCCGCGCGAGGCTACGACTGGGTGTCCGACGGAACGGGTGTCACCGACATCTATCTCCGGTCCCTCCTGTTCGGCGGGAGCGGATTCCTCGTCGTGTGCCTGTTCCCGATCCTGGCCAAGTGGATTCTCGTGGGCCGCTGGAAGGCGGGTGAGTTCCCGGTCTGGGGCCTGACCTATCTACGGTTCTGGATCGTGAAGTCGCTGCTCCATGCCAATCCGATGATTTTTCTCGCCGGCAACCCGCTGTATGTGCTGTACCTGCGGGCCCTCGGCGCCCGGATCGGCAAGGGAGTCACGATCCTGTCCCGCTCCGTGCCGGTGTGCACCGACCTGCTCACGGTCGGCGAGGGCACCGTCATCCGCAAGGACGCGTTCTTCATGTGCTACCGAGCGCATGCCGGGCGTATCCAGACCGGGCGGGTCACCCTCGGCCGTGATGTGCTCGTCGGTGAGAAGACCGTGCTCGACATCGACACGTCGATGGGTGACAGGGCCCAGCTCGGTCACGCGTCCGCTCTGTACCGGGGTCAGTCCATCCCGGACGGCGAGCGCCGGTACGGATCTCCGGCGCAACCCACGGAGATGGACTTCGTACGGGTCGAGTCGGCCAAGTGCGGCACGCTGCGCCGGGCCTGGTTCGGAATCGCGACCCTGCTGCAGCTCTTCCTGGTGTACGTCCCGCTCTTCGTCGGCGGTGCGTACATGGTGTTCAGCTGGGTGCCCGCGCTCGAGGACCGCCTGAGCCCGAACGACGTCGACTCCTTCCCGGAACTCCTGACCGACTCGCTGCTCATCTCCTGCGTGGCGTTCTTCGGTCTCGTCGTCGGCGGCCTCATCACGGTCTGCACGCTTCCCCGTCTGCTGAACCTGGCCATCAAGCCCGACAAGGTCTATCCGCTCTGCGGCTTCCGGTACGCGGCGCAACGAAGCATCGCCCTCATGACGAACATCAGGTTCTTCACCTGGCTCTTCGGCGACAGCTCGTACATCGTGCACTACCTGAGGGCGCTCGGATACGACCTGACGCAGGTGGAGCAGACCGGCTCCAACTTCGGCACCGAAGTGGTGCACGAGATCCCGTATCTGGTCTCCGTCGGCAGGGGCACGATGGTGGCCGACGGCCTGTCCATCATCAACGCCGACTTCTCGAGCACGTCCTTCCGGGTGTCCCGGGCGACGATCGGAGCGCACAGCTTCATCGGCAACAACATCGCCTATCCCGCGGGAGCCAGGACGGGTGAGAATTGTCTGCTGGCCACCAAGGTCAAGATTCCCCTCGACGGCGAGGTACGCGAGGACGTCGGGCTGCTCGGCTCGCCGAGCTTCGAGATTCCCCGCACGGTCGAGCGCGACTCCCGGTTCGACCACCTCAGGTCGGGCAACGAACTACACAGTCACCTCTCCCGGAAGAATCGTTACAACCTGCGTTCCATGGCCTTCTTCCTCTGTGTCCGGTGGCTGCACGCCTTCGTCCTGACGGCGATCGGTCTCGCCACCCTCAATCTGTACGGAGCGCTCGGGTACATCGTCATCGCCTGCTATCTGACGTTCAGCCTCGCATTCACCGCGGTGTACTTCGCCCTGGTGGAGCGCGGCATCGCACGGTTCCGTCCGCTGAGCCCTCAGCTGTGCTCCATCTACGACCCGTACTTCTGGTGGCACGAGCGCCTGTGGAAGGTCCCGGACCGCCATGTGATGGTCTTCAACGGCACCCCGTTCAAGAACCTGATCTGGCGAATGATGGGCGTGCGCATCGGCCGCAGGGTCTTCGACGACGGCGTGTACGTGACGGAGCGGACGCTCACCACCATCGGGGACGACTGCACCCTCAACATCGGCAGCAAGATCCAGTGCCACTCCCAGGAGGACGGCACCTTCAAGTCCGACCGCACCACGCTCGGTGCCGGCTGCACCCTCGGTGTCGCCGCACATGTCCACTACGGCGTGATCGTGGGCGACCACGCCGAGCTGGCACCCGACTCCTTCCTGATGAAGGGCGAGGAAGTCCCTCCGTACGCACGGTGGGGCGGCAACCCGGCGGCGGAGAACCCGGACGCTCCCGGTCGGCCCTTCGGCGTCGGTCCGGCCGCGACGACAGCGACGTCCACGGCACCCGGTGCCGCGCCGACGGTGAGTTGAGGAAGGCCTGTGATGGAAGCGCACCTGAACGCGGACCGGGAGTTCTGGAGCCGCGTGCTGACCGCCGGCGGGAGCACCGCGATCCCCCGGTGGGCGCCGGAGCCGGTCGTGGGTGTCGCCGTGCACGAGGCGGTGGTGCCGGACGAGACGGCCAGGGCGGTGCGCGCCCTGGCGGACGAGCTGGAGGTGCCGCTCGGCGCGGTGCTGCTGGCCGCCCATGCCAAGGTCCTGGCCGCCCTCTCGGGCGAGCAGGACGTGGTCACGGGATATGTCGCCGGGCCGGACGAAGACCCGCTGCCCTGTCGGCTGACCGTCGCGCCCCCCACCTGGCGTGACCTGGTCGCGAGCACCCGCCGCGAGGCGGCGGAACTGCTCGCGCACCGGGCGTTCCCGGTGCGGGAACTGCGCCGGGAGCTCGGGGTGGCCGGACCGTCGTACGAGATCGTCCTCGACCCCGAGGGGACCGGGAGCGCACTCGCCGACGACACGGTGCTGGCGGTGGAGTGGGACGACCGGGGCGAACGGACGCTGCTGCGGCTGCGCCATCGCACCGAGGCACTGGATGCCGACTGCGCGGCCCGGATCGGCGGCTACCACCTCACGGCGCTGAGGCTGCTGGCCGCCGATCCGGGTGCCGAGCACGCACGACAGAGTCTGCTGTCGGCGGAGGAAGCAGAGCACCAGCTCGAAGGGCTGGCCGGGCCCGCGCGGACGCTGCCCCGGCACCGGGTGCACGAGCTGTTCGAACAGCAGGCGCGGGCCCACCCCGAGACCGTGGCCGCCGTGCACGGCGACCGCACCTGGACCTACGGGGAGCTCAACGCCCGAGCGAACCGGCTGGCCCGGGCGCTGCTGGCCCGCGGGCTCGCCCGCGAGGACGTCGTCGGCGTGGTCACCGAGCGCAACCTCGACTGGCTGGCCGCCGTGCTGGCGGTGTTCAAGGCCGGAGGCGTGTATCTGCCCATCGAGCCGCACTTCCCGGCCGGCCGTATCGAGGCGACACTCTCGCGCGCCGGCTGCCGGCTGGTGCTGACCGAGTCCGGCAGCACACACACCCTCGACAAGGCCCTGGCGCTGCTGCCCGACATCGAGCGGCTGACCGTCGAGACGGCGTACCAGGAACAGCAGGGCGACACCGATGTCTCGGTCAAGGTCACCCCCGACCAGCTCGCCTACATCTACTTCACCTCCGGCTCCACCGGCGAGCCGAAGGGCGCCATGTGCGAGCACGCGGGCATGCTCAACCACATCTTCGCCAAGATCGACGATCTGGGTGTCGGCGAGGGTTCCGTGGTGGCGCAGACGGCCCCGCAGTGCTTCGACATCTCGCTGTGGCAACTGCTCGCCGCGCTGCTGGTCGGCGGGCGCACCCTGCTGGTCCGGCAGGACGTGATCGTGGACGTCGAGCAGTTCGTCGACACACTGGCCCGCGGCCGGGTCGGCGTCGTCCAGGTCGTGCCCTCCTATCTGGAGGTGGTGGTCTCCTATCTGGAACAGCACCCCCACGAACTTCCGGACCTGATGTGTGTGTCCGTGACCGGCGAGGCGCTCAAGCGGGAGCTGGTCCAGCGCTGGTTCACCAGCCAGCCGGGGATCAAGCTGGTCAACGCCTACGGGCTCACCGAGACCTCCGACGACACCAACCACGAGGTCATGGACCGGGTACCGGACCGGATCCTGCTGGGGCGCGCCGTCAACAACGTACGGGTCCATGTCGTCGACGAGCACCTGTCCCTGGTGCCGCTGGGCGCCCCGGGCCTGATCGCGTTCTCCGGGGTCTGTGTGGGCCGCGGGTACGTCAACGACCCCGAGCGGACCCGCGAGGCGTACCTCGACGATCCGTACCGGCCGGGGGAGCGGCTCTATCTGGGAGGCGACTGGGGACGCTGGCACCCCGGCGGCAAACTGGAGTTCCTCGGCCGCCGCGACAACCAGGTCAAGATCCGTGGCTTCCGCATCGAGATCGGCGAGATCGAGAACAATCTGCTCAGGGTGCCCGGGGTACGCGACGGCGCGGTCGTCGTGGCGGAACTGGCGGGCCGCAGCGCCCACCTGATCGCCTTCTACACCGGCCGGTGCCAGCCCGCGGACGCGCTGCGCCAGGCGCTTAACGTCGTGCTGCCCGTCTATATGGTCCCCTCGGCCTTCCACTGGCAGCAGAACCTGCCGCTGACCGCCAACGGCAAGATCGACCGGAAGGCCCTGACCACGCTGGCCCAGCAGACCGCCTCGGCCGCGGAAACGGGCGCCGAGGGGAAGGAGTTCGAGCCGCCGCGCACCTCCTCCGAGCGGAAACTGGCGGCCGCCTGGGCCGAACTGCTGGGCGTCCCCCAGGACCACATCGGCCGGCAGGACCACTTCTTCGACTCCGGCGGCACCTCGCTGTCGGCGGTGAAACTCACCATCGCCCTGGGCCGGGCCGTGTCCCTGAAGGACATCACCCGCCACCCGGTGCTCGCCGACCTCGCCGCGCTCCTCGACGGGGCGACCCAGCGGCGCCCCGAGCTGCTCCAGCCGCTGACCGCCCCCGGGAGCGGGCAGGACTGCGCCCTGGTGTGCTTCCCCTACGCCGGCGGCAACGCGGTCAACTTCCAGCCGATGGCCGGAGCCCTGGCGGGCAGCGGGACCGCGGTCTACGCCGTCGACCTGCCGGGCCACGACCTCGCCGCCAAGAACGAGCCGTTCGCGCCGATCACGCGGGTGGTGGAGCAGGTCACCGCCGAGATCGCCGCGCGCGGCCTGACCAGGGTCATGCTCTGGGGGCACTCCTCGGGCGCCGCCCCGGCGCTGGAGACGGCCAGGAGGCTGCGCGAGGCCGGTGTGGACGTCCCGCGGGTGTTCGTCGGCGCCCAGTTGCCGGGCACCGCCGCCGAGCGTCGCTCCGCCATCGCCGAGCTGACCCGGCGGAGCAACGCCGAGATCGCCGCCCAGTTGACCGCGGACAGCGGCTACACCGAGCTGGGCGAGCTCAACGCGCAGCACGCCGAGCACGTCGGTGCCGCCTACCGGCACGACTGCGTGTCCGCGCACCGCTACTTCGCCGACGTCCTGGACAGCCCGCCGACGGCGAAGCTGGCCGCGCCGGTCACCGTCGTCCTCGCCGCCGACGACCCGCACACGCGCGGTGCCCCCGACCGGTACCGCGACTGGCAGCTCCTGGCCGAGCACGTGGACCTGCACGAACTCGCCGAAGGCGGCCATTACTTCCCGCGCACCCGGCCGGCCGAAGCAGCACGGGCCGTCCTGGGCGCAGCCGAACTGCTGACCTCCTCCTGAGCCTCCCCCGAGTCTCCCGAGACGCAAGGAAAGGAAACCGAGATGTCGTCCTCATCCCCGGCATCACTGCTCGAGGTGGAGCTGGTCCCGGACAAGCCCCCGGTCCTGCATGTCGAGGCACCCGGCGGTGCGGCGGCCTGGGCGGCCGAGCACCGGGACGCCCTGCGCGCGCAGGTCACCGAGCACGGGGCGCTCCTCGTCCGCGGTCTTGGCGTACGGGAGACGGACCAGGTGGGGGCCGTCTTCGCGGGACTCACCGACGGCCTGATGACGGAGCGGGAGGCCTTCGCCCCTCGGCGGAGCCTCGGACCTGGGCTGTACTCCTCCTCGGCCTGGCCGGACAACCAGCCGATGTGCATGCACCATGAGCTGAGCTACACGCTGGAGGTCCCCGGCCTGATGCTGTTCGCGTGTCTGCGCGCGCCCGGCCAGGGCGGCGCGACCGCCGTCGCCGACGCGGAGCGTGTGCTCCAGGCGCTGCCCACCACGCTGAGCGAACGCTTCGAACGCGAGGGCTGGCTGCTCACCCGTAGCTACAACGAGGAGATCGGGGCGTCCCTGGAGGAGTCGTTCGGCACCGACGACCGCGCCGCCGTCGAGCGCTACTGCCGCGACCACGCCATCGACTTCGCCTGGCAGCCCGACGGGTCGCTGCGGACGCGGCAGCGCCGTGCCGCCGTGGTGCGGCACCCGGTGACCGGCCGGCGTTGCTGGTTCAACCAGATCGCCTTCCTCAACGAGTGGACGCTGGCCCCGGAGGTGCGTGAGTACCTGGTCGACGAGTACGGGGCGGACGGACTGCCGTTCAACACCTGTTTCGGCGACGGCAGCCCCATCGGCGAGGACGTCGTCCAGTTGCTCAATTCCACCTACGAGGACCACACCCGGCGCGAGCCCTGGCAGCCCGGAGACGTGATGCTCGTCGACAACATCCGCACCGCGCACAGTCGCGAGGCCTTCGCCGGAGATCGCCAGGTGCTGGTCGCCATGGCCGAGCCGCAGCGCCTCTCCGACAGCCGCCCGACCTCGGAGGTGAGTCCGCGATGACGACCTTGCCGTCCCCCGCCACCCAGTCCGCCCCGCCGCCCCCGGGCTCCATGCCGACCTTCGCGGTGATCTCCGGAGCGCAGGTGCAGCAAGCACTCGCGGGGCGCGAGAGACAGATCGTGGATCTGGTCGAGACCACCTACCGGCTGCACGGCGCAGGGGACTCGGTCAACCCGCCCTCGTACTTCCTGCGCTTCCCCGACCGCCCGACGGACCGGATCATCGCGCTGCCGGCCTCCATCGGCGGGTCCGTACGGGTCGACGGCCTGAAATGGATCTCCAGCTTCCCGGGCAACGTGTCCGCCGGGCTGCCGAGGGCCTCCGCGGTCCTGATCCTCAACGACCCCGACACCGGCTACCCGCTGGCCTGTCTGGAGAGCTCCATCATCAGCGCCACCAGAACCGCGGCGTCCGCGGCGCTGGCGGCGGACTGGCTGACCCGCACCCGGACCCACCCCACCAGGGTCGGATTCTTCGGCGCGGGCCTGATCGCCCGGTACATCCACTCGTTCCTCGTCGGCACCGGCTGGGCGTTCGACTCGATCGGGGTGCACGACCTGTCCGCCGACAGCACCGCAGGCTTCTGCGGCTATCTGCGGCAGTCCCCGTCCCCCGGCCAGGTCACCGTCCACGACACCGCCGAGGACCTGATCCGCTCCAGCGACCTGGTGGTCTTCGCCACCGTCGCCGGGACACCCCATGTCACCGACCCGGCATGGTTCCGCCACAACCCCGTGGTCCTGCACATCTCCCTGCGCGACCTCGCCCCCCAGGTTCTGCTCGCCTCGGCGAACTACGTCGACGACGTCGAGCACTGCCTGAAAGCCGACACATCCCCTCACCTCGCGGAGCAGGCAACCGGCAACCGCGACTTCCTGGACGGCACCCTCAACGACGTCATGACCGGCCGGTCGACCCCGCCGGCCGACCGACCGGTCATCTTCTCGCCGTTCGGGCTCGGAGTCCTCGACCTCGCCGTGGGCAAGTACGTCTACGACGAAGCCGCCCGGGCCGGACACCTCCATCTCATCGACGACTTCTTCCACGAACTGCGCCGCTACGGCTGACGACGACCTTCCCTCGGCCCTGGCACCAGGAGGCCACCGTGCCCGTCATAACCGCTCCTCACGCCTTCAACGAAAGCCAGCTGTACGTCGACCTCGAGCCGATCTTCGGGCGTTCTCTGTACCTGAAGTGCGAGGGCTTCAACTTCGCGGGCTCGATCAAGCTGAAGGCAGCCATCGAGATGGTGGAGACCGCCGAACGGGATGGAGTCCTGAAGCCGGACTCGATTCTCGTCGAGTCCTCCTCCGGAAACCTGGGCGTGGCGCTCAGCATAATCGCGGCCAGCAAGGGCTACCGGTTCCTGTGCGTCACGGACTCACGCTGCAATCTGTCGACCCGGCTCCTGATGGAGGCGCTCGGCAGCCAGGTGCACATCGTCGCCGACCTGGATGCCAACGGCGGCTTCCTGGGTGCGCGGATCGACTACGTACGCGAGCTGTGCGCGTCGGACGACCGGTATGTGTGGCTCGGGCAGTACACCAACCCGGGCAACTGGCGCGCGCACTACCGCACCACGGCACCGGAGATCGCCGAGGAGTTCCCGGAGCTGGACGTG
Organism: Streptomyces sp. NPDC002573; assembly: GCF_042889625.1. NCBI lineage: Bacteria > Bacillati > Actinomycetota > Actinomycetes > Kitasatosporales > Streptomycetaceae > Streptomyces > Streptomyces sp. NPDC002573. The sequence continues at coordinate 127,044 of NZ_JBIARC010000007.1, read as the reverse complement.
CTGTTCATCGGTGCGGGCACCACCGGCACCCTGATGGGCTGTGCGCGCTACTTCCGGGAGTGGCACAGGCCCGTGCGGATCGTCGCCGTGGACAGCGTCGGATCGGTGGCCTTCGGCGGCAAGCCGGGCCGCCGAATGATCCCCGGTCTGGGCATGAGCATGCGCCCGCCGCTGCTGGACGAGTCCTTCGTGGACGAGGTGATCCGGGTCGAGGAGGCGGACACCATCCGCGCCTGCCACCGGCTGGCCCGCCGTGGATTCCTCTTCGGCGGCTCCACGGGCACGGTGGTCAGCGGTGCGATGGACTGGCTGTCCCGCCATGACACCCGCGGTCTGACCGCGGTGGGTATCGCTCCGGACCTCGGCGAGCGCTACCTCGACACCATCTACCAGAGCAACTGGCTCGAGGCGCTGTACGGCGACGAGCTCCTCTTCGACGAGGAGGAGCTCACGAAGGATCCCCGGGGAGGTGAGCCCCGATCCCGGGCTTCCCGCCGAAGCCCTGACGCCTAGGCCCTGTCGTCAAACTCCCGCCTGCCCCGCGACGCCACGCCCGCTCGCCCGCGCTCGACTTCGCTCGCGCGGGCGGTGCCCCCACCGCCGCGCCGGACACGGCCCCGAGTACACCCGGTACGAGGGGCCGAGTCCGGCACTCCCCCAAGCTCTTCGAGCAGGGGGTACCCCCAGAGCACGCTCCCCCACTCTCGGCTTCGCTCGAGCGGGAGGGGCCCCCACGCCGCAGCAAGGCCGCCCTCTGGGCGGCGACGCGAGTTTGACGACAGGACCTAGCAGCTGTCCCGAGCCCGGGACGCCGTCGGCCACCGGAGCGCCCATGGGCGGACCGGTGGCCGTGGGACCTCTCGCCCCGGGACACCGTTCGCCGGTGTCCCGGGACGGATACGTCATGCGGAGGGCGCGTTGTGCTGTCCCTGCGCTTCCTTGGTACGGGCGACGGCCGGCCCGTCCTGCGGTGTGCGCTCCGGCGTGGGAGCGTGTCCGCCGCGCAGCGCCGAGGCGAGCGCGGAGACCAGGGCCATGCCCGCGGCCACGGCGAAGACGATGGTCAGCCCGTGGTGGAAGGGACCGGAGACCAGCCGTGGGAAGAAGCTGTGACCGGTCAGGGCGGCACGCTGGGCCGCCGAGAGATGGGAGAGCGTTCCGCCGAAGGCGAGCAGGTGCTCGATGGGGTTGTTGCCGAGGAAGGTGGCGAACAGGGTGCTGACCGGCGGCAGTGACGCCGCGTGCTGCGCCGCGGCGGCCGGGACGCCGTGCGCCGTGAGCCCGGACCTGAGGGTCGTGGGCAGCGACGAGGCCAGCCCGGAGACCATCAGCGAGAAGAACACCCCGATGGACAGGGCGGTCCCCGAGTTCTGGAAGGTCGAGCGCATGCCCGAGGCGACGCCCCGGTGCTCCGGCGGCACGCTGCCCATGATCGACGACGTGTTCGGCGAGGAGAACATGCCCTGGCCCAGGCCGTTGAGCAGCAGCAGTGCCGCGAACGTCGTGTAGTCGAAATCGACCGGCAGGGTGAGCAGTCCCAGGAAGGACGCCGCCACGACGACCAGCCCCGCCGTGGAGAACACCCGGGCGCCGAACCGGTCCGACAGATAGCCGGACAGAGGACCGGCGATCAGGAAGCCCAGCGTCAGCGGCAGCATGAAGATGCCCGCCCACAGCGGCGTGTCCTCGAAGGCGTAGCCGTGCAGCGGCAGCCATATGCCCTGCAGCCAGATGATCAGCATGAACTGCAGCCCGCCGCGCGCGATTGCGGTCAGCAGGGCGGCCACATTGCCCGCGGCGAACGCCCGCACCCTGAACAGGGCCAGCCGGAACATGGGCTCGGCGACGCGCGTCTCCGCGTAGCAGAAGAGCAGCAGCAGGGCGCCGCCGCCGAACAGCCCGCTGAGCACCCAGGGGTTGCCCCAGCCGGTGGCACTGGAGCCGTAGGGCTGGATGCCGTAGGTGATGCCGGCGAGCAGGATTCCCGCGCCCGCCGCGAAGGTGATGTTGCCCAGCCAGTCGATGCGGCCGCGGCGGCCCGCCGCGGTCTCGCGCAGGCTCAGATACGACCAGATCGTCCCCGTGATGCTGACCGGCACGCTCACCCAGAACACGGCCCGCCAGTCCACGGCGGCGAGCAGTCCGCCGGCCAGGAGGCCCAGGAACTGACCGGCGAGCGCGGTGATCTGGTTGATGCCGAGGGCCATACCGCGTTGCCGGGCGGGGAAGGCGTCGGTGAGGATGGCGGCCGAGTTGGCGGTCAGCATGGAGCCGCCGAACGCCTGTACGATGCGCCACAGGATCAGCCACAGGGCCCCCGCGCCCGCCCGGAACGGATCCAGGGACAACGCGACGGACGCGACGGCGAAGATCAGGAACCCGAGGTTGTAGATCCTGACCCGGCCGAACATGTCGCCGAGCCGGCCGAGGACGACGACGAGCACCGCCGACACCAGCAGATAGCCCAGGATCATCCAGAGCAGATAGCCGATGTTGCCGGGCGCGAGCGGGTCCAGGCCGATCCCGCGGAAGATCGCGGGCAGCGAGATGATCACGATGGAGGCGTCCATCGTCGCGATCAGCACACCGAGGGTGGTGTTGGACAGGGCGACCCACTTGTAGCCGGGGCCCGCGGGCAGGTCCCGTCGGCGGCCTGTGCCGGGTCGGCCAGCGTTGCCCCGGGCGCCCGCGCTCACAGCCGGGCCGCCAGTCGGTCGAGGAGTGGCACGGCCGACGCGAGCGTGTCCCGCTCCTGGGCCGTGAACTCCTCCAGGGCCGCCGAGAGCCGGTGGACGGACTCCGAACGCCGCTCCGCCAGCATCGCCCGGCCCTCCTCGGTGATCGCCACGACTGCCCGCCGTCCGTCGGCCGCGTCAGGTGTACGACGCACCAGTCCACGCTGTTCGAGCCCGGCCAGCGTGCTGGCCATCGCCTGCGGCCGTACGCGCTCCAGGTCCGCGAGCGACCCCGGGTATCCGGGGCCTTCGGCCGCGAGCCGGGCGAGCACCGACACTCCGGAGAGGGTCACGTCCCCTACGGCGTGCGCCTGGCGCAGCCGCCGGGTCATCCGGCCCACGGCCAGTCGCAGGCCGGAGGCGAGGCTGTCGACGTCCGCCTCGACGGCGACGCGATCGGGTCCGGTCTGTTTGTCTGCCTTCACAGGTAATAACACTAGGTTTATCAGCCTGGACTGTTCAATCACGTGTTAGTAATCGTCGAGCTGCCGCCGGTTGACGCGGTACAACCTCGGGGACGTTCTCCCTCGGGTTCGGCAGGGGGTGCACCTGATTGCAGCAGCGACCGTGCGCCGCGGGGCGGGACGTGCTCGGCGTTCCGTTTGCCGGGCCCGGTCAGGGTTACCCGCCCGGAGAGGCCGACGGCCGACAAGGAGAGGAGGAACCCCGCCGTGAGCAACGCGACGATGGAACGCGAGGAGGCGGCGCGGCTTCCCGAGGGCGACGTGGTCCGCATCCTGCTGGAGCAGCACGCCCGGATCCGGGACCTGTTCACCGAGGTCAAGAGCGCACAGGCGGAGCAGAAGAGAGAGATCTTCGACGAGCTGAGGGCTCTGCTGGCCATTCATGAGACGGCGGAGGAGATGATCCTGCGCCCGACGGCGAGGAGAACGGCCGGAGCGGCCGAGGCCGAGGCGCGTAACCATGAGGAGGAGGAAGCCAACAAGGTCCTCGCCCAGCTGGAGAAGGTGGACGTCGGCAGCCCCGAGTTCGACTCCCAGATCGCCGCCTTCGAGCGGTCCGTGATCGCCCACGCCGAGCACGAGGAGCAGGAGGAGTTCCCCGCTGTGCGTCAGGGCTGCGACGAGAACCAGCTCAAGGGCATGGGCGCGCTGCTCATGACGGCGGAGAAGCTGGCACCCACCCATCCGCACCCGCGCGCCGCGGGATCGACCGCAGCCCAGTGGCTGACCGGGCCCTTCGCCTCCATGGTCGACCGCGTCAAGGACGCCCTCACCCGGTCCCGGGGCGGCACCTGACAAGGCGAGGCCGGCTGCGCTTCGACGGCTGGATCGCCGGGATCGGTACGTCGTCCGGCACCCGTGTGGTGGTGGGGCATTGGGCACGGTCGCCGTTCGGGGCGTTCAGTGACGTGATGCTGGAGCGGCGGGACGGGCACCGCCTCCTGCTGGCTCCCTCCGCGCAGACGGCGGACTTCATCGCCGGCACCTATGTCTTCGACGAGGTGCGGGTGACGCCGGTCCGGGTGGACGCCACCGAGCGGGACTGGACGGTCACGGCCGGCGCGCTGCGACTGCGCTTCTCCCTGGGCAGCCGAGGTGCCGTAGGGCGGCTGCTGAGAGCCGTGCCCGGGCCGCTCGCCGCCCGTCCCGCCTGGGCCGCGTGGACGACCCGGCCGGCATGGCTGCTGCTGGGCGCACGCACCTGCGGCAGCGCGGGCGGCGGCCGCTACGAGTGGTACGGGGCGAAGGACCTGCACCGCATCACCGCTGCCATGGTGCGCTTCGAGGACGAGGACCTGGGCTCCCTCGGCCCGGTCCGGCCCCCCGTGCGATTCGGGTTCGGCTCGACCCCGCGCGGGCCCTGCCTGGTGCGCCTCACCACCACGGTGGACATGGGACAGCACGAGCGGACCCGTCTTACCCGACCGTGAACAGGGCGTTACGCAAGTTTGAGTCGTGCTCGGAGATCTCCTGGGGGAAGGTGGAACTGTGACAGCAGGCGCCACGGAACTTGCCCGGGAGTGCGAGCGGCTGCGGGTGGAGAATCGGCAACTGCAGCGTGCCGTGTCCTCTCACGCTCTGGTCGACCAGGCGATAGGCGCCGTGATCGTGCTCGGACGGATCCGGCAGGACGAGGCCTGGGGGGTACTGCGGGACGTCTCGCAGCGCACCAACACCAAGCTGAGCCTCATCGCCGAACACGTCCTCAAGTTCGCTCAGGGCGGTGACCTGCCCCAGCCGGAGCTGGACGAGTTCAGGCGGGCCCTGGAGCGCAACAGGATCGGCTCCCGCACAGATCGGTGATCCCCGTGGCGCAGATCGCTGAGTCCCGTACCGCAGCGCACCGCGGCCGCCACCCGCGCCCCTCCCGCCGCCGTCCCGGCGTGTCGAACGGCCGGCCGCGGGCACTGGGAGACGATGAGGCGTCCCGGACAGCCAGCGGGACCGACGAGGGAGGGGCCGCATGGAGCGCCAGGCCGCGGCGGACGGGACCGGCGAGCGCCGCGCGACGGCCGCGCCCGGCACGGACGGCCCGTCGTCGCGCGGCGACACCGCCGACGTACGACGGCGGATTCCGCGCACCGACGCCGTACTGCGTGATCCTCGGCTGTCCCGGGCAGCGCGCCGACTGGGACCGCGTGTCGTGAAGGAGGCGGTGCGGCAGGCGCAGGAGCAGGCCCGGGCAGGCAGCATCGCGCCGGGTCAGGTGGAGGACGCGGCGGTCGCCCTGCTGCCCGCCACGGCCGGTGGACTGCGGTCGGTGATCAACGCCACCGGTGTCCTGCTGCACACCAACCTCGGCCGGGCCTCCCTGTCGGCGGCCGCCCGGCAGGCCGTGCACGAGGCCGGCGGACCGACGGACGTCGAACTCGACCTGCGCACCGGCGTCCGCGCCCGCCGCGGTCGCACCGCGCTGCGGGCCCTGGGCGACCAGGTTCCGTCCGCCGCCGCCGTACACGTCGTCAACAACGGCGCCGCCGCGCTGGTCCTCGCCGCCACCGCGCTGGCCGCGGGCAAGGACATCGTCATCAGCCGGGGGGAGATGGTGGAGATCGGGGACGGTTTCCGGCTCCCGGACCTCCTCGTCTCCACCGGGGCCCGGCTCCGCGAGGTCGGCACCACCAACCGCACCACCGTCGCCGACTACGCTGCCGTGATCGGCCCGGAGACCGGGTTCGTACTGAAGGTGCACCCCTCGAACTTCCGCATCACCGGATTCACCCGCGCCGCCGAGACCGGCGAACTGGCCGCGCTGGGCGTCCCCGTGGTCGTCGACATCGGCTCCGGCCTGCCGGCACCGCACCCCCTGCTGCCCGAGGAACCCGATGCCGAGACCCAGTTGCGCGCCGGAGCCTCACTCGTCACCGCGAGCGGCGACAAACTGCTCGGCGGACCGCAGTGCGGACTGCTCCTCGGGGAGGCGGAGTTGGTCCGCACCCTGTCCCGCCATCCCCTCGCCCGTGCCCTGCGGGTGGACAAGCTGACCCTGGCCGCCCTGGAGGCGACGCTCACCGGGCCGCAGACCCCGACCGCCGCCGCTCTGGCCGCCGACCCGGCCGACCTCATGGACCGCGCCCTCCGACTCGCCGACGAGCTGAGCGCCGACCGCATCGACGTACGGGCCGTGGAGAGCGCGGCGACCGTCGGAGGCGGCGGCGCGCCCGGAGTCACCCTGCCCAGCGCGGCGCTCTCCCTGCCCGAGTCCCTCGCGGCCGTACTGCGCACCGGGGCCGTCCCCGTGGTCGGCCGCCTGGAGGCGGGGCGATGCCTCCTCGACCTGAGAGCGGTACCGCGCGAGGACGACGAGCGGCTCGCCGACGCCGTGCGGTCGGCCGCGAGGAGGTAGCGCATGCGGGTCCTGGCCACCGCCGGGCATGTCGACCACGGCAAGTCCGCCCTGGTACGGGCGCTCACCGGAATGGAACCCGACCGCTTCGAGGAGGAACGCCGCAGGGGACTCACCCTCGATCTCGGCTTTGTGTGGACCCGGCTCGCCCCGGACGGGGAACATCTCGCCTTCGTCGATGTGCCGGGTCACGAGAAGTTCGTCGCGACCATGCTCGCCGGGGTGGGGCCCGTGCCCGCCGTCCTGTTCGTGGTGGCCGCCGACCAGGGCTGGCAGCCGCAGTCGCAGGAACACCTGGCGATCCTCGACGCGCTCGGGGTGCGGCACGCCGTGCTCGCGGTGACCCGTAGCGACCTGGCGGACCCCGAACCCGTACGGGCCGACGCCGTCGCGCGCATGGGCGCCACCTCACTCGGCAGCGTGCCGTCCGTCGCGGTGAGCGCCGTGACCGGTGCCGGACTGGACGAACTGCGCACCGAGTTGGCCCGGTTGGCCGGTGCGCTGCCGGACCCGCCCGTGGACGCGGACACACGGCTGTGGCTGGACCGCGCCTTCACGGTACGCGGCCACGGCACGGTGGTGACCGGCACGCTCGGTGCGGGCACCCTTCGGGTCGGCGACCGCCTGGTGACGGGGGACGGCTCAACGGCACTGCGCGTGCGCGGACTCCAGTGCCTGCACGAGGAACGGTCCGCGGTCGGCGGGGTGGCCCGGGTGGCCGTCAATGTGCACGGCTCCACGGCCGACGCCCTACGGCGGGGGCAGGTGCTGCTGGCCCCGGACCGCTGGCTGCTCACCGGCGTGACCGATGTCCGCATCACCGGCGAGCCGGCCGGTGAACTGCCCCGTGGGGTCACCCTGCACATCGGTACGGCCGCCGTTCCCGTGACGGTACGACCCCTGGGCGAGGACACAGCGAGGCTGATCCTGGGCCGCGCACTGCCCCTGCGCGTCGGCGACCGCGCGGTGCTGCGGGAACCGGGCGGCCGGCGCCCGCCCTGCGGAGTGACCGTGCTCGATGTGCGCCCGCCCCGGCTGACCCGGCGGGGCGCGGGCCGGGCCAGGGCGGCGGAGCTCGCCGCCATGACGGGCTGTCCGGACGGCCCCGCGGAGCTACGGCGGCGCCGCCTCGTGCGCCGCTCCGAACTGGTGGCGATGGGCGTACCGCCGCCTGCCGCGCCCCTGGTCGGGGACTGGCTCGTGGACGAGACCCACTGGGCGGGGTTGCGCGAGCGGCTGGCCGCCGAGGTTGAACGTCACGCACAGCGGCACCCGTTGGAGCCGGGCCTGCCGGCCGAGGCGGCGCGGCGCCTGCTCGGCCTGCCCGACAGATCGCTGGTGGACGCCCTCGCCGAGGCGCCCGGCGCCATGGAACTGAGGCGGCGGCAGGGCCGGTTGTACGGCCCCGGCGACGACCGGCCCACGCTTCCTCCGCCCCTCGCAGCGGCCGTCGACGCCGTACGGCGTGAACTGGCGGCGGCGCCGTTCCGCGCTCCGGAGGCGGATCGTCTCCGGGAACTGGGCCTCACCCGCAAGGCGCTGACCGCCGCGGTGTCCGCGGGGGCGCTGCTGGCGGTGGCGGACGGTATCGTGCTGCTCCCGGGTGCGGACAGCCGCGCCGCCGACGTCCTGCGCCGGCTGCCCCAGCCGTTCACCCTCAGCGAGGCCCGCCGAGCCCTGGACACCACCCGCAGGGTGGCTGTGCCCTTGCTGGAGTTCCTGGATGCGCGGGGGTTCACGCACCGGGTGGACACCCAGCGCCGCCGCTGCGGGATTACGAACAGGTGACTACTGTCCCGGACCGGCACAGGCGTCCCAAGCAGTCGCTACCGTCGTCGGTCCGACACATTGGGGGGACAGATGACAAACCCGTACACCATGCCGTCTCAACCAGTCAGACCCGTGCCGAAGTGGGCACGGAAGCGCTATGTGCTTCCCGCACTGGCACTCGCGTTCTTCGTCGGTGTGGGGGCCGGCGGCAGCGGACAGGAGACCAACACCAAGACGAAGGCTGCAGCCGACAGCGTCCTGCCGACCGCCACGGTCACGGCGACCGCGACGGCCACCGAGACCGCGACGCCTCAGCCGGCACCGACCGTCACCGCCACCAAGACCGTGCAGGTCCACGTCACGGTCACCGCGAAGGCCGTGGCAGCGGGTGGAGGCTCGGGCAGCGACGACAGCAGCGGCGGAGGGGGCGGCAGCGTCTACTACGCCAACTGCAGCGCGGCTCGCGCGGCGGGGGTGGCACCCCTCTACCAGGGCCAGCCCGGGTACGACTCCCATCTCGACCGGGACGGCGACGGCGTCGCGTGCGAGTGAGGACAGGGAGCCGCCGAGACGCCGGATGAGCACGAAGCCCGGCCGTGCCCCCACCACGGCCGGGCCGGCGTCAGATCAGGACAGCTTCCACTCGGCGGTCTGGTCGGAGAATCCGGAGTCCATCGTGAACTGGACCGTCGCCACCTTCGAGCCCTTGGGCACCTCGAAGACGATCCAGCCGAGCGCCTTCGCGCCGGGCTTCAACTTCACATCTGACGACATGGACGGGCCGGCGGTGATGTCGGCGAACGTCGACTCGAACTGCTGACCCTCGCTGTCGGCGATCTGGGCGCCGTTGGAGGGGCTGTCGCTGTAGGTCTTGGTTCCGGTGTTGACGAGCCGGAACTGCACGCCGACGAACCGCTTGCCGGCCTCCGGGGTCGTGAATTCGTCGCTGGACTTCGCGGGGTCGGCGACCTTGACGAGGGTGACGTCGAGCTGGCTGCCGTCGTCCATGCCCTTCGCGGTGATGGTGTCGCCGGCCTTGGCCACCTTGGGCGCGGCGCTCTTCTTGGTGGTGTTCTTCGCGGTGCCCTTGCCGGTGTCGGCCTTGGCGGAGGCATTGGCCTTCGGCTTGTCGACGACGGAACTGCCCGGGTTGCACGCGGTGAGAGCGAGTGCATCGACGGCGGCAGCGGTGGCGAGTCTGATGTGAGTACGGGTGCGCATGGGTCCCTCAGGGTTGTTGTGGTTCGCATGTGAAGGGCATGTGAAGGAATCGTATGGTTGCACGTTCCATCAAAAAAGTTGAGGGCTGGGGGAACCTGAAGGCCGATTCTGTCGTCGCCTTGACGAAGAGGCCGGTGCCTGCGGAGGAGGAGCGGGTACCGCGGTGGGAAGTCGCGTCGGCGGGACGGGGACGTGCGGTCCTTGCGCTCACGCTCTCGGATGCCCGGTGCGCGGGCCGTGGGGCGACCGTGTTCCGTCCCCGGGCGGCCGGGCGTGCGAGTGGCTCCGCGGTCGCGCCGGTCGGGGCGGATACCTTGGCGGAGGCGGACGGGAATCGAACCCGCCTGCCCGAGATCCTCGGACACCTCGGTTTTGAAGACCGGGAGGGCCACCAGGCACCCACACGCCTCCACCGCCCGTCAGGCTACTGGAACGCCTGCCCCGGCCCGCACCGGCCACACCCCCTGGAGCAGGCGAGTTCGATTCCCGTCCGCCCCGCCGAAATCGGCGGTGGCATGTTCGACCAGGCCCTACGGCGGTACTCCCAGCGCGGTGCGCACACATGTGGCCGCGACCCACCCTCCGACGAAGGAGCCCGCTATGACCTCGACGCGTGAGACACCCGTACGGCTCACCCAGTTCGCGCACGGCGGCGGGTGTGCCTGCAAGATCCCGCCCGGTGAGCTGGAGGACATCGTCGGCGCGCTGACGGCGCCGCCGGTCGCGGCCGGCAGCTCGCTCCTCGTCGGGCCGGCCACCGGTGACGACGCCGCCGTCGTCACCCTCCCCGCCGCCCATGGCGCCGCCGCGGCCGCAGTGGTGGCCACGGCCGACTTCTTCACCCCCGTCGTCGACGATCCGTACGACTGGGGGCGCATCGCCGCCGCCAACGCCCTGTCCGACGTGTACGCGATGGGCGGCCGTCCGCTGGTCGCCGTCAACCTGCTGGCGTGGCCGCGCGAGGTGCTGTCCTTCGACCTGGCGCGCGAAGTGCTGCGCGGTGGACTGGACGTGGCGGTCGAGGCCGGCTGCCATGTGGGCGGCGGCCACAGCGTGGACGATCCCGAACCCAAGTACGGCATGGCCGTCACCGGACTCGCCGATCCGTCACGGCTGTTGCGCAACGACGCCGGGCGGCCGGGTCTGCCGCTGTCGCTGACCAAGCCTCTCGGTCTGGGCGTCCTTAACAACCGGCACAAGACCACGGGCGAGCGGTTCGAGCAGGCCATCGCCACCATGGTGAAGCTCAACCGGGACGCGGCCACCGCGGCTCTGGACGCGGGTGCCCGCTGTGCCACGGACGTGACCGGCTTCGGCCTGCTCGGTCATCTCCACAAACTGGCGCGGGCGTCCGGCGTGACCGCCGTGATCGACACATTCGCCGTCCCGTATCTCGACGGGGCACGGGAGGCCGTCCGCGACGGCTACGTCAGCGGCGGTACCCGGCGCAATCTGGAGTGGGTCACGCCGTACACGGACTTCGGGGACACGGACACCGACACCCGGCTGCTCCTGGCCGACGCGCAGACCTCGGGCGGTCTGCTCGTGGCGGGGGAGGTGCCCGGGGCGCCGGTGGTCGGGGAACTCGTCCCGCGCGGGCCCCACTCGATCGTGCTGAAGTGAGGCCCGCGGCCCGGCCGCCGCAGGGTCACGGCTCCGTACCGGTGTGATCGTCGATCCCGGACCGCGCCCGGTAGACCCGCACCAGCTCCACCGCGGCCGGGCCGCGCGGGCGGCGGCCCGGCCGGATGTCGACGGCGAACGCCTTGGTCTCCTGGATATGGGTGTTGGGGTCGAGGGCCATGTGCACCAGCTCGTTGGCCGCATCTCCCGTGCTGTAGCCGTTCGGACCCCAGTGGTAGGGCAGTCCGACCTGGTGCAGGGTGCGCCCGTGCACGGTCAGGGGCCGAACCCGGTCGGTGACGAGCACACGTGCCTCGATGACGTTGCGGGCGCTGACGATCGTGGCCCAGCCGGTGTGCTCCAGGCCGCGCTCGGCCGCGAGCTCGGGAGACACCTCACAGAAGAACTCCGGTTGCAGTTCCGCCAGATAGGGCTGCCAGCGGGACATCCCGCCCGCGGTGTGGTGCTCGGTGAGCCGATAGGTGGTGGCCACGTACGGGAACACCTCCGTTCCCGGCTCGCCGCCGCTCGGCTGGTAGCGGTTGTCGGGGTGCGGTGGCAGCAACTGCCGTACCGGATTGCGCTGCTGCTCGTACAGCAGGTTGGGGAACGGCGAGTCCTGCGGCTCGTAGTGGGCCGGCAGCGGACCGTCGGTCAGCCCGGAGGGCACATACAGCCAGGCCTTGCCGTCGGCCTGCATGATGAACGGATCGGTGCCCGAGAGGGCCTCCGCCCCGGTGGTGTCCGAAGACGGCTTATATCGCGGCGACTTGGTCGCGGCGAAGTCGGCGATGTCGTGACCGACCCACCTGGCCTGGCCCTCGTCCCACCACACCAGTGCCTTGCGCTCGCTCCAGGGTTTGCCGTCCGGGTCGGCCGACGCCCGGTTGTACAGGACGCGGCGGTTGGCCGGCCAGGCCCAGCCCCACTCGCTGGCCACCCAGTTCTGCTCCCTGCCCGGCTTTCGGCGGGCCGCCTGGTTGACGCCGTCGGCGTACACCCCGCAGTAGATCCAGCAGCCGCAGACCGTGGAGCCGTCGGAGGCGAGCTGCTCGTAGGAGGACAGCGGATTCCCCTCGGTGTCATGGCCGTTGATCTCGGCGAGGACCGCCTCCGCGTCCGGCTCGGCGAGCTCGCCCCTCGTGGGGTAGTCCCATGTCAGGTCGAGCACCGGGCGGTTCATCTCGTCGGTCGATCCGGCGAGCTTGCGGCGGATGATTCGGCCGAGGTGGAAGGTGAACCACAGGTCGCTGCGGGACTCGCCGGCCGGCTCGACCGCCGCGTGGTGCCACTGCAGCAGTCGTTGTGTGTTGGTGAAGCTGCCGTCCTTCTCGGTGTGCGCCGCGGCCGGCAGGAAGAACACCTCGGTGCGGATGTCCTCGGTGCGCAGCTCGCCCGTCTCGATCTCCGGCCCGTCCTTCCACCAACTGGCCGACTCGATCAGGGAGAAGTCCCGTACGACGAGCCAGTCCAGGTTGGCCATGCCGAGGCGCTGCATCTTGGCGTCGGCCGAGCCGACCGCGGGGTTTTCACCGAACAGGAAGTAGCCCTTGCAGGTGCCCTCGAGCTGGGCCATCACCGTCTCGTAGGTGGAGTGCGAGCCGGTCAGCCGCGGGAGGTAGTCGAAGCAGAAGTCGTTGTCGGGGGTGGCGGCGTCGCCCCAGTACGCCTTGAGCAGGCTCACCAGGTACGAGCGCATGTTGCCCCAGTAGCCCTTGTGGGCCGCCTCGGCGTTCACGAAGGCGTCGAGGTCCTCGTTCTTGTGCGCGTGCGGCATGGGGATGTACCCGGGCAGCAGGTTGAACAGGGTCGGGATGTCGGTCGAGCCCTGGATGGAGGCATGCCCGCGCAGGGCCAGGATGCCGCCGCCCGGCCGGCCGATGTTGCCGAGCAAGGTCTGCAGGATCGCGGCCGCGCGGATGTACTGAACGCCCACGGTGTGCTGGGTCCAGCCGACCGCGTAGGCGAAGGCGGTGGTCCGCTCGCGCCCGGAGTTCCCCGTGACCAGCTCGCACACCTGGCGGAAGAGGTCCTGCGGCACGCCGCAGATCTTCTCCACCATCTCGGGCGTGTAGCGGGCGTAGTGCCGCTTGAGGACCTGGAAGACGCAGCGCGGATGGGTCAGCGTCTCGTCGCGTTCGGGCTCGCCCTCGCCGATGGCGGCGCCGCCCGCGCCATGGGCCTCACCGCGGGCCGCCTCGGCGACCGAGCTACCGCCCTCGGGGCGCTTCTCGTACTCCTGGTCGCGTGCGCCGGAGGCCGCCTGCATCTCCGTGCCCGCGTACTGCCAACTGCTGTTGTCGTAGCTGCGGCTGTCGGTGTCCAGCCCGGAGAAGACGCCGGCGAGGTCCTCGGTGTCACGGAAGTCCTCCCGCACGATGACCGGCCCGTTGGTGTAGGCCACCACATAGTCGCGGAAGTACTTGTCGTTCTGCAGGACGTAGTTGGTGATGGCGCCGAGGAAGACGATGTCCGAGCCCGCGCGCAGCGGCACATGAAGGTCGGCCAGGGCGCTGGTGCGGGTGAACCGCGGATCGATGTGGATCACCTTCGCGCCACGGGCCTTGGCCTCCATCACCCATTGGAACCCGACCGGATGGCATTCCGCCATGTTCGAGCCCTGGATGACGATGCAGTCCGAGTTCTGCAGGTCCTGCTGGAAGGTGGTCGCGCCGCCGCGTCCGAACGAGGTTCCCAGACTGGGAACGGTGGAGGAGTGTCAAACACGCGCCTGGTTCTCGATCTGAATCGCTCCCAGGGCGGTGAACAACTTCTTGATCAGGTAGTTCTCTTCGTTGTCCAGCGTCGCTCCGCCGAGGCTGGCGAAGCCCATCGTGCGCCGGGTGCGGGTCTCGTCGACCTCCCACTGCCAGCCCTCGCGACGGGCCGCGATCACCCGGTCGGCGATCATGTCCATCGCCGTGTCGAGGTCGAGGCGCGCCCACTCGGTGGCGTGCGGGCGGCGGTACAGGACGTAGTGCTCACGGGCGTGCCCCGTGGTCAGCTGAAGGCTCGCCGCGCCCTTGGGACACAGCCGGCCGCGCGAGATGGGGGAGTCCGGGTCTCCCTCGATCTGGGTCACCCGCTCGTCCTGGACGTAGACGTTCTGGCCGCAGCCGACGGCACAGTACGGGCAGACCGACTTGACCACCCGGTCCGCGGTGGCGACCCGGGGAGCGAGCCATGCGCCGGCGCCGCTCTTGGCCGCGGCCCCGCGCCCCAGGGGATCCGTCCCCGTCAGCTGGCGGAAGACCGGCCAGGAGTCGATCCATGTGCGTACGCCCATGCCGTCCGCCCTTTCGGTGGTGCCGTGCCTCAGCGCGGTGCCCGGTGTACTCCGTCCCTTCGGGACCCGAGCGGTCCCGTTCGTCCTGCGGCAGATTCTTCCGCAGCCGGGTCGGCACGGCATCCTCGAACGCCGCCCGGCCGATGCTGGGTACCCGTCGGATGCGTGGCCAAACCGGGCGTCCTGGCGAGAGTGAGCCGAGACTGTGAGGGGACTCCGGCCTGCGGTGTGTTCCCCTGGCGGTGCGCACACCACGCCCGTAATGTCCGGGTGGCCCTGGTGTGGAAGGTGCGATGGGAGTGGTCGGATTGCTTACCGGTGACGGTCTCCCGGCGACCAGGGGCGGTGATCTGCGTGCCCCGTGACACACGGCCGGAGGTCCTCGTCTTCGACGTCAACGAGACGCTCACGGACATGGGCCCGCTCAGTGCGCGCCTGGAGGACATCGGCCTGCCGGGGCACTTGCTGCCGATCTGGTTCGCCGGGGTGCTGCGCGACGGCTTCGCGGTGACCCTGGCGGGCGGTCATGCCACCTTCGCCGCCGTGGCCCGGGACGGGTTGCGGTCCCTGCTCGCCCGGGAACGGTCCGGCACGCCGGACCCCGGAGCGGCCGTGGACCACGTCCTGGCCGCACTGCCCGGACTGCCCGTGCATCCGGACGTGCCTGACGGCGTCCGGGCCCTGCACGCGGCCGGGCATCGTCTGGTGACCCTGACGAACGGCTCCGCCGACACCACCCGGTCCGTGCTGGACCAGGCCGGTCTGGGGGACTGCTTCGAGGCGCACCTCGACGTCGAGGGCGCGGGCCGTTGGAAGCCCGCCCCGGAGGCCTACGCGTACGCGCTGCGCACGGTGGGCGTACTGGCCGAGCGGGCCACGCTGGTCGCGGTGCACCCCTGGGATATCGACGGCGCCGGACGGGCCGGTCTGTCCACCGCCTGGCTGCGGCGGAGGCCCGACGCCTACCCGGCGGCACTGCGCCCCGCCGACCGGGAGGCCACCGGGATCGCCGATCTCGCGCGGCGACTGGACACCGCTCCCGAGAGGTGACGCCGCACGTCCGGCCGTCAGTGAGAGCGCTGCTCCAGCCGCTCCCGCTGCGGTACGACGGTGTACTTGGGGTCCTCGGCGGACGCCACCCCGGCGTGGAACACCCCGAACCGCACAGCCGCCGACCCGGTCATCAGTGCCGCTCCCGCCGCCACCGTGAGCAGCCGGCTTCTCCGCCGGCCCGCGAGGACCGCCAGCGCGGCGCCGCCCGCGGTGAGCGCCTCCGCAGAGCGCAGGAGCGTACGCGGCCTGCCCTGCTCGAACGGTTCGGCGGCCAGGCCCATCCGTCGCTTCATCACCTGGAAGGCACCCAGTTCCAGGGCGGAACCCAGCACCGCCATACGGCACGCGGGCCCGGTCTGCCCGACCGGCGCGCAGGCCAGGGCCAGCCCGGCGGCGGCGCTCGCACCGGAACCCGCGAAGACGAACGGCAACTGACGGTAGCCCTCGTGCCAGGTGGGAACCGCGGTGTCGGAGACCAGGACGGCGGTGTAGGTGGCGACGGCAGGGCCGAGGACGGCGGCCCCCGCCGTCGCGGCGGCGCCGACGAGGCGGTGGCGGTGCGCCACATCGGTGGCCGCGGCGACCATGGTGAGCGGCGCGTATCCGGTCAGCAGCCACGAGCCCACGCTCATGGGCGAGGTGGGTTTGAGGACACGGAGCATGTTGAGGAAGCGGGCGGGCCGGCCCAGATCGTGCACGAGTGCCGCCAGGGACAGGGAGATCGCCCCTACCGCGCCCAGCTTCGCTGTCCGGGCCAGCGCGGGGCGGCCGGTGGCGTGCGCCCCGGCGGCCAGCAGCGAGGACGCGCCGGCGAGGCCTCCGAGATACAGGTAGCCCGCGATGTCGAGGGCCGACCACCTCGGCGGGTTCAGGATCGGCAGGCCGTAGTAGGAGGAGAACCGGGCCTTGGGCACCATGCGTTGTTCACCGCCGCCACGGCGACGACGACGGCCGGTGTACCCGCCGGGGAGCGCGTCGCGTCCGGGCCGCGCCCCTTCCACCCCGTCGCGGGAGACGCCCGATCCGCTCATCGCGGCCTCCTGGCGAAGGCGGCGACGGCCAGCGCACCGAGCGACACCGCGGCCGCCGCCGCGTGCCGCCACATGGCGGGCAGGTCCCGGGTGGTGACCACCGGGTCGGGTGGCAGTCCGTAGACCTCCGGCTCGTCCAGCAGCAGAAAGAACGCGCCGTCGCCGCCCACACCGTCGTCGGGGCTCTCGCCGTAGAGGCGGGCGTCGGTGACGCCCGCTGCGTGCAGCCGGGCCACGCGGGCGGCGGCGCGCTCGTGCAGTTCCTCCAGCGGGCCGAACTGGATGGAGTCGGTGGGGCAGGACTTGGCGCAGGCCGGCTCCATCCCGACGCCCAGCCGGTCGTAGCACAGCGTGCACTTCCACGCCCGCCCGTCGACGGGGCGCTGGTCGATGACACCGTACGGGCAGGCGGGCACGCAGTAGCCGCATCCGTTGCAGATGTCCTCCTGGACGACCACCGTGCCGAACTCGGTGCGGAACAGCGAGCCGGTGGGGCACACGTCGAGGCAGGCCGCGTGGGTGCAGTGCTTGCAGACGTCCGAGGACATGAGCCAGCGCAGTTCGGTGCGTCCGTCCGGCGACACGGGCGAGATCTCCCGGTCCGCCGCGCCGGCGGGGGCGGTTCCCGGCGCGGGGGCGGTGGTCCCGAGCTGCCGGGCCGCGTCGAAGACGTCGACGTCCCCGTGGCCGGCACCGGGTGCCTGTCCGTCGAGCTGCCTGCGCTGCTCGATGAACTTCACATGCCGCCAGGTGTCCGCGCTGAGGCCCTGCGTGTTGTCGTAGGACATGCCGGTCAGGTGGAGGCCGTCCTCCGGCACGGCGTTCCACTCCTTGCACGCCACCTCGCACGCCTTGCAGCCGATGCAGACGGAGGTGTCGGTGAAGAAGCCCATGCGCGGCGGGTGGTCGACGTACCCGGCCGCTCCCGCCACGTCGGGCTGGGGACCGAACAGCTGGTTGCCGTGCACCGCGCCCTCGGCCGTCCCGCTCGCCTTTCCGGCGCCGCCCTGCGTCATGCCAGACCTCCCTGCTCGGCTTGCTCGGCTGATGCGTCCGCCTGCTAACCGGTCGTCCTCCGCGCGGGGCGCACCCCGGGGCGCGGCGTCGTTTCGAGCCTGGCACGAGTCCCCTGCGGCCGCGCGTTCGAAACCGCCGGAGAGGGGCCGCTCCGCGCACTGCCCTCGGACGCGCCCTTCCCTGCGGCGGGCCGCCCGGAGGGTCAGCGAGCGTTCTGCCGCAGCGTCGTCCGCGGTGTCCGGCCGTAGGCCTCGCGGTAGAGGGCGGCGAAGCGTCCCGGGTGGTGGAAGCCCCAGCGTGCCGCGACCTCGGTGACCGTGACATCGCCCTCGGGGTCGGCCGAACGGAGGTCATGGTGGGCGTGGGTGAGGCGGACCTGGCGCAGATACCCGAGGGGAGTGGTGTCCAGGTGCCGGCGGAAGGCGTACTGGAGGGTGCGGATGGTGACGTGGGCGGCGGCGGCCATGTCGGCGAGTGTGATGTCCTGGTCGGCGTGGTCGTCGATGTAGGCGGCGGCGCGCCGCAGGGCCGTGGGGCCGGCGTCGGCCCGGTCGGAGCCGGTGGGATCGGTCTGCGCGGTGGTGGGAAAGGTCGCGAGGACAGTTGCCGCCAGATGCTGGGTGAGGGTCGAGACGACCAGTGGCTGGCGGGCCAGGCCGGGTTCCGCGAGGACGGTCTGCAGCCGGGTGATGGTGTACTTCAAGTGCTCCGCGGCGGCGGGGGAGTGGGGCCGGTGCCCGGTCAGGCGTACCGGCTCGGGACGTGACCGCGGTACGAGGTCGGCGACCTGGGTGAGCAGGTCGGGGTCGAGCATGGTGATGTTGTAGCGGGCCTGGCGGATGCGTCCGCTGTAGGGCAGCTCCGGCGGGGCGAAGCAGACGGCGTCCCCGGGGCCGAAATCGTCCCGGACCCCATGGAAGGCGTGGTCCTCGATGGTGCCGTCGTGCACGACGCAGAGGCAGATTCTGCCGAGCGGCGTGACGGAGTAGTCCATGTCGAAACGCAGGTCCAGTTCATCGGTGCTGACCATGTCCGTGGCATGGCGGATCAATTGTGCGCGGTTGCCACCCGGGGTCCCGCTGCCGATGCGCATTCTCGCGTACGCCTGGCTGAAGAACGCCTCGGTCTCCGCCAGGTCGTCGCTGTCGAAGGCCAGCGTGTCCATGACTGGTTTCTCCCCTCCCTCAGCGATGCGGATTCTTTCGGACAGGTAAGGCCGGGCCGGTCGGAACGGAGTCCCGGCACGTTCATAGACTTTATAGATGCACTGTTTTCCGGTCCGCCGGACGGAAAACGTGCAGAAGGCGGAGCAGCCGCTCGACGCGATCGGCGGGCCCGGCTTTCGTTTCCCGTACTGCGCCGCGTGAGCTGTTCGTTTGATGTATCGCCACTTGGGGCCGCCGAGTACAGAGTGGGGCACGAAGAGGCCGAAGCGGTCGTGGCGTGCCTGTGCGGACGACAGGCCGACGCGTCCCCCGTCTGCCCCGGAGGTGTCCATGGCGTTGTCCGGCCTCTCCGGGTGTCCTTCCCTGGAGCCGCTGTCCGTGACGGAGCTGGCCCGGGACGTGCGGCGGCTCAGCGCGGAGAACGCGCGACTGCAGCGAGCCCTCACCGACGACGCCGTCCGCAATCAGGCCGTCGGCGTGCTGGCGGTCCTCGGCCGGGTCATGCCCGAGGACGCAGGCCGGGCGCTGCGGGAGGTCGCCCGGCGTACCGGCACCGGCCTCGACGACCTTGCCGCAGGCGTGGTGAGGTTCGCGCAGGGCGGCGACCTCCCCCACGAGGAGCTGGGCGAGCTGCGGCGGGTACTCGACGGGTGCACGGGTGATTCCGGGCGCCGGGAGCAGCCCTCTACAGCAACCTGAGCGTGGCGGCGACCTGAACCGGCCGCCGTGGTGGGTACGGGCGCAGGCGCCCGCAAACGGTTCCGGTACGACGTTCACTCGCGCAGGCGTACGACGCCACTCCTTCGGACCGGCCCGGCGAGCCGCGCAGGGGCGAGCACTTGACGCTCGCTGAGGAAGAACCCCTCGGAAGGAGGACCCCCATGAGCGCCACCCGACGCTCTCGCTGCCTGCGCAAGCCTCTGTCCGCCCTGACGGCCCTGGCCACCACCGCAACCCTCGCCGTCGCCGTCCCGGCCCTGGCGACCCCGGCTGCCGCCGCCGCCAAGGACACCTGTGGCGACCCCCGGCAGAACCTGGAGCCGACTGCCCAGGCGTTCCTCGACAAGCTCGCCAAGGGGGGCGGCCCGCCGATCCAGGACATGACGCCGGCCGCCGCCCGCAAGGCGCTGCTGGACCTCCAGGCCGCCTACCCGGTCGAGAAGCTTCCCGCCGACATCACCGAACGCACCATCCCCGTCGGCCCCACCGGCTCGGTCTCCATCCGTATCGTCCGGCCGAAGGGCATGACCGGCAGGCTGCCCGCGGTGATGTACTTCCACGGCGGTGGCTGGGTCCTCGGCGACGCCTCCACCCACGACCGGCTGGTACGGCAGATAGCCAACGGCGCCAAGGCCGCGGTGGTCTTCGTCAACTACACCCGCTCGCCCGAGGCCAACTACGACACCGCCAACGAGCAGGCCTACGCGGCCACCCAGTGGGTCGCCCGGCACGGCGACGAGATCAACGTAGACGGCTCCCGGCTGGCCGTGGCCGGTGACAGCGTCGGCGGCAACATGACCGCCGCCGTCACCCTGATGGCAAAGCACCGCGGCGGCCCCAAGCTGGCCCAGCAGGTGCTGTTCTACCCGGTCACCGACGCGAACTTCACCACCCCGTCCTACCAGCGCTACGCCAAGGGCTGCTGGCTCACCGCCGCGGGCATGAAGTGGTTCTGGAACGAGTACGCCCCCGACACCTCGGTCCGCACCCGGCCCACCGCCTCCCCGCTGCGCGCCACCGCCGACCAGCTTCGGGGCCTGCCCAAGGCGCTGTTGATCACCGACAGCGATGTGCTGTACAGCGAGGGCCGTGACTACGCCGTCAAGCTGCACGCGGCCGGCGTTCCCGTCACCCACGTCCACTACGCGCACATGATCCACGACTTCGTGATGCTCAACGGCCTCGCCGCCAGCCACGCCGCCAGGTCCGCGGTGGCCCAGGCCAACGAGGCCCTGCGGCAGGCTCTGTACGGCTGACGCGGGTCCCGCACCCGTCGCCACCAGGCGTCTCGACGGCGCCCGATCGCACCGCCCCGCCGCTCCGTTTCCGTGACGCGGCCGGGCGGTGCTCGGCGTGCTTCGGGCAGCGGCGGGCCGGTCGGGCCGGGTTCGCGGGTCGCCCGTGCCGTCATCCACTCGCGGCGCGGGTGCGCCGCCGATCGGTGTGGGCCTCGTGGACGTGACGGCCCAGCAGAGGGCCGCCGAAGACGATGAAGCCGACCCCGATGAGCCAGGACTGCACGATGAGGACCGCGCCGACCGTGCCGTAGGTGACGGCGTTGTTCACGATGAGCGGGGAGAAGACCTGGTAGGAGAACCAGCGCAGGCCGACGAGGCCCAGCATGGTGGCCGTCGCACCGGGCAGCAGCGCCCGCCATCTCACCCGGCTGCCCAGCAGGAAGTGCTGGCCCCACCAGAAGAACAGCACGCCGAAAAAGACGGTGAGGGTGATGCGGACGATGGACGGGACCATACCGCCACGCAGGATCGCGCCGCTCTGCACCTCGGCGAACAGATAGGCCGTCAGGGCAGCAAGCCATACGGCGCGACGCCACACACTGTGCCAGCGCCCCGCGGGCAGATCCCACACCCGTTCATAGCCCGTCTGGACGCTCGAGGCGAAGGTGAGTCCGAACAGGGCCAGGGCGACGATACTGAAGACGCTGGTCGCGCTGAGTACTTTGCGGGGCGCGGCGAACAGTTGGTTCACCGCGTCCGCGGGGCGCCCCGTCAGGCTCATGCCGTCGGTCACCCAGGAGGCGAAGCCGCGCTGCTGGAAGGGGACCGCGGCGGCGACGACGATCAGCAGCGGCGCGAGGGTGACCAGGGCCAGAGCGGCGAAGCCCATGGCGCGGTGCATCAGTTCCATCTCACGGCCGTGCTGCCAGAGCCGCCCGGTGGACGAACTGTGCCAGCGGGTGTGCCAGCGTGTGTGCCGTCCGCGGTGCTGGGGGCGTTCGTGCGGGGGCGGGCCTGAGGAACCCGTCATGCGTCCCCCCGTTCCCGAGCCACCGTCAGCTGAAACCCCCTGCTCCCGCCGATCACCCTGTGGCGGTGCGCGTGCCGCTCACGTGCGATACACTCGATCTAGTGAACGGCGCTGAACTTCGGTGCCCTTCCTCATGCGTTGGTGGTCCAAGGAAAGACGCCCCGCTTCCTGTGGGGAGATGCAGGTGCAAGGCCTGCCCGGCGCTCTATCAGACCCCGCCTCCGCTTGCCCCGGAGGCGGGGTCTTCTGTGTGTTCGGGATCCGGCGGGCGCCTTGGTCGTCGGCGGGTCGGTCGGCAGGGTCGGTCGGCGGGGGTCAGCGGCTGTCGTGGCGAGTGACCCGCAGCGGCAGTGCGTTGGGGCGGATCTGCACATGCTCGACGGCACGGACGCGGTGCCGGGGGACCGGATGGAGTCGCCATCGCGTCATGATGGCCGCCAGGGTGATCCGCATCTCGTGCCACGCGAAGGTGTCGCCGATGCATTTGCGGTTCCCGGCCCCGAACGGGATGTAGGCGCCGCGTGGCAGGTCACGCTCGGTCCGGGACAGCCAGCGGTCCGGGTCGAACCGAAGGGGATCAGGAAAGGACACGGGGGCGCGGTGCAGTGCGGCCGCGCTGAGGATCAGCTCGGAGCCCTCGGGCAGCCGTACCGAGCGGATGGTCGTCGGGCATGCGGTGCGCCGCATCATCAGCCAGTTCGGCTGGTCAAGGCGCAGGACTTCGGTCAGGAAGCGGTCCGTGTACGGGGTCGGGGCACCGGGGTCGCGGGCGAGGCTGACGGCGCGGGCCTCCGCACCGATCCGCTCCTGGGCCCTGGGGTCGGTGCTCAGGACGTGCAGCGCCCAGGACAGCGTGGTGGCGGTGGTCTCCGCTCCCGCGATCAGGAGGGTGAGCAGTTCATCGCGCGCCTGCTCGTCGGTCATGACCGGGGTGGCGACGCCGGCGCGCCCCAGCATGAGGGACAGCAGATCACCGTCGCCCGCGTGGATCCTGGCGTGCTGGACGGCGCGCTCGGCGGGGGTGCGCAGGGTGGCGGCAGCGGCGAAGAAGCGCCGACGGCCGCGCGTGGGAAGCGCGGCGACCCGTGTGGGGAGCACCGTGTGCAGGAACATCCCCTTGGTGAGCACATGCAGATACGCGGGGACCTTCTCGCCCATCTCGGCGAGGTCGCGGGGGATCTCGTGCGACGAGGAGAACAGCACATGGAGGATGACCCTCGTGGTCAGGCGGCGCATCTCTTCGTCGAGTTGGACGACGGATCCCGGGTGCCAGCTCTCGGCCGTCTGCTCCGCGAGGGCGGCCATGGTGGGCGCGTAGCCGGCGATCCGGGCACGGTGGAAGCCCGGCTGGAGGATGCGGCGCTGTCGCCGGTGGAACGCCCCCTCGGAGAGTGCGATGCCATTGCCCATGAAAGGCCGCGCCGTTTGGAAGAGGAGTCCTTTGCCCAGGTCTCTGCTCTTCTCCGTGAGGCTCTCGTGCACGGCGCCCGGTGAGTTGAGGACGAACGCCGGACGACTGCCGAGCAGGATCTGGACGACCTCGCCCTGAGGGCGCAGGGAATCGAAGAACCGGGGTGTATTTTTTTTAGCGTTCACCCTCAAGGTCTCATGGAATAAATTGGCTTTTTATCGTAATTTCCGACCGTCGGGCCGACGGTACGGCGGGCATCGCATGCGAAATGGGCCCGGTCGGCGGGCCCCACGATGACGATGCACGGGAAGCCGACCTGCCTCGCCGCCTGTGCGGCGGCACTGTGGCGCCTCGTCCCAGCCGGTCGGTCGGCTGTCCTCGTGCGCTGCCCGCCGATGGTTACTGCCCCGCTCCCGCCACCGGTGCGGCCGCTTCGGCCGCCCGCAGTCCCGTCCCCGGTGCGCCGGAGCCGAGCCTGCTGTTCGTGGGCTCGTGCCGGCCCGACCAGGTCTGATGGCTCTGCACTCCGGTCAGATGGGCCGGTGCCGGAGTGGCCGGGCCGTAGGTACGGGTGGACCGCCCGCCGCGCGCCGTTGCCTCGGTCAGGGTCAGAGCGAGCTGTTCGAGGCGGTTCTCCAGGGTCCGCAGCATCTCCTCGTCCCGCTGGCGCAGTGCCGCGAGCAGGTCCATGGCCTCCTCGTCACCGGCGAGCGCCGCGATGCTCTCACCGGCCCGGCAGGTCGCCAGCGACTGTGCGGCGGCGGCGTACTCGCACTCCGTGATCCTCAGCATTTGGCGGTCGGTCGCCGGACGGCCGCCGAGCAGGACGCCGTCCGCGATCATCGCACCGGCCTCCAGGGGGATGCGCGCGGCGCGGACGACGACCGACGCGAGCGTCCGGACGACGGCGGTCGCGTCGCTCAGCAGTCGACGGGGCTGCAGAAGGCGGACATGGTCGTCGATGCGGTCGATGTGCTCCCGTACGTCGGCGAGAAGGTTCTCCAGGGTGTGGCGGTGCGGATGTGCGGGAGTGACAGCCAAATCCGCCCGCACCATGTGGATGAGGGCGGCGTGGGTTTTCCGGGCGTCCTGTAGCGCCGGTATGAGCGCGTCCGTCGTCACTGCCATTGGTGCTCCCTTGTCTGGGGTCGTGGGACTGCGGGAGGGGCGGATCTGCCTGTCGAGCGGATGTCCGCGTGGGCCGGCCCCAGGGATCAGCGTGTGCGAACCGGCTGAAGATCGCGCGGTGGCCTGGTCCATCCCGGGTGCGGCCGGGGACGGTTCCTCGTGGTGACAGCGCTCGGCGGGATGTCCGACGCCGAGCCGCCCGGCTAGCCCGTCCGGGTGTGCCGTACGCCGAGCGGTGGCGTACGCCCTCGACGCGGGCACGGGAGCCGTGAGCGGCCGGAGTTGAGCCGAGACGTTCCGCGGGGGCCGGTTCCCCGCATCTCGGCCGCGCCGCCGGACCGTGGCTGAACCCGGGCGAGGGCCGACTCCGGGCCTGTGGTTCCTGCCCTCGTGGCGGGGAGTGCGGGCGGGCCGGAGGGGGCGGCGAGCCGCTCCACGAGGGCGTTGTCAGTGGTCGCCACTAAGTTCAGCCGTGTCCCGCCGATCTGGCGTGGACGTCCCCTGGGCGCAAAGGAGATGGTGCGTTGTCGGTTTGGGAGAAGTCGAGTACGGCACGGGTGACACCACCCGCGCGGCCGCGGAAGCTGGCCAAGGTGCCGTTCGTCGAGCTGGCCGACGGACGTCTGCAGGGAGTGGTCTCCAGCGGCTCGGACATCGAGCGGGTGTATGTCTCGTCAGTCGCGGCGGGGACCTACGCGTTCGCGTGCAGCACCAACAACAACCGCCCCTGCGGCGGCGCACGGGGCTCGTTCTGCAACCACATCCGGGCCCTGATCAACGAGGCGGTGCTGCAGTACGGCGCCGAGCGCGTCGCCCGTTATCTGCGTGTGGACGTCGCGGAGGCGGAACGGAGCGCGGACACCCTCGCCTCGGTCATGACCGGCACCCGTCCCCCGCAGGCGGACGCCAAGGCGGCCGCCGCCGTCTTCAGCCGGTTCCTGCGCCACCTGGCCTATCTGGAACTGGCCCCGGTCACCGTGCCGTTGCCCGAGATGCAGTGGTTCCCGCCGACCAGGGCGGCGGCGGACGCGGCCCCGAGCGAGCGGGCGTCGAGCGCGGGGGAGCGCGCCTATCTGCTCGCCGAACCGATCACCGGACTGGACGAGGCCCTCGCCGCCGTCGACGCCTTCGACCAGGCTCTCGTGGGCGGACTGCTGCGTCCGCACCCCGGCCAGGCCGCGGGCCTCGACGAACTCGCCCAGGCCGTCGCGGGGACACCACTGGCCTCCAGGACCGCCGAGGCGGCAGGGAAGGCCGCCGCCGGAGCCGCGGGCGAGGACGACATCGTCGCCCTCGCCGCCGCCCGCACGGCACTGCTCGGAGCCGCGCACGACGCGCTCGTGGCGCGCGTCACGGAGACGACCGGCCGGGGTCGCGGCGAGACGGAGACGGTCCCCGGGGCCGATGCCCGGCCGACGGCGAACCTGCCGGCCGCAGCCCGCTCCTGGCTCGCCGATCTGGTGCGCGCCGGATGGCAGGGCATCGACCACGACATGGTCTCCGGGGCGGCACAGATCGTCTCCGCGATGCTTCCGGACCCGGCCCTGCGCCGCCTGGGCACCCTCCTCGACGGCTTCGCCGCGGAGCTGGCCGCCTCCTGCCCCGGCGCCTCCCTCGAACGGATTCCCGTACGCCGCTGGGCGGACCTGTGGTCGCGTGCGACGCTCCTGACGCTGCCCCGGGCCACTGCCACCCCCATGGCCGGCACGGCCACGGGACGCCTGCTGCCCCTCGGCGTCGATGTGCACGAACACGCGACCGCCGCACAGGCCCAGGTCCACGCGGTCCTCGAACCCGCCGACGGCAGCGCGCCCCGCCTGGTGCGGGCCAGTGTGTCGGTGCCGAAGCCGGACACGGTCCTCGGAGCCGGCGTGTGGCAGCTGATGCGTCCGCACATGTCGCTGCTGGCCGCTCTCGGCGAAGGCCGCTCCATGGACCTCGTGGACATGCCGATCACCGCCGAGGGCGACCTGATCTGGAGTGACGAGCACGGGCGCCTGGGTGAGCCCGCGGACGCCTTCGCCGCCGCCCGCGTCGCCCTGCCCACGGCGACCGCCGCCGAGGCCGCGCCGCTGGACCGGCACCCGGCCCGTATCGCCGTACCCGTGCTGCTGGAGGGCTACAGCGTCCATCAGGACGACGACACGCTGACGTTCGAGGTCGCCGGTCACCGGCTCGCCGTCGATGCCGACCGCGCCCCGGACGCCGGGCCGCTCGGTCCCGAGGCCGTGGCGAGGTCGAGTGCCTGTATCGGCCTGCTGCGCTGGGACGATGGTGCGTTCAGCGTGCAGCCGCTGGCCGTCGAGACGACCGTGCGGAAGAAGGCGGTGGCGGTGCACGCGGGGGCGTGGGCCGGGGGTACGGCCGACAAGGCCGCTGCCAAGGCCGAGAAGGCCGCCACCGACGCCGTCGCCGCGCTGCGGGAGCGGGCGGGGAGGCTGCTGCGGAAATGACCGAGCAAACGAACGCGCGGACGACCGGACAAACGATCGATCAGACCGCTGGTCTGGCCGGGCAGTCGACCGCACAGATCGGCGGGACGGCCGCGCAGTTGGCGCAGACGACTGGGCAGGCGAGCGAGGAGACGGCCGAGGAGACGACTCAGGAGACGGCCGAGGGGACGATCGGAGCGACGAGCCACGAGAGTCGCCGTCAGGTTCTGTACTGGCGGCTTCTCGCCCGGCTGTTCGACCGCGAGGAGCAGGCGACGCTCGAATCGGCGAGTGTCTCCGTCGTCGAGGACATCGGCCTGCCGCCCGCTCTGCTCGACCCGGCGGCCTCCGTCGACTCGATCGTGCAGCGCCATCCGGAGCTGGCCGCCGAGTTCGAGGGACTCATGGTGCCCGAGCCCGACGAGGACGGCGCACGCGACCGCGCGGCCGAGGTACGGCGTGCGGCACTGGTCTCGAAGGTGCTGCTCAATGTCTTCGCACAGGGCTCCGGTAGCGTCAGCGCCGCACAGCTGTCCAACTGGCAGTCCGACGCGGGCTGGCTGGAGCGCGCACTCGGCTGCAAGCCGGGTGACCTGCGCGGCGGCCGACCTGCGGGAGGCGCAGCAGCGGGCCCGGGGGTCAGTCCGACCGGATCGGGCGGCCGCGGTACGACGCCCGATCTCAGCCGGCTGATTCCGGCGATCGGTCCGGAACTCGGCTCCATCGAGGCCGACCTCGTCAAGAGAATGCGTCTGCGCGAGGTCCTCGCGGACCCGCAGCTCGCCGCCCGGCTGACCCCGAGCATGTCGCTGATCGAGCAGCTGCTGCGCGACAAGAACAACCTCTCCGGTGTCGCGCTGGCCAACGCCAAGGCGCTGATCCGCCGCTTCGTCGACGAGGTCGCGGAGGTTCTGCGCACCCAGGTGGAGAAGACCACGGTCGGTGCCCTGGACCGTTCGGTGCCGCCCAAGCGCGTCTTCCGCAATCTGGACCTCGACCGCACGATCTGGAAGAACCTCACCAACTGGAGCCCGGAGGAGGAGCGGCTCTACGTCGACCGCCTCTACTACCGCCACACCGCCCGCAAGACGACGCCCCAGCGGCTGATCGTGGTCGTGGACCAGTCGGGCTCGATGGTCGACTCCATGGTCAACTGCACCATCCTGGCGTCGATCTTCGCCGGGCTGCCGAAGGTGGACGTACACCTCATCGCGTACGACACACAGGCGCTCGACCTCACGCCATGGGTGCACGACCCCTTCGAGACCCTGCTGCGCACCAACCTGGGCGGCGGCACCGACGGCACGGTCGCCATGGCACTGGCCCAGCCGAAGGTCGCCGAGCCCCGCAACACCGTGGTCGTCTGGATATCCGACTTCTACGAATGGCGCACCGAGCAGCTGTTCGAGAGCATGTCCGCCCTGCACCGCTCCGGGGTCAAGTTCATCCCGGTCGGATCGGTGACCAGCTCCGGCCGCGGCAGCGTCAACCCGTGGTTCCGGGAGCGCTTCAAGGACCTCGGCACGCCGGTGCTCTCCGGCCACATCCGCAAGCTCCTCCAGGAACTCAAGACGTTCCTCACCTGACCGTCCGCTGCGTCGTCACCTCAGTCATCCAGTGTGAAAGGCCTTTGACATGTCCGACCTGTTGCGCGCCCCCGCCGAGATCAAGTACGCCGAGGAACTGGACTGGCTGGAGTCCGTCGACGACGGCCCCAAGCCCTTCGCGTGGCGCCTGTCCCCGAAGATGGTCCGTCTTTTCATCCTGGGCTCCGAGCGCGCCGACGGTCTCGACCGGGAGATACCGCAGAAGTGGTTCGGTGACCGCAGCTTCGTCGAGCGCTCCATCGTCACCCTGGCCTCCGACCGCGGTCTGCTGCTCATCGGCGACCCCGGCACCGGCAAGAGCTGGCTGGCCGAGCTGCTGTCCGCCGCGATCTGCCGCAACTCCACCATGGTGGTGCAGGGGACGGCCGGCACCACCGAGGACCACATCAAGTACTCCTGGAACGTGTCCATGGTGATCGCCAAGGGCCAGTCGCGGGAGTCGATGATCCCGTCGCCGATCATGACTGCGATGGAGACCGGCGCGATCGGCCGTTTCGAGGAACTCACCCGCTCCACCAGCGATGTCCAGGACGCACTGATCTCGATCCTGTCGGAGAAGTACATCTCGGTCCCCGAGCTGGACAGCGACAACATCGTCTTCGCCAAGCCCGGCTTCTCCGTCATCGCCACCGCCAACAGCCGTGACCGGGGAGTCAACGACCTGTCGTCGGCGCTCAAGCGCCGCTTCAACTTCGTACGCATCCCGGTGATGACGAACAAGAAGAGCGAGGCGGAGATCGTCCGCTTCCGCACCGAGGAACTGCTGCGCCGCCACAGCATCGAGCTGGACGTGCCGCCGACGCTGCTGGACGTGCTGCTGCAGAGCTTCGCCGATCTGCGCGCCTCGGCCGCCGCGGCCGCCGGCGACGACGAGAAGCTGGAGTCCGCGCTGTCCACGGCCGAACAGATCGGTGTGCTCGAAGACGCCATCCTGCACAGCAACTTCTTCGGCGAGCGCGCGCTGACCGCCCGTACGCTCGCCTCCTCGCTCGTGGGATCGCTGGCCCGCCGCGAGCCGGAGGACCTGGCGATCCTCAACAAGTACCTGCACGGAGTCGTCGAGCCGCGCAGCAAGGAAGAAGGCGGATCCTGGCCGGAGTTCCTCGAGGGCGGCCGTGACGCGATTGCCACCCTGTCATGAGCGGCGAGGGACAAGGGACGTTCGACGCCCTGCGCACTCAACTGCAGCAAGCCGCAACGACGTTCGCGGACGGGCCGGACGCCCTGGAGGGCATCCTGCTCGGCATCGTCGACGACGTCGACCGAGCGGTGCGGGAACCGCTGGAGATCTTCCCGGTCTGCCACCACTCGCCGGCCTCGGCGACCGCCATGGCACGGCGACTGCGGGAGAAGCAGCCGAAGGTGGTGTACCTGGAGCTGTGCGAGGACATGGCACCGCTGCTGACCGAACTGCGCAACTGCCGGCTCCCGGTCGCGGTGCAGGCGTTCGCGTCCGAGGTGGAGGGCTTCCCGGCCGACTGGGCGCCGCTGTCGGTGGTCGCGCCGATCACCGAGGCATCGGCCGAGTACCAGGCGATCGCCTACGCGCTGGACACACCCGGTGTCGAGCTGGTGCTCGTCGACCGTTCCTCGGACCATGTGTTCCAGTGGGAGCCGCGCGACGCGGCCACCGGCGAGCCGACCGACCCCGACGCGCCGCCCGCCGAGGAGGAGGCCGCGCTGCACGGTGACGCGGTCGGCGTGGAGATCGGCGATCTCCGGCCGCGATTCGCCGAGCTGGAGGAACACCTGCTGCGCCACGGCCGGGTGAGGCACTGGTCGGAATGGTGGCACCAGTACGTCGAGCTGCCGCTCGGCGACAGCGACCATGACACCTACCGGCAGGTCATGCTTCTGATCGGCAGCCTGTTCCGGCGGCTCGCGCCCGGGGATCCGCGGCGGGTGCGCGTGGACGAGGACCGCGAGCGCCATATGTGGACGAGGATGCGTGAGCACCTGGCGGCGACCGGGACGGACCCCGGGGACTGTCTCTATGTGTGCGGCGCGTTCCACGCGGCCAGCCGCGTCGCGGAGTTCGGCGTCCACGGCGCCGACACCTTCGAGATCAGCCCGCCCAGCGCCACCAAGTGGCAGCACGGGCTGATCCCGTCCAGCCACGCGGCGATCGAGGCGCAGTTCGGTCTCGCCGGCGGCTCGGTGTCGATCGCCGCCACGGTGTGGACGAAGAACCTCAAGCGCACGGGGGTACGGCCGTTCCGACTGGCCGGACAGACGGGCGTGAAGAAGACGGCGGCAGCCGCAAGGACCACGACGGCCAGGAGGACGGCGACGGCCGCCGTGACCGGGACGAGCGCGGCAGGGGGCGCCCTCGATCCGACCGAGGCGGGCGCGGACAGGCTCTCCGGCTTCCTCCAGCGGCCACCGGTGCTCGACCGGCTGGACGAGGCCGAACTGGTCGGCTGGTCGGTGGAGATCGTGCGCGCCGCACGCCGTAACGGCTATCTCGCCTCCACCGCCGACGCCATCGCGGTGTTCGAGACATCGATCCTGCTGGCAGGGATGCGCGACCGGGCCAGGCCCACGCCGTACGACTTCCAGGACGCGGCGGTCACCTGCATCGAGAAGGACTCCGTACCAGGCCGGCGCGATGTGCGCCGCCTGGTGGAGATCATGATGGGCGGCGACCGTACCGGCCAGGTCGGCTACGACGCCCTGCCACCTCTTGCCCGGGATGTGCACGACCGGCTCGCACCGCTCGACATGAAGCTCGGACAGCGCGGGGTGCAGCGGGCGCTGCTGGACATCGCCGCCCGGCCCGAACTGCAGCAGTGCTCCGACGTGTTGTGGATGCTCCGCCGTCTGCTGCCCCAGGGCGCCGCACGGCCGATCATGGGCGAGCGGCGGCTCGGCGAGCGGGCCATCCAGGAGTCCTGGGACCTGGCGCTCGGCACCCACCAGCGGGCGCTCATCGAACTCGGCTACGAGGGCGTCAGCATCGAGCAGGTCCTGGAACAGCGTCTGCGGCGCACGGCGTACGGGCCCCACGCCACCGCGGCGACCGTGCTGGAGACCGTGGAGGACGCGACGCTGTATCTGCGCAGCCGCCGCCTCGCCGACGAGCTGGGGACCCGGGCCCTCGAGGTGCTGTCGAGCGAACGCGGCGTCGACGGCGCGCCGGAGGTGCTGCGCCGGGTGCGGCGGCTGCTGGCCTACTACCGCACCAGCGAACCGGTGCTTCCGGCGTGGATCGAGTCCTTCGTCAAGGCGGGCTACGCGCACTACTGCACCCTGCTGCCGACGGCGTTCACCGATGACGACGCGACCGTCCGTCAGGTCGCGGCGACGATGGGCTTCCTGTTCGGCATGGAGAGCCTGGCGTTGTCTCTGGGCTGCGACCGGACGCAGCTGGAGCTGGCGGTCGCACAATCCCATCCGGAGGAGCCGGCGAAGACCGCCCTGCTGTGGGCGGCCCAGGTGCAGCTCGGACATCTCTCCCGGGCGCAACTGCGGGCCCGGTGCTACGACCTGCTGGACAACCCCCTGGTCGTCCCCGCGTATCCGCGGTATCTGAGCGGACTGCTGCATGCGCTGGAGCCGGTCCCGCAGCTGGCCGACTTCGTCGTCGAGGCCGTGTCGAACGCGTTCGCACGGTTGCCGGACCCGGTGCTGCTGTCCTGGCTGCCGACCTTGATCACCACCTTGCGGTCCGACGGAGCCGAGCTGGCTCCGCTGCTGATCCGGGAGGCCGGGCGGATCTTCCCCGGCCGACTTCCGGCGCTGGACGCATGGGTGCCGCCGTGGCGGGCCGAGCCGAGTCCGCGGCTGCTTGAGCAGGCGGGGCCCGCCGGAGGCGCCCGTGGCGTCGCACTACTGGCCGCCCACCCGGCGACCTGCGATGCGGTGGCGGACCTGCTGGGGTGCGAGGAGGCCTGGGCGCCGGCGGATCCGGGGGCGTCAGGCGTGGAGCTGCTCATACGCCACCCCGATACGGCGGTCGCGCTTCAGGAGCTGCTGGCCGGCTCCTTGTGATCGCCGCGGGGCGGCCGCTTTGCCGCAGCGCGCCCGCGTCCCTTCGCTGGTCCGCCGTGCCGAGCGGCGGACCAGGGAAGGGCGGATCGTAGGCGTCCGCCGGAATGAGAACCCGTCGGACGAACGTTTATTCGGTTGGAGGTGAGGTTGGTGAGATTTCCCCATACGTTCCCGCACCAGCACCGGCCGGGCCGCTGCACGTGGAGAGCAGGGCGGGCGGTCCACCGCCGCACTTGGCTGCTGCCTCACCGCCCCGAGGCCGCGGGGCAGGCTCGCCGTCACACCCGGAACTTCCTGGAGCGCCGGCGGATCGACCAGCCCACCATCGAGAAGGTCCTGCTGCTGGTGTCGGAACTGGTCACCAATGCCGTGGAGCACGCGCGGCCGCTGATCATGCTGCATCTGCAGGTCGGACCGCGACAGGTGCGGGTCGAGGTCACCGACGGCGGACCCGCCCGCCGTGAGGCCGCATGGATGGCGAGCTGCGGTCCGGACGAGCACGGCCGCGGCCTGTGTATTGTCGACCAGGTCGCCACAGCTCACGGCGACAGCCGCGGCCACCGTCGCACCCTGCACTGGGCGGACCTGACCACGGCTGCCTGACCCGCTCGCTCACGGTCCGGCCGCGCGTACCCGGCCGGCTCAACCGTCCGTCCGGCCGGGCCCGCAGCGCCCGTCAACGGCCCCCCTGGTCCTCGCCGAACACTTCCTGCGCGGTCTCGAGCGCGGTGGCGCGGTCGCCGGGAACCAGCCCGATACGGGTACGGCGGTCCAGGAGGTCGGCCGCGTCGAGTGCTCCCTCATGGCGTACGGCCCACAGCAGTTCGGCCCGGGTGACCGGGTGGCCCGCCAGTACCGGCTCGGCCAGCCGGGGGCCGGCCATGGCCAGGGCGTGCACGGCCGGCGCCTCGGTGCCGTAGCGGCTGATCAGTCGGCGCGGCGCACTGAGGGCGCCGAGCACTACCGGCGACGCGGCGCCGACCAGCGGCAGTCCGGCCGTGGGGGAGGGCCCCGCGGGCAGGCGGTGTGCGGCGACCGCGGCGTCGACGGCGTCCTCGGCCATCCGCCGATAGGTGGTGAGCTTGCCGCCGACCACGGTGACCACGCCCTCCGGCGAAGTGAGCACGGCGTGCTTGCGGGAGATGTCGGCGGTGCTCCCCGCAGCGCCGGAGCCACCGGCCGGTGTGGTGTCGAGCAGGGGGCGCAGTCCGGCGAACGCGCCGACCACATCGTCGCGGTGGACCGGGATGTCCAGGGCGGAGCCGAGGACGTCGAGCAGGAAGCCGATGTCGGTCTCGGGCACGGAGGGCACGTCCGGGACGTCGTCCACGGGCTCGTCGGTGAGTCCGACGTAGACCCGGCCGTCGCCCTGGGGCAGGACGAGGACGAAGCGGTTGGTCTCGCCGGGGATCGGGATGTGCAGACCGGCGGGCAGGAAGCCGAGGTGTTCGGCGCGCAGTACGAGGTGGGTGCCGCGCGAGGGGCGGATGCGGACCCCGTCCACCAGGCTGCCCGCCCATACGCCGGACGCGTTGATCACCGCGCGGGCGCGGATCTCGCCTTCGCGGCCGGTGAGTTCGTCGCGTATGCGGGCCCCGGACGAGGTGAGTTCCAGCGCCCGTACGCGGGTCAGGATCCGCGCGCCCCGCGCCGCGGCCGTGCGCGCGATCGCGGTGACCAGACGGGCGTCGTCGGTGACGCGGCCGTCCCAGGACAGCAGTCCGCCGCGCAGCCCCGCACCGCGCAGCGCGGGAGCCAGGCTGCGTGTCTCCGCCGCGGAGAGCCTGCGCGGCGCGGGCAGCGTCGCCCGGGCCGTGCGTGCCGCCAGACGCAGTGAGTCGCCGGCCCGGAAGCCGGCCCAGGCCAGGGCGGCCTGACCGTGGGAGACCAGCGGGGTGAGCGGCAGTACGAACGGCTGCGCGCGCACCAGATGAGGGGCGGTGCGCTCCATCAGGATGCCGCGTTCACGTGCGCTCTCATGGGCGACGTCGAACTGGGCGGAGGCGAGATAGCGCAGTCCCCCGTGAATGAGCTTGGAGCTCCAGCGGGAGGTGCCGAAGGCCAGGTCATGGGCGTCGATGGCGGCGACCGTCAGACCCCGGGCGGCGGCGTCCAGAGCGGCGCCCGCGCCCGTCGCGCCGAGACCGACGACCAGGACGTCCACGGGCGGCCCGTCGATGCTCTCGTCCAGTTCGCGCAGACGACGGGCGGCGGTCAGGGACGTGCCCGGAGCGGGCTGCCCCGAGGAGGCCGGGCTGCTGCTGGAGCTCATGGTGTGAGGGTCCTCTCGAGGATGGTCCGCAGTTCTCCGTAGAAGGCCTCGGTGCCCAACTCGGCGTCGTCCTCCTCGGTCATGGTGCGCAGCGACAGAGTGAAGGACTGGGCGACCAGGAGCAGGGATCTGGCCAGCCGCCGGGGGTGACCGGGGCGTACCGACCCGTCCGCGTGGCCCTCCTCGACGGCGGCGGCGAGCAGTTCGAGGAGGGCGTCCTGGCTCGCTCCGCGCCGGTCGAGCACATAGGGGAGCAGGAGTTCGGGATCCACGTCGATGATCTTGCGGAAGAGCACATGGCGGCGGAAGGCGTCCACGCCGTTCACAAGCCCTTCCACGATCAGGGTGCGTGCGTCCGTCACCTGGCTCCGCTCGGGCATCGCGCCGGTGGCCGCCTCGATCCACTCCCGCGTCATCAGATCGCCGACCAGTGACCGCACATCGGGCCAGCGGCGGTACAGCGTCATCCGGGAGACACCCGCACGGCGGGCCACGTCGGTCAGGGTGGTGCGCCGGACTCCGACGGCCAGGACACAGTCGCGGACCGCGTCGAGCACCGGATCGCTGTCCGAAGCGTTGTGACGAATAGGCGTCATGTGTAACAGTGTAACGCGCCCTGCGGCCGTGCAGGAGACCGCTCTGTTCGTGACGACCGGTAAGGACAAGCACCATGGACATGCTGTGGAGCGGCTGGGGCGACCCGGCCCGGGCTACGCCGCTGCCCGACACGGTGATCGGGCTGCTGCGCGACATGCTCGGGGTGAAGCCGCGCAGCGCCGAGCCGGTCACCCTGGACGAGATCGCCGTCCCCGAGTCGCCGCTGGATCCCTCCGCGCTCCGGGCCCTGCTCGCCGTGGTCGGCGACGAGGAGCATCTGCGCACCGACGCCGAGTCCCGTGTCCGGCACACGCGCGGCAAGTCCACCCCGGATCTGCTCCGCATCCGCGAGGGCGACATGAGCGACGTGCCCGCGGCCGTGGTGCTCCCCGGCGGCCACGACGAGGTCCTCGCCGTGCTGCGCGTCTGCGCCGACCACGACCTGGCCCTCGTCCCGTTCGGCGGCGGCACCTCCGTCGTGGGCGGCCTCGCCCCCGAGCGGCGACGCCCCTTCGTGGCCCTGGACCTGCGCCGTATGAACGGCCTGCTCGACCTCGACCCGATCTCCCGCACCGCCACCCTGCAACCCGGCCTGCGGGCCCCGCACGCCGAAGCGCTGCTGCACGACCACGGCTTCACCCTCGGCCACTTCCCCCAGTCCTACGAGTGGGCCACCATCGGCGGATTCGCCGCCGCACGCTCCAGCGGACAGGCGTCCGCCGGGTACGGCCGCTTCGACGAGATGGTCCTCGGCCTCACCCTCGCCACCCCCGAGGGCACCTTGGCGGTGGGCCGCGCTCCGCGTTCGGCCGCCGGACCCGACCTGCGTCAGCTCGTCCTCGGCTCCGAGGGGGCGTTCGGCGTCATCACGTCCGTGACCGTGCGGATCCGCCCCGTCCCGCAGACCCGCGTCTACGAGGGATGGCGTTTCGACTCCTTCGAGGAGGGCGCCGCCGCCCTGCGGCGCCTGGCCCAGGACGGGCCGCGGCCGACCGTGCTGCGCCTGTCGGACGAGACGGAGACGCTGATCGGTCTGGCCCAGCCCGACGCCATCGGCGCCTCCGGACTGCCGCAGTCCGCCGGCTGCCTGGCGATCGCCGGCTACGAGGGCACCGAGGAGGACACCACCTATCGCCGGCAACAGGCCGCGGCCGTGCTGCGTGACTGCGGTGGCACCTACCTGGGTGAGGAGCCCGGAGAGCGCTGGGCCCACGGCCGCTACTCGGCGCCCTATCTGCGGGACGCGCTGCTGGACGCCGGAGCCTTCGCCGAGACTCTGGAGACCGCCGCCTTCTGGTCCCGGCTGCCCGCTCTGTACGCCTCGGTCCGCAACGCGCTGACCATCGCGCTCACCGACGCGGGCACCCCGCCCCTGGTGATGTGCCACATCTCCCATGTCTACGAGAACGGCGCCTCCCTGTACTTCACGGTGGTCTCCGCGCAGGGCGACGATCCCGTGGCACACTGGGCGCCCGCCAAGCACGCCGCGGGCGAGGCGATTCTGGCGGCGGGCGGCACGATCAGCCACCACCACGGTGTGGGCACCGATCACCGACAGTGGTACGTCCGGGAGGCCGGCCCGCTCGGCATCGGCGCCCTCCAGGCGGTCAAGCGCCGACTGGACCCCACCGGTCTGCTCAACCCCGGCGTCCTGCTGCCCACCGACTGATCGCCCAGCACCCCAACCCGATCGTTTCGTCCACGACCCGTCAGGCGCCCTCGGAGGCACACCGATGCGACAGTTCACCGCCATCGTCAACCCCACCGCCGGCGGATCCGCCGGGGTCGCGGGGCTGCTCCGGGTGGCCCGGCTGCTGCGGGAGGCAGGCGCCGAACTGGAGACCGAGTACAGCCGCAGCCTGGCCCACGCCCAGGAGCTCGCCCGGGAGGCCGGGGCGCGGCAACGGGTCGTCCTGGCCGTCGGCGGTGACGGCATCGTCGGCGGCATCGGCGGGGCCCTGAGCGGCACCGACACGCTCTTCGGTCTGGTCCCGGCCGGGCGCGGCAACGACTTCGCCCGCGCGCTCGGCCTGCCCACCGAGCCGGAGGCACTGGCCCGGGTGCTGCTGGACCACGCCCCCCGCTCCGTCGACACCATCGAAGTGGAGTCCGCCCACGGGCGCAGCGTCGCCCTCGGCAGCGTCTACGCGGGCGTCGACGCGCTCGCCAACCGGCACGCCAACCGCTCCACCCTCCTGAAGGGGGCCGCCTCCTACTACGCGGGCGGACTGCGGGCCGTCGCCACCTGGCGCCCGGCCGCCTACCGGGTCACCGTCGACGGCGAGGAACTGCCGCACCGCGGCTACACCGTCGTGGCCGCCAACTCCGCGTACTACGGCTCCGGCCGCATCATCGCCCCCGACGCCCGTGTCGACGACGGGCTGCTCGACGTGGTGATGATCCGCGAGGCGCCGCGCCGGCTGTTCTTCACCTTGATGAACGAGCTGAAGTCGGGGGCCCATGTCCACCGGCCGGAAGTGCGGATCGTGCGGGGCAGTGAGGTCCGCATCGAGGCCGACCGGAGCGTTCCCTACGGCACCGACGGGGAGGTCGATGCCGTCCTCCCCGTCACGGCCCGGGTGCTGCCCGGAGCGCTCGCCGTGCTGTGCTGAGGGAGCGCGGCCGAGTTTGCCTGGCCGACCGGCCGCCCGGCGACTGATCCGCACCGACGGGTGGGACGGCCGGGGCAGCGGTGGCCGTTCCTCTCGGCCCGGCCCCTCCCACCAGGGCGGGACTGCTGACTTTTGTCATTGACAGTCAGCCGGTGGGGCAGTTAGCTTCGCCTGGCGAAGCCGGACGAGGAGGGCCCCGGGGCATGGGGAGATCACGTACGTACGAATGGGACGACCCCGCGGTCACCGCGGAGGCTGCCGGACGTATGTCCGGGCTGGAGTTCCTGCATGAACTCCTGGCCGGGAGCGTGCCGACCCCACCCATCATCGCGACGCTGGGCCTGGTGCTCTCCGAGGCGGAGCAGGGGCGTGTGGTCTTCACACTGGTCCCGGGTGAGGAGCACTACAACCCGATCGGCAGTGTGCACGGCGGCGTCTTCGCGACCATCCTCGACTCTGCGGCCGGATGTGCCGTTCACTCCACTCTGCCGTTCGGCATGGCGTACACCTCGCTGGATCTGACGGTGAAGTTCCTGCGTCCGGTCACCGTGGACACGGGCGAGGTACGGGCCGTGGGCACCGTGCTCAGCAGCGGCCGGCGCACCGCCCTCGCCCAGGCCCAGCTGCTCGACAGCTCGGACCGTTTGCTGGCCCACGCCACCAGCAGTTGCGTCCTGTTCCCGACGCCCGGGGCCTGAGAGGCGCCGCGCCCACACGCGGCGCACACCCCGCTCAGTAGCCGGGGAAGAGTGAGCGCAGATCAGGCAGCGTGGCCGCGCCGGTTGCGGTGACGCCGTCCTCGTTCCTCCAGGAGCTCGACTCCGTCCACGCGCTGAACGTCAGGGCGAAGTTCTCCCTGGTCGCCGCGCCGGCACCGGCCATGGCGGAGCGTCCCACACGCACTGAGGGGACCGCGGCGCCGGGTGAGGGCCTGGACGGCCTTGCCGCCGAGGCCCCGGCCGGACGTCCGGCGTCCGCCGAAGAGATCGCCGCGAGCATCGTCTTCCTGGCGAGTTCCCGGCGAGCGAAGCCGGCGGCTTCGTGCACGGCGCGGTGCTTCCCCTCGACGGTGGCCGCACCGCGGTCTGATGTCGCAGCCCCCGGCGCCCACCGGGGCAGGGCCGGGACCCCCCCGGTGGGTAAGGCGGCCATCCGGGGGTCGTGATCCCGGAACTCCCGTGCCGGCGCGGCGCCACGGGTACCCAGTCCAGTGCACGCACACGAAAGGGCTGGGACGAGAATGCAGATCGATCTGAAGGGCCGTACCGCACTGGTGACCGCCTCCACACAGGGCATCGGCGCCGCGATCGCCGCCGGGCTGGCCCGCGCCGGAGCCCGGGTCGGGGTCAACGGCCGTACCGCCGACCGCGTGGCCGACAGCGTCGCGCAGCTGACCCGCGAGGTGCCGGGAGCCGATGTGGTGCCCGTCGCCGCGGACGTCACCACCGAGGAGGGCGCGCGCCAGGCCGTCGAGGCACTGCCGCACGTCGACATCCTCATCAACAACCTCGGCATCTTCGGCGCCAAGGACGCCCTGGAGATCACCGACGACGAATGGCGGCGCTACTTCGAGGTGAACGTCCTGGCCGCGGTGCGGCTGACCCGTCTGTGCCTGCCGGCCATGTGTGAACGCGGCTGGGGGCGTGTCCAGTACATCGCCAGTGACTCGTCCGTCGCCATCCCCGCCGAGATGATCCACTACGGCATGACGAAGACGGCGCTGCTCGCGGTGGGCCGGGGATTCGCCAAGCAGGCCGCGGGCACCGGCGTCACGGTGAACTGCGTCCTCGCGGGCGCCACCCACACCGGAGGCGTCGAGGACTTCGTCTACGAACTCGTCGACCGCGACCTGCCCTGGGACGAGGCCCAGCGTGTCTTCATGCGTGAGCACCGGCCGCAGTCACTGCTCCAGCGGCTGATCGAGCCGGAGGAGATCGCCCATATGGTCGTCTACCTCAGCTCCGACCAGGCCTCCGCCACCACCGGCGGTGCGCTGCGTGTCGACGGCGGATACGTCGACGCCATCGTGCCGTGAACCGCATCCCGCGCGCGGCGCCCTGAGATGCGGAACCCCGGGTGTGCACATAGCGTCTGAACCGCACCTCAGTGGGGGACGGCACCGGGCGCCGCGTCGTCGTGCATGGTGCCCGCTCGGCATGGGAGGCCGTCGACCATGCGCACCACCAGTATCCGCCGGCGCAGACCGGCCGGGCCCCCTCTCGTACGGCGGTGGCGAGACACTGCGGACCGTCATCTCACCCCCGTACAGCGTTCGCTGCTGATCACCTGGGTGTCCTTCGGAGTCACCTTCGCCTCCGTGCGGGTCATCACGCATGGCATCCGGGGCGGATGGCTGCCCTGGGGAAACATCTCCGCCGGTGGAGAGCATCTGCACCACTACAACATCGGCATCGTCACGCTCGCCGGTCTGGGACTGGTCGCGGTACGCGGGGACGAGCGGGCCGTCGGACATCCCGCCGTGGCGGCTGCCTATGGCTGCGGAACGGCCCTGATCTGCGACGAGTTCGCGCTGCTGCTGGACCTGCAGGACGTCTACTGGGCCAAGCAGGGCCGGATCAGTGTCGATGTCTCCCTCGGAGTGCTGTCGGCCCTGGGCGTGTATCTGACGGCCAGGCCCTTCTGGCACGAGATCGGCCGTGTCACGGGCCACCACCTCGCCTCCGTCACGAGGGGCGGTGTCCGGACGGCCCGCTGAGGCTCCGCCCCATACCGTCGCCCGCCCCATACCGTCGCCCGCCCCGTACGGGCGTGCCCGACGGCGCCGCGAGGGGCCGCTGCGTGAAGCACGAGGAGGACGCATGAGCCAGGGCAAGCGCCCGACGAATTCCGGACGACGGAAAACCGCCGGGAGCGGCGCCCCCGACGCGGACCGCGGCCGACAGCGTGAACGGAATCGCCGCCGCGACAGCACACGGGCGGCCGGGGGCAGGACCGGTGACCGTCCCCCCGCCGCGGAGAACGCCCGGCGTGGGCAACCCGGAGAAGACGCCGCACCGCCGCACGCCCCGCCCGCGGCACAGCGGCCGACACCGGTCACCACGGCGCCGCAGCATCCGCCCCGCCCGGCATCCGACCGCCTGGCGACGGACGGCCCGCCGGGGAGACCGGAGCGACAGGGCCCACAGGATCGGCAAGCCTCCCCGGCCACCGGTGGCACCGACGGCGAGGCGGCCGAGGCAGGGGAGGCACCCGGGAGATCCGGCGAACGCAGTCGACGGTGGCCGCCGGTCACCGGCCGTGGACCGCGATGGCGCAGGGTACGGCTGCGGATATCCGCAGCTGAGCCCTGGTCGGTGATGAAGACGAGCTTCCTGGTGTCCGCGGGCCTGGGTCTGTGCGTGATCGTCATGGTGGGGGTGGTCGCGATCATGCTGACCGTGCTGGGCCAGGAACCGGTGGTGTCGCTGGGCTGGGAGACCACCGTCGGCCTCACCATCGTCGTCGTCACGGCGGAGGTGGGCCTCGTCACCGCGCTGGCGACTCTGGTCGCCTTCCTCTTCAACTGGACGTCGGGCGCCGTCGGCGGGGTCGAGATGACGCTGGCCCAAGAGCCTCCGGCCCCTCCGGAGACGGAGTCCGACGCCGCACCCGACGAGGACGGCCTCGGGCCCCGGCCATAGCCATGTTGCCGTGTCAGTGAGGTGCGGTGTCGTGGATCTCGGCGATGTAGCCGCCCGGGAACCGCACGAGGGCGCTGTGGCGTCCTTGCGCCGTGATCGGCCCCCACAGCACGGTGGCGCCGGCCGCCCGGGCCTTGGCCAGCGTCGCGGCGAGGTCGCTGACGGCGTAGCCGGTCTGCTCACGGCCGAAGGGGTACGGCAGATGGCCGTCCGTGACGGTCACCACGGTCTTGCCGAATCCCGAGTCGATCGCGGTGCGACGGTACGTCGTCCCGGGCAGACCGATCGCGGCGCCGTCGGCCCTGCGCTGGTCCGACGTGATGTGGCCCCGCGTGAAGCGGAGATAGGACCGCAGAAAGGCGGACGCCGCGTAGGGCGAGACGTAGAGCCGGTTCTCCGGCACGGTCGCCAGGGCCGCGTAGTGCGGCGGGGTGGTGTGCCAGTACAGCTGGGTGTGGATCCCGCCGGGGAACTCGATGACCGCGTCCCTGCCGATGGGATCGTCGAACGGGGCCACCTCGACATCGGCACCCGCCGACAGCGCCGACTTCACGGCGGTGTCGAGATCCGTCGTCAGCCAGCCGTTGCGCTCCACCCCGAAGGGATGGGGAATCGGCGTCCGGAAGTCGAAGACCGACAGCGTGCCGACGGGGGAGAGCACCAGTTCCGAGAGGGTACGGCTGGGTGTGGGGGTGACATCGGTGAGCACCGCTGCGGTGTTCGTACCGCCGAAGGTGCTCTCCCAACTCGTGACGAACGTCTGGAGCGAGCCCGGTGTGACATACACGTGTGTCGTGTCGTACTG
Organism: Streptomyces sp. NPDC002573; assembly: GCF_042889625.1. Taxonomy (NCBI): domain Bacteria; kingdom Bacillati; phylum Actinomycetota; class Actinomycetes; order Kitasatosporales; family Streptomycetaceae; genus Streptomyces; species Streptomyces sp. NPDC002573. The sequence continues at coordinate 84,849 of NZ_JBIARC010000007.1, read as the reverse complement.
CGGGCCCACCGAGACCGGGCGGCTCGTGGCCGAGGCATGGGCGTCGGACGGCGGTGTCGCCTCGGCCGGGACGGACAGGAGCGATGCGGCCAGCGCGGCGGAGAGCAGTAAGACGGCAGAACGACACCTCATGGATGTTCCTTTCTGGTGTGCGCCCAAAGTGGGGGTCGGGTTCCCACCGTGGGTATGTGACGGATGGTCACGTGTCTCGCCGGCGCACCGGTTCATCTCTCAGAGTGAGGACAGGCCGCAGCTCGGACTCCGGACCGCACGAAGAAGCCCCCGGGGCGTTCCCCGGGGGCTTCTCTTCGTGGCGATCGCCTGCGGCGGATGTCGCCTCACCGGGAGGTGTAGAGGGCCTCGATCTCGTCGGCGAAGTCCCGGAGCACCACATTGCGCTTCAGCTTCAGGGACGGGGTCAGATGACCGGAGTCCATGGTGAACTGGTGGTCCAGGATGCGGAACTTGCGCACGGACTCGGCCTTCGACACTGCGGCGTTGCCGTCGTCCACCGCGCTCTGGATCTGGGCGAGGAGCTCGGGGTCGTCGCGGAGTTCCGCCAGGGACGTTCCCTCGGGCTTGCCGTTCTGCTCGGCCCAGCGCGGCAGGAACTCCTCGTCGATGGTCACCAGGGCGGCGACGAAGGGCTTGCCGTCGCCGACCACCATGCACTCGGCGATCAGCGCATGGGCCCGGATGCGGTCCTCGATCACGGCCGGAGCGACGTTCTTGCCGCCCGCGGTGACGATGATCTCCTTCTTCCGGCCGGTGATGCGGAGATAGCCCTCGTCGTCCAGGGAACCCAGATCGCCGGTGTGGAACCAGCCGTCGACGAGGGACGCGGCGGTCGCCTCCTCGTTGTTCCAGTACCCGCCGAAGAGATGCTCGCCCTGCAGCAGCACCTCGCCGTCCTCACCGATGCGCACCGTGCTGCACGGCAGCGGCAGGCCCACCGTGCCGATCTTCTGCCGGTCCCAGGGGTTGAGCGTGGTGGCCGCGCAGGATTCCGCCAGGCCGTAGCCTTCGAGCACGGTGAAGCCGAGTCCGCGGTAGAAGTGGCCGAGGCGTTCACCGAGCGGAGCGCCGCCGGAGATGGCGTGCCGGGCGCGTCCGCCGAGGACCGCGCGCAGTTTGCCGTAGACCAGCCGGTCGAAGAGCTTGTGGCGCAGCCGCAGCGGGAAGCCCGGCCCGGAGGAGGTCTCCAGCGCCCTGCTGTACTCGATGGCCGTGTCCACGGCCTGGTCGAAGATCTTTCCCTTGCCGGTCGAACTGGCCTGCGCCCGGGCCGAGTTGTACACCTTCTCGAAGACGCGCGGCACGCCCAGCAGGAAGGTGGGCCGGAAGGAGGCGAGTTCCGCGGTGATGTCCTTGATGTCGCTGACGTGCCCGAGTTTCACCGGCGCCATCATGGCCCCGATCTCGACGACCCGGCCGAGGACGTGTGCGAGCGGCAGGAAGAGCAGTACGGAGGAGTCCTCCGCGAAGATCGGCTTCATCCGGGCGATGGTGTTCCCGCACTCCGCGAGGAAGTTGCGGTGGGTCAGCATGCACCCTTTGGGCCGACCGGTGGTTCCGGAGGTGTAGACGATGGTGGCGAGCGAGTCCGCGCCGGCCGACGCGATCCGCTCGTCCACCTGAGCCTCCGTCACATCGGTGCCGAGCGAGACGAGTTCCTCGACCCCGCCCGCATCGATCTGCCACACGCTCTTCATCAGGGGGACCCGTTCGCGCACCTGCTCCACGATCCCCTGGTGCGCCTCGGTCTCCACCACGCAGGCCACCGCGCCGGAGTCACCGATGACCCACTCCACCTGCTCGGCGGAGGAGGTCTCGTAGACGGGCACGGAGACCCCGCCGGCGGCCCAGATGGCGTAGTCCAGCAACGTCCACTCGTAGCGGGTGCGGGACATGAGTGCCACCCGGTCCCCGGGCTGGACACCGGAGGCGATGAGCCCCTTGGCGACGGCGCGCACCTCGGTGAGGAAGGCTGCCGCGGTGACGTCCCGCCACTGTCCGGACACCTTGTGGGCGAGCACGGCCCGGTCGGGGAACTCGGCCGCGTTGCGGACGACGACCTGGGTCAGATTACCGTCCGGGGGAACGTCGTATAAGGCCGGAACGCTGAACTCGCGCAAGGCTGTTGCTCCTTGTCGGCGTCGACATCGGTGTCGGCTGCGGCATCTGCTGGGCCGTGTCAAGGGCTTGTATTCGACGGCCCGCACGGAACCAGCCGTAAGCGGACCCTACCAGCCGGTAGGTGAGGCGGTACAGATGCCGGACGTGCACACTTCGTGAAGGCCCTTCCGGGGTCTCCATGTTCACATGGAGGGGGGGTTGATCAGGAAGGCACGATTCCTCTGTCATGGAGGGCATGCCCGATCCTAGTCTGTTCGCATGGTTCCTCTACTGATCGGTAATGACGAACTATCCTGGCCTTTTCGGCCAGTTGAGGAGGGGGCGTGCATGTGCCGAGGGGACGGACGGGGGAGCGTGCCACGGCCCCCGGCTGCCGGGGACCACCCGGTGCCGCCGCGGCTCAGCGCCTCGACCGGCCCAGCTCCGGCTCGGGTCGATGCCGGACGGGAGTACTCGCTGTGATCGCGGCTGCATCGTGACGGTTCCGAAAGGCTTCGGTTCGGTCTCGGCGTGGGAGCGGTTCCTTGTGATGGCCGCACGCGCGCCGCGTACGACACCGACCTGCCCTGCGTGAAGATGAGTCCCGTGCTCCGTACCACAGCCGACGACCTTCGATAGGACCGCCCGATCCACGCAGGTGTCGGCAGAACGAAGAACGTTTCAACCGAGAGGTACCACGCAATGTACAGCCAAACAAGAACTGTAGCTTCGGCGAACCGCCACCGCCATCCTCTGGCGGTTCTGCGCTCCAAAGCCGGTTTCACCCACGGCGAGTACGCGCGCCTCATCGCCCGGACGCACGCGGAGCTCGGATTCGGCCAGATGGCCGCACGGCGCGAGAAGGTCTCCCGCTGGGAGTCCGGCCGTGCCGTACCGGAGCGCACCGCTCAGCTCGCCATAGCGCACATCCACGCGGTCCCCCACGAGGAGGTGTTGAGAATGGACTGGCCGGACTGGCTGCACCTGGCCAACGGGGACGCACGACAGCTGGAATTACCCTGGACGACATCGGCCGTCCCCGAAGCGATACTTGATGCGATCGCCGGGCGCGAGGAGATCCAGCAGGAGTACCTCCTGGCGACTGGCTGGGCCGCCAGGTCACTCATGGAGAACTGGCTGGACGCCATGGCCGAGGAGATGGCCACGACTCCCGCCGACTCCACCCTCCTGGCCGCAGCTCGGGGGCGGGGGCCCGGCCTGGTGGGCGAGAGGGAATCCGTGTTGGAGGCCTGCACCCGGCTGCGCACCCTCCACCGGTTCGCGGCCAACTTCTCCGCCGGCTGGCTGGTGGCCGCCAGCGAACTCGAACTGCGACATCTGGCCGACCACTTCCTGGCCGCACCGGAGGCCCTGCACAAGGGCCGGGACCTGCTGGTCCTCGCGGCCGAGGGACTGGCGGTGTGCGGATTCATCGCCCGGCTGCAGGGCCAGCATGTCGGTGCGCAGCGGTACTACGTCGCCGCGCTGCGGTGCGCGACCGCCGCCAAGGATCCGGAGACGGCTGCGGCGATCGTCACCCTGCACGTCGGCCAGTACCTGGATCTGCAACTGCATGAGGAGGCCGCCGAACTGCTGGAGGCGGTCAAGAAGTTGCTGCGCCGCAACCAGATGCATGTGAAGGACCCGACCCTGCTGGCGCTCCTGCACACGCAGTCCGCCCGTGTCCACGCACAGCGCGGGGACGATCTGAGTCGCCGGAGGGCGCTGACCGTGGGGCGCCATGCGCTGACCACGGTTGCCTCGTCAGGCGGCATCCGGATCCTGCCGTTGCGGTCCGAGGACTGGCTCAGCTGCATGGACGCGGTGTCCCTGCTCGACCTCGACCAGCCCGACCGTGCCATCAAGCACTTCGAGCCGGTCCTGTCCGAGCACCATCCGAAACTGGAACTCCCCCCGTGTGTGCACGCCATGTACTTGCTGCGTGCCGCCGAGACTCAGGTCGCACTGGGCGATGCCACCGGTGGCGCGGAGTCCGCGAGCAGGGCGGCGACCCTGCTCGGGGGTGTGCGGGCGGCGGCGTCCGAGCGGGTGCGGCTCGCCCTGCGGGCGTACGCGCACCTGCCGGAGGTCACCAGGTTCCTCGCCTCCGCCTGAACGGCCGCTGTCCGGCCCGCGCGTCACCGTCTCGCGGCGGTGAGTGAGCCGAGTACGACGACCGGCCGCCGGTCCCGGCGCGAGCGGCGGTGCCACAGGGTGTGAGGACGAGGAGAGGAACAGGCAGCACCGGGACTGACAGCACCACCGACCACGAGGAGACCGAGGGCGAGTGCCCGGCTCCCGCGGTGACACGGAACTCGGCCGCCCGGCACGGACTGGGCGGCCGAGTGCTTTTCCAGGGCGCAACACGCCCTGGAGGAGCCGGCAAGGCCGTAGCGCTCTGTAGCAACCCTCCCCGTGCCGCGTCAATGCCGGAGCAATGTGCCTCCGGTGTGTCCCGTGGAGCCGAGCGGCCGCGAGGCACGTCCGAAGCACACGGGTGGCTGTGGAAAATTCAGGGGCGTTGCGATGAGATTTCGGTGCCCGTCCCGCCGAGCCACACGGACCCCACATACCTCGTGCGCCGAGTCACGGGATTCACCGTGCGGGGGTACCGGGCAGCGTTCTGGACTTTTTCGCGACCATCACGACCATCAGGCTGGAGATTTACTCATGAGCCGTTCTGTCCTGGTTACCGGCGGGAATCGCGGAATCGGCCTGGCCGTGGCACGGCGGCTCAGCGCCGGCGGTGACCGGGTGGCGGTGACCAGCCGCTCGGGCCAGGCCCCCGAGGGGCTGTTCGCGGTGCCCTGCGACGTGCTGGACCCGGCCGCCGTGGACGAGGCGTTCGAGAAGGTCGAGGCGGCCCACGGCCCGGTCGAGGTCCTGGTGGCGAACGCGGGCATCACGCGGGACGGCCTGCTGATGCGGATGACCGAGGAGGACTTCACCTCGGTCATCGACACCAATCTGACCGGCACCTACCGGGTGCTCAAGCGCGCCGTGCGGCGGTTGGTGCGGGTCAAGGGGGGACGGGTCGTCATCGTCTCCTCGACCGCTGCCCTCAGCGGAGTCGCCGGGCAGGTCAACTACGCGGCCTCGAAGGCGGGTCTGATCGGCATGGCGCGCTCGCTGGCCCGCGAACTCGCCCCGCGCGGCGTCACGGTGAACGTGGTGGCGCCCGGGCTCACCGACACCGACATGAGTGCCGCGCTCAACGACGAACAGCGCAAGAAGATCGTGGGTCAGGTCCCGCTCGGCCGCATGGCGGACCCGGACGAGGTGGCCGCCGCGGTCCAGTTCCTGGCCTCGCCCGAGGCCGCCTATGTCACGGGCGCGGTAATCCCCGTGGACGGCGGCATGGGAATGGGGCACTGATGTGTTCCCGGGCCTCGATGCGTCCGGGATCCATTACGGAGACCGCGGCAAAGTTCCGGTGACCGGAAGACTTTGTTCCCCCAAAGAGCCAACAAAGAATTCGGCACGCCCGGCCGAAAACAGACGAGGCAATTTCTTGAGGCCGTTCGACATGACTCACGGGCGAATCGCACCGACGCTGGGAGGCTACAGGTGAACGCGCAAACTGGATTCGGCCAATCCGGCAGGAGGGTCGCCGTCACGGGGATGGCGGTCACCACGGGTTACGGACATGGTGTCGACGTGCTGCGCGACGGGATCTACTCCGGAGTCCCCGCCTTCGTCCCCGTGACCCGGTTCGACACGAGCAGGTACCGGGTCGGCGTCGCCGCCCAGGGCGCGGCCGAGCTGGACCTCGACACGGAGCTGAAGACGCTGACCGAGGAGGCCTGCAAGCAGGCCGGCCTCGGTGGGCCGGAGCGGACCGACACACTCCTGGTCGCGGCCCGGCACGCGGATCCCGCCGTGTCCCGCCTGCCCCGGGAGGAACAGGAGTCCAGGCCCATCAGCGAGACCGCGCAGTGGCTGGCACGTGAGTGCGGCTTCGGCGCCGCCGGTCGCACCTACATCAACGCCTGTGTCGCCGCCAGCGCCGCCATCGCGGAGGCGGGCGCCCTGATCTCCTCGGGCCGCCGGGACCGGGTGGTCGTGGTCGCCGGTCATCTGGTGGACGCCGAGTCCTTCACCACCTTCAACGCCGGCAAGGCGCTGGCCGCCGACGGCCGGCTGAGGCCCTTCAGCTCCGGCCGCAAGGGACTGCTGCTGGGCGACGGCGCCGGCGCGGTCGTCCTGGAGGCGGCGGACAGCCGCGCGGAGATGAGCCCGCTGGCCTACCTGGACGGCTGGGGCATGGCCGGCGACGCACACCATGTCTGCCAGCCGCACCCCCAGGGCCTCGGCATGGCCCGCTCGATCGAACTCGCCCTCGCCAGGGCCGGGTTGGAGCCGTCGGACCTGGACTACGTCAACGCGCACGGCACCGGTACGCCGTACAACGACTCCGCCGAGACCGCGGGGCTGCACCGCGCCTTCGGCGAGCACGCGGAGCGGATCCCCGTCAGCTCGACCAAGTCGATGCACGGGCACGCCCTCCAGGCGGCGGGCATGGTCGAGTTCGTCATCAGCGTCCTCGCCATGCGATCCGGGCGCCTGCCGATCAACTCCGGTTATCTCGGGCCCGATCCCGACTGCCGGCTCGACCTTGTGCTCGACTCCCCGAGGGAACGTGAGACACAGCATGTCATCAGCCTCAACTCCGCCTTCGGCGGCGCCAACACCGCGCTGGTGGTGAGCGCGGCATGACGACCACGGCAGCCAAGCCCATCACCCTGCACCACGTCGTGTGGCCCACCGAGGGGGACCACGACCAGCCGCCGAACCTCCCGGGGTTCACCGCCTCGCCGTTCGGCCCGATCATCGCCCATGTCGCGGACCGCTGTCTGAGCGGTCACTGGGGCGAGCCGCCCGCGCCGTCCGAACGGGCCGGCCGTACCGGGATGGTCATGGTCTCGCGCCTCGGCGACATGGCCACCGAGGCCGCCGTCACCGGATCGGTGGACGCCGGTACGAAGGCGTCGCCGCTGCTCTTCTACCAGTCGGTGCCCAGCGCCGTCCTCGGTGTCGTCTCGGCGCGCTGGGGGCTCGGGGGGCCGGTCATCTGCATCAGCCCGGCCGGCGACCCGCTCGCCGAGGGCCTCGAACTCGCGGAGCTGCTCATCGAGGACGGCAGCACGTCGGACGTCTTGGTGGTGCTGGTCGAACTGGCCACGCGCGACGGCGAGTCGGACCGGGCGGAGGCCCTGCTCGTGGGCGCTCCCGCCGCGCACCGGGAGGAGGGCACGGCATGACGGACACCGGTCTGGAGTTCCCGCTGTCCACCGAGATCGCCCTGCTGCGGCAGTCCTGGTGGCTGCATGACGCCCGCTGGTACCAGGCGGTGAAGGGCCGGTTCGGTCAGGACGTCGCCAACGAACTCAACGCCGAGGTGATGAGGTTCGTCGCCCGGCGGGTCGCCACCCTCTACAGCCGCCGCCATCCCGTGCCCGCGGAGCCCACGCCGCAGGAGGTGGCCGAGACCCTCGAATCGCTGGCCCGGCTGATGTTCTCCTCGATGGTGCGACTCGACTCCGCCGACTTCGACGACGACGGCACCTGGGACTCCGTCGTCAGCGAGCACTTCGCGCTGAAGATGCTGGCGGCCAGCCGGTCGCTCGAGGGCTACCAGTGCCCCTGTCTGGATCTGCGCGCCGGCTGGTTCGAGGGCCTGAAGGTCAAGGCCGACGACGAGGTCGTCGCGTGCATGCGCGACGGGGCGGCGGCCTGCCGCTTCCGCGCCTGTCTGAAGTAGCCGCCGGCCCCCGCGGCGGGACGCACCCCGCCCGGCGCCGCGGAGCCCGGACGACGGACAGGTCCGACAGCCACAGCGAAGGAGCGAGGTGCAGTCGATGCGACTGGTCGTGGCCATCACCGGTGCAACCGGAGTGATCCTGGGCGTCCGGCTGCTCGAGGAGCTGCGGCTCCACGAGGGAGTGGAGACGCACCTGGTGATGAGCCGATGGGCGCGCGTGACCCTGAAGGCCGAGAGCGACCTCACGGCACGTCAGGTGGCCGCGCTCGCCGATGTGTCGTACGTCCCCGACGACCAGGGCGCCGCGATCGCGTCGGGCTCGTTCCCCGTGGACGGCATGATCGTCATGCCGTGCAGCATGAAGACCCTGGCCGCCATCAGGACCGGGTACGCCGACGGCCTCGTCGCCCGGGCCGCCGACGTGACGCTCAAGGAACGGCGCAAGCTCGTCCTCGTCCCCCGCGAGACCCCGCTGGGCGACAACCACCTCGACCATCTGCTGACGCTGTCCCGGAGGGGCGCGGTGGTCCTGCCGCCGATGCTGACCTTCTACAACCACCCGTCCACCGTCGACGACATGGTCGATCACATCGTCGCCCGGGTCCTCGACCAGTTCGGCATAGCCTCACACCGCGCCCGCCGGTGGCAGGGGCTCCCGGACGCCGGCTTCCCCGTGGCCGGTCCCGACCGTCAGCCCGTCATCGCGAACTCCCCCGGAGGGCCGACCTCATGAGCCACATCGTCGACCTGCGTGCGTACACCGACGCACTCGCCGCCCTCGGCGATCTGAAGACCATCAGCCGGCCGGTGAGCGCGGACCTCGAAGCGGCGGCTCACACCCGGCGATCCTACGAACTGCGCGCCCCCGCACCCCTGTTCACGAACATCACGGAGGACCGGATCGGGATGCGGCTGTTCGGCGCGCCCGCCGGGGTGAGCTCCCGGCCGGACCTGCCGCTGGCCCGGCTCGCGCTCTCGGTGGGTCTGCCGCCCGAGACCGACGCGGTCGCGCTGGTGGAGCATCTGGTGCGCACCCGCGACGCCGCGCCCGTACCGCCGCGCACCGTGCCCCGCGAGGACGCTCCGTGCAAGCAGAACGTGTTGCTCGGGGACGAGGCGACACTGGACCACTTCGTCGTGCCTCGCATCCACGAGGGGGACGGCGGGGACTATCTGAACACCTGGGGCGTCATCATCGCGAAGACGCCCGACGGGGCGTGGACCAACTGGTCCATCTCGCGGATCATGAAGCTCGACGGCAAGCGCATGACCGGTCTGGTGGTACCGCCTCAGCACCTCGGCCTGGTCTGGCAGGCCTGGGCGGAGCGGGGCGAACCGATGCCGTACGCCCTGGTGCAGGGCGGCGCTCCGGCCATCCCGTTCGTGGGCGGCATCCCGCTGCCCAGGGGCGTGGACGAGGCCGGCTACATCGGCGCGCTGCACGGCGAGCCGATCGACGTCGTCCGCTGCGAGACCGTCGACCTGGAGGTCCCCGCGCACGCCGAGGTGGTGATCGAGGGTCATCTCTCGGTGGGACGGGACAGTCTGGAGGGTCCGTTCGGCGAGTACGCCGGATACGCCTCGACCCAGACCTCGCTGCAGCCGGTGTACTCGGTGGAGGCGATCACCTACCGCGACCGGCCGATCTGGCCGGTCGTCGCCGAGGGCCGGCCGGCGGACGAGTACCACACCGTGACCGGCACCGGACGGGCCGCCAACGTGCTGCACGCCCTGCGCCGCGCGGGCCTGCCGGTCACCACCGTGTGGATGCCGTTCCTCGCGGCCATGCACTGGACCGTGGTCACCGTGCCAGAGGACTGGCGCACCACCCTCCCGGGCGTCGACTCCACGGAGTTCGTACGGCGCATCGGCGAGGTCATGCACAACAGCGGCGGACCCAGCGCGATGATGCCCGTCACCTTCGTGCTCGACGACGACATCGACCCCGCGAACGAGGCCGACCTGCTGTGGGCGCTCGCGACCCGGCTGCACCCGACGGACCGGCGCGCGGCCTGGGACGGCGTGGTCCTGCCGTTCATGGCCTGCTACTCGGAGGAGGAGCGCAAGGCGATGCGCGGCCCGAGCGTCCTCCACGACGGTCTGCTCCCCGCCTGGGGCGAGGGCCGACTGCACCACAGCTCCTTCGCCCAGGCGTACCCGGCCGACGTCCGCCGCAAGGTCATCGACCATTGGGACGACTGACCACGCCCACCGGCCGAGGACACGCCCGCCGGCCACCGCACCCCGCGACGACCCGGGCCGTCGGTCGACCGCCGCGGACCGCTCGACCCCCTGTCCGACCTTCCACCGATGGAGCGACATGGCGCTCAACCCGAAGTGCGTCGGGACGACGTACCCGCCCGCACAGCCCTACCCCGTGGAACCGCAAGTGATCCGGCGCTTCGCCGAGGCGGTGGGCGACCCCGCTCCCGTGTACACGGACCCGGCGACGGCACAGAGCCTCGGGCACCCGGACGTCCTCGCGCCGCCCACCTTCCCGTTCGTCGTGGTCGCCAAGGCGATGGAGGAGGTGTTCCGCTACGAGGACATCGGCTTCGACCCCACCTACCTCATCCACGGCAACCAGCGGTTCGACTACACCCGGCCGGTCCGGGCGGGCGACCGTCTCGTCACCACCCTGGAGATCACGGGGGCCCAGACGCTGCGCGGCCGGGACGTCCTCGGTCTGCGGGCCGACCTCGCGGACGCCGACGGCTCACATGTCGTCACCACACACATGACCTTCGTATCCCTGAGTGCTGTGGAGGGCGGTGAGCGCGATGACGACCGGCGTGACGATCAGCGCTGAGGACGTGGAGGTGGGGACCGAACTCCCCGCCAGGACGGTCACGGTCACCCGCACCGACCTCGTGCGGTACGCGGGCGCCTCCGAGGACTTCAACCCGGTCCACTGGAACCCGAGGGTGGCGCGGGAGGCCGGACTGCCCGGCGTCATCGCCCACGGCATGCTCACCATGGCCTTGGCCGCCCGCACGGTCACCGAGTGGGCGGGGGATCCGGGCGCGATCCTCGAGTACCGCACCCGCTTCAGCAAGCCGGTCGTGGTGCCGGACGACGAACACGGCGCGACGGTCGAGGTCCAGGGCCGGATCGCGGCCAGGCTCGACGACGCGCGGGTCCGTATCGACCTCGTGGTGACCAGCGGCGGCACCAAGGTGCTCAGCGAGGCACGAGCGGTCGTACGACTGCCTTCGTGACGGACCGCTGCCCCAGGGGACGCGTGCCGAGAGCGGCCGACGGTCCCGCATTCGACTGCCAAGCGAACGGAATACAGGACGGATGAGCAGTTCACCGGCTTTCCTCGTGGCGCCCCGGTATGTCCTGGGCGAGATCGAGGAACCCCACACCGCCCTCACGGACCTCGCATCCCGCGCGGCGCACTACGGCATCCCCGTCGCCCCCCGTACCTGGGGCTGGGGGAGCTACTTCCGCACCGAGCGCCGCACGGTCGAGCTGGCCGTCGACAGCGGCAACGCCACCCTGGAGGCGTCCGGCGCGGCACGCGGGTCGGTCGACGGAGTGATCGTCTGCACCAGCTCCTTCCCCGGCTCCGTCGACGACCACGCCGGCTTCCTCGGCGCGGTGCTCGGTGGACTGGCGCTCCCGTCGGTGTCGTTCGCCTTCGGTATGACGCTCAACCGGTGCAACAACCTGCTCGCGGCCCTGCACGTCGCCGTGTCGCTCGTCCGCGCCGGAAGCCAGCGCCGGGTCCTGGTGGTGACCGCGGACCGGATCCGCGACGAGGCCGTACGGCTGGAGAAGTTCGCGCTGTTCAGCGATGGCGCGGCGAGCTGCCTGGTGAGCGCCGAGGAGGGACCGGACGGCTTCGCGGTCCTCGCGTCGGCCTCGGCCCAGGACGCCGCGGTGCTCGGGCTGCGCGACCAGATCGACTCCCGGCTCGCCGTCGCCGTCAACGCGGAGCTGGAACGCGCCACCGGAATCCCGCCGGAGAAGATCACCGCGTTGCTCCCCGCCAACCTGGTCCGGCCGCTGGTGACGATGAAGGAACGTCAGGCGGGCTTCACGGCCGCGCAGATGCGCACCGGCAACATCGAGCGCCTCGGCCACTGCTTCGCCGCCGACCCCCTGATCAACCTCGTCGACCTCCTCGCCTCAGGCGGGCAGGAGCCCGACGGGCTGTATCTGCTGGCCTCCAGTGTTCCGGGCGCCCGGCACAGCGTCCTGCTCCGCAAGCTCGCCTGACGTCGAAAAGAGGTGTCCGATCATGGTTTGGGTCCGGACCAGGACCGCCGCGGCCGCCGGGCCGTCACGCCGTACACCGGCCGTACGCCGCGCTGCCCTGGAGGTGGCACGGTGACCACGACCGCGTCCGGTCCGGCCCCCTTCCTCCGGCTGACCGGTGACCCCTTCGAAGTCGGGCGGCAGCACGGCGCCGCCCGCGCCACGGCGCTGCGCGCCTTCCTTGACGACGGCCTCGCCCGGCTGAACCACCTTCTGGACACCCCTGTCTCCCTGTCCTCGCTGGGCCCGACCTTCACCGAGTTCGAGAAGGAGATCGAGGCCGCCGCACCCGAACTGGCCGAGGAGATCCGGGGCTTGGCCGCCGGCGCGGGCATCAGCCGTCAGGAGGCCCTGCTGCTCCAACTGCGCCGGGAGATCGCCGGTTACCGCAGCACCCGCCGGCGGCCGCACGGCGACTGCACCACCTACGCCCGGGTGGACGGTACCGGCCCGCACACCGTGCTGGCGCAGACGGTCGACCTCAACGGCAACCTCGACGACCAGACCAGTGTCCTGTCCATCAGCAGGGCCGGGGCCCGGCGGGACGTGTTGATGCTGAGCTTCGGCGGGCTGCTCGGCTATCTCGGGATGAACAGTGACGGCCTGGCCGTCGGCATCAACCTCGTGCTGGGTGGGCAGTGGCGGCCGGGCCTGCCGCCCTACCTCGCCGTCCGTCACGTCCTGGACAGCGCCGGGTCGGTGGACGAGGCACTGGAGGTGCTCTCACGGCTGCGGCTGGCGAGCTCCCGGTCCCTGACGCTGTGCGACTCCTCCGGCGCCGCCTGCGCGGAGTTCCTGGACGGGCGGATGCATGTGGTCCGGGCCGCGCAGAGCGTCCACACGAACCACTTCCTCCACCCCGAGTTCATCCCCTTCGACGAGCTGAACGTCTTCGCCAAGAACTCCTCGCTGCGCCGACTGGACGCGTGCACCGTCCGGTTGAGCGCCCTGCCGGACTCGGCGTCGCCGCGGGACCATCTCGCCCTGCTGTCGACGCCGCCGATCTTCGTGCCGGACAACGGCGACATCCGCCGCGAGCGCACCGTCGCGGTGGTGGCCATGCGCCCGGCCGTCGGCGACCTGCATCTGCTGGGCTCCCGGTCGTCGGCGCTACCCCAGGTCTTCACGGCCGGGGAGACGAGCGGGGCGGCGGGCACATGACGACCGGACGGCCCACGTACGACGACACGGCGATCGGACGACGCACATACGACGACACGGCGCCCGGACACCCCGTGCACGACGGCACGGCGACCGGACCCCGGCCGACGGAGCCCTGTGTCGAAGGGTGGCTCGTCGATCTGCGCGCGGCCGAGCACGCCTGGGACGACGAGGTCCGCCGCGGTGAGCTGTCGGCGGAGGAGGTACGGCGGGCGGAGCGGTTCCGCAGCCCCGCCGCCGCGGTCACCTATGTCCGGGCCCGTTCCACCGTGCGCCGGGTGCTCGCCCGGAGGCTCGGCGAGCACCCCGCAGCGGTGCGGATCGCGGCCGCGCCGGGCGGCCGGCCCGCACTGCCGGACCACCCGCACTGGCACGTCAGCTGGTCGAGGTCGGCGGAGGTGCTGCTGGTCGCTGTGCGCCGGGGCGCGCCGATCGGCGTCGACGTCGAGGTGATGCGCCTCGTGCCGTCGCCTGCCAAGGTGTTGCGCACGGTCTACCCGCACACGCCCTTACTGGCGGACCTGGGCGAACCCGAGGCCTTCTTCTCGGCCTGGACGCTGCTGGAGGCGGCGGTCAAGGCGACCGGACGCGGACTCGCACGCGGAGGACGGGACGTGCGGCTGTACCGGCCGCCCGGGGCGCGCCGCTGTGCGCTCGCCGGGATCCGCGACGCCGGCACCGCGCCGTGGTGCGGCCGCACCGATCAGTTCGAGCTGACGTCAGCCGGTTGTGGCGCCCCTTCGGCCCGGGTGATGACGGCCGTGGTGACCCGGGGCCGCACCGCCCCGGACGTCCGCCTGAACACCTGGCGGCTGCCGGAGACGGAGCCGCCGCCGGACACGGCAACGGAGGCGGGCGTCCCGTGGCCGGACACGGCACCGGGAGCGGGCGTCCCGTGTGCCGAGCATGCGCCGACCGCCCCGTACGAACCGAACACCACAGGCCCGGAAGGGCACTTCACCGATCCCGCACGCAACGACAAGAACAGCAGGAGGTGACATGTCCGCCGACGAAGAGACCCCGGCGCCCGGAGCCGACTCCGGACTGCTGTCGCCCGTCTGGGCCGGCACGCCGGTCGAAGCGGTCACCTCGGACGAGGCCTGGCTGGCGGCGATGGTCGAGTTCGAGGCCGCGCTCGCGACCGCCCAGGCGAGCGTCGGCGCGGTGCCGCAGGGCACGGCGGAGGCCATCCGCACGGCCGGGTCGAGCGGACGGCTCGGTCTGGTGGAGCTCGCCCGCCGGGGGCGGGAGGCCGCCAACCCGGTCGTGTACTTCGTCAAGAGACTCACCGAACTCGTCGCGGAGGTCTCCCCGGAGGCCGCCGGGCACGTCCACGCCGGATCCACCAGCCAGGACGTCCTGGACTCGGCGGCGATGCTGGTCGCCACCCGGACGCTCACCCTGCTCCGTGACGACCTCGGCCGGATCCGCGCGGCCCTCGCCGCCCTGAGCCGCGAGCACCGCACCACACCGGCCGCCGCGCGCACGCTCACCCAGCACGCGGTGCCGACCACGTTCGGGCTCAGGGCCGCCACCTGGCTCACCCTGATCGCCGACGCCCACGACCGGGTCGGCGCGCTGCTCGACACGCGTCTGCCCGTGTCGCTCGGCGGCGCGGCCGGCACGCTGTCGGCGTACCACGACCATCTGCGAGCCGCCGGTGTGCCGGGGGTCCATCCCGAACTGCGGCTCGTGGAACTGGTCGCGGACGAACTGGGGCTGGCGGAGAGCGCGCTGCCCTGGCACGCCGCCCGTACCCCGATCGCCGATCTGGCCGGTGTACTGGCCTTCGTGGGCGGAGCGCTCGGCAAGTTCGCCGCGGACGTCCTGGTGCTGTCCCGCACGGAGATCGCCGAGGTGGCGGAGCCCGCCGCGGCGGGCCGCGGTCAGTCCTCCGCGATGCCGCAGAAACGCAATCCGGTACTGAGCACGCTGGTCGCGGCGGCGGCGCGGCAACTGCCGGTGTACGCGCTGGTCCTGCAGCAGGCGGTGGTCACCGAGGACGAGCGTCCCGCGGGCGCGTGGCACGCGGAGTGGCAGCCGCTGCGCGAGTGCCTGCGGCTGGCGGGCGGCGCGGCCCACACGGCGGCCGAACTCGCCGAGGGCCTGGTCGTGTCGGCGGAGCAGGTCCGCGCCAACCTGATGCTGACCGGCACCGGACTGGTCGCCGAGCGGCTGTCCGTCGCGCTCTCCCCGGACCTCGGGCGGCGGCCGGCCAAGGAAACCGTCACCCGTGCGGTGCGCTCCACGGAGACCGGTGTCCCGCTGGCCGAGGCGCTCCGGCTGGCGCTGAAGGAGGCCGGACACGCGGACGGTCCGTCCATCCCGCTGGAGCGGTTGCTCGCCCCTGAGGACTACCTGGGGGCGGCCGTTCCCCTCACCGACCGCGCCGTGCACCGGGCCACCACCACGACCGCCGGCGACCCGTCGACCGTTGGCGACCGGTCCCAGGCCGCCACCGACAACCCGCACCCGTACACCCGTCCCACCGATCCCACCCCCTCGTCGCACGACCGGGAAGACTAGGAGACAGCCAGATGATGATCAGTGAGGAACTCCGCCAGAAGATTCTCGCGGACAGGGCTCTGGGTGCGGGCAACGTGCTGCACCGGCTCCCCGGGTACGGCCGGTCCCTCGACGAGCAGGTACTGTGGACGGACGGCTCATGGCGCTCGCCCTCCGGTGACCACCCGGAGGTGCTGACCCTCGGTGAGCTGCAGGAGATCGTGGCCACCTACGCCGGCTTCTACCACCAGGCGGGCGTGCGGGCGAAGGACGCGGTCGCGATCGTGTCCACCTCCATCACCGACTTCGCCCTCAACCTGATGGCGCTCACCAGCCTCGGTGCGATCGCGTCCCTGGTGAACGCGAACATGCCGCTCGAGGTGCGCCGTGAGTACATCCGCCGCCAGCAGGTGGTCGGCGTGATGACGCGGGAGCCCTGGCACAAGGAGCTGCTGCAGCACCTGGACGACGAGCTCGCGCCGGGCTTCGTGGCGCTGCAGTCCGAGATCACCCCCGAGCACCGGGCGCAGCGGCCGGAGAACTACCCGTTCCGCCACACCCCGACGGACCCGATCCTGATCTCCCACTCCTCGGGCACCACCGGCATCCCCAAGTCCGCCTTCCACACCCACGAGACGCTGTTCCACGGCGCGCTCAGCAGGCTGGAGGACGGCCAGGACTGCAGCACCCGCAAGCGGCTGCTCGCGCTGCCCGGCCACCATGTGTCCGCCATGTCCAACACCCTGCTCGGCCTGACGCTCGGCGCTCCGCTGGTGCACCAGACCGACCCCAGCGGCACCGCCGTTCTGGACGCCGTCGAGAAGCACCGCCCCACCATCGTCTTCGGCTTCACGCACACCTTCGCGGAGATGGCGGCCGAGGACCTCGCGGGCCGTGACCTGACGAGCGTCGAGGCGTACTACGTCTCCGGGGACGCCGCGCACCTGGTGCACATCAAGCGTCTGCTGGAGAAGGGCTCGCACACCGTGACGGGCCGCGACCTGAAGCCGCACACGGCGCCGGGCGCGATCTTCATCGACATGTTCGGCTCCACCGAGATGGGTTATGTGCTCTTCGACTTCGCCCACCGCGCCGGCGGGCAGAACATCGGCCGCTGCATCGGACGCCCGATGCGCTTCGCGCAGGCCGCCGCGCTCTCCGAGGACGGCACGGTGCTGCCGCCCGGACAGGTCGGACGGCTCGGTGTGCGGTCCCGGTCGCTGACCCCGGGCTTCTGGAACGACAACGTCCGCTGGCACAAGCAGTGGCTCGGCGGCTACTTCCTCACCGGTGACCTCGTCTACCGCGACGGCGCGAACAACTTCTACCACCTGGACCGCACCAGCGACGCGATCCGCACCGAGGCGGGCGTCGTGTACAGCGCCTACACCGAGGAGATGCTGCTCGGGGAGTACCCCGAGATCCTCGACTGCACGGTGGTCGGCATGGCCGACGAGGGCGTGCAGTTCGGCTGGGAGGACGAGGGGGTGGCCGAGACCCATGTGTTCCTCAACCTGGTCGAGGGGGCGAAGGCGCCCGAGGACCCGACCGCCTGGGTGAACGCCGCGCTGGCCAAGTACGGGCTGCCCGAGATGGCGAGCGCCGTCGTCGTGGACGAGGACACGATCCCGGTCGGCATCACCGGCAAGGTGCTCAAGCGCATCGTGCGCGACAAGGCCAAGTCCATCGTCGGCGGGTGCTGACAGACACCGCGCCCTGACCGGGGAGGCGGCGGGTCCGCCTCCCCGGTCACCGGAGCGAAGACCATGCGGTCACCGGAGGGAGACATCGCAATGAGCGTCGACTACGACGTGATCGTCATCGGCGCGGGCAACGCCGGGCTCGCCGCCGCGGCCACGCTGCAGCGCGGCGGCCGGCGGACGTTGCTGGTGGAGCGCCACAACGTGCCGGGCGGCGCGGCCACCTCGTTCGTCCGGGGCCGCTTCGAGTTCGAGGTGTCACTGCACCAGCTGGGCGGCATGGGCGGCCCGGGCCCGCTGCGGGAGGTTCTGGACGAGATGGATGTGACGCGCAGGCTGCGGCTCATCCAGGACGACGAGCTGTACCGGACGGTCGTGCCCGGCGTGCTCGATGTGACACTGCCCGCCGACTGGCAGGGCGCGGTGGAGGTGCTCGACAACCACTACCCCGGCAACCGCGCCGCGCTCACCCGCTTCCTGGGGATCGTGCGGGAGGTCGGCCTGTGGCAGCTGACGGCCCGCGCCAATCTGCACCGGCTGAAGGAGCAGACGGAGTGGTTGTCCGGCCTCTCCGACGTACGGCGCTACGGTCTGCGGACCTTCCGCGAGGTGCTGGACGAGTTCTTCACGGACGAGCGCCTGAAGTTCGTGCTGTCGTCGTACTGGAGCTACAACGGCCAGCTGCCGTCCCGAATGTCGTTCATGGACATGGCGCGACTGCTCGCGCTGTTCATCGAGACCAAGCCGTACCAGATCGTCGGCGGCAGCCAGGCCCTGTCCTCCGCGATGCTGGAGTCCTTCCTGGAGGCGGGCGGCGAGGTCCGGTTCAACACGAGCGTCGACAAGATCGTCACCCGAGGCGGCCGGGCCGTAGGCGTCCGCCTGGACGACGCGGAGACCGTCTCGTGCCGGCTGGTGGTCTCCAACGCGCCGTCCAGCACCACCTACACCCGGCTGCTCGACCCGGCGGACGTCCCGGTCGGCGTCCTGCGGGACCTGGGCTCCCGGCGGATGGGGCCGTCGGCCACCGCGCTGTATCTGGGCCTGGACGCGCCCGCGGCGGAACTCGGCTTCTCCACGGCGACCAACTTCCTCACGGCCGATCTGGACGAGCGGACCGTGGCCCGGGGCATGCGGTCGCTGGAGCCGGCCCCCTTCCTGCTCGCGAGCTGCTACGACGTCCGGCCGACCGGTTTCGCGCCGCCCGGCGCCTCACAGGTCAACCTGGTCACCATCCAGTACGCGGACCCGTGGGAGGCGGTCCCGGTGCGGGACTACCAGCAGGCGAAGTCCGCGTACGCGGCCTCCCTGCTGGACCTGCTGAAGGCCATCGCGCCCGGGGTGCGGGACGTGATCGAGGAGGCCGAGATCGCCACCCCGGTGACCTTCAAGCGCTATCTCAGCCAGCCCGGCGGCGCCATCTACGGCTTCGACCAGGACGCGATGGACAGCTGGCTGTTCCACGAGGACGACCTCAAGCCCAATGTCCCGGGCCTGGTCCTGGTCAGCAACTGGGTCACGGCCGGCGGCTACAACTCGACCATCGTGACGGCGGCCCGGCTGTCCCGGCGGCTGCTGGCCGTTCTGTGACGCACCATCGAGCGGAGTCAGACATGTCAACGTCCACCAATCCGTTGGCCCACCTGTTCGAGGGGGCGGACGAGGTCGTCGCGGAGATCGAGCGGCGCGGCGCGGCCGGCGCGGACCATCCGGCCGACGCCCGGGAGGAGATCACGCCGTACCACCCGAAGGTCCTGGACCTGACGGTGGCGGAGGTCGTCGAGGAGACCGTGACGACGAAGACCTTCCGGATGCGGCGCGCCGACGGCCAGCCGCTGCCGCCGTTTCTCGCCGGCCAGTACATCAGTCTTGACGTACGGGTCGGCGACGTCCTGACCAGCCGTGCGCTGTCCATCTCCTCCAGCCCCTCGGTGCTCGACCACTACGATCTGACCGTGCGCCGGCTGCGGGGCGGACGGGTCAGCAACCATCTGATCGACACCGTGCGGCCGGGCGACCGGTTCACCAGCGGCGGGCCGATCGGCACCTTCTACCACGACCCGCTGTTCCACGGGGACGACGTCGTCTTCCTCGCCGGCGGCTCCGGGGTCGCACCGGCCATGAGCATGATCCGGGACATCGTCGACCACGGCCTGTCCCGCCGGATGACACTGGTCTACGGCTCCCGGCACGCGGACGACATCATCTTCCGCGACGAACTGGACGCCGTCGTACGGGATCACCCGGACATCACGGTGCATCACGTGATCTCCGACCCCGGGCCCGACTGGACGGGTGAGGTCGGGCCACTGGACGCCGAGCTGATCTCCCGGCTGGTCGGCCCGCTGGCCGGCCGGATGACGTATCTGTGCGGGCCGCCCGGCAAGTACGCCTACCTCGTACGGCAGTTGGAGGTGCTCGGGCATCCGCGCCGCCGGATCCGCCTGGAGGCCAACAGTGTCGCCCTGCCGCCGCCGGCCGACCCCCGCTGGCCGGCGGGACTCAGCCCGGAGGAGGAGGTCACCGTCACCGTCCGGGGCCGGGGGAGCATCAGCGTGCCGCGCGGCCGGCCGCTGCTCGACGCCCTGGAGGACAACGGCCTGCGCCCGGAGGCCTCGTGCCGCTCGGGGGAGTGCGCCCTGTGTCGCGTACGGGTGTGCTCCGGCGAGGTGTTCCACGCCGAGGAGGCCCGACTGCGCGCGTCCGATCGCGAGTTCGGCTTCGCGCACTGCTGCGTCGCCTATCCGCTCACCGACGTGGAAATCGATTTCTAGCGCTCGGCCGACCTTTTCGGACGGTCGCAACCTGTCCGAAAAAATGCTCCACTCCCCTTCATGTTCCCGCCGGAATATGATGTGATGGAACAGCACGCCGACCGGTCGGTCTGGCTGGGGGAGATAAAAATTCTCCATCTCCCCGCCATGTGT
Organism: Streptomyces sp. NPDC002573; assembly: GCF_042889625.1. Lineage (NCBI taxonomy): Bacteria > Bacillati > Actinomycetota > Actinomycetes > Kitasatosporales > Streptomycetaceae > Streptomyces > Streptomyces sp. NPDC002573. The sequence continues at coordinate 64,417 of NZ_JBIARC010000007.1, read as the reverse complement.
TTCCAAAGCTCCTGCGGAGCTTCCCGGAGTTCCTCTCCCTTTATGCCCGGCGAAATGCCGAGGCGTTTCCCGTGGTGTCCCCACACCCTCGACTGGAGGTTTGCAGTATGTCCTCTGACCTGCGGAAAGTAATGATCGACACGCTTCGGGACATGCACTTCGACACGGAGTCGGTGACCGACGACACCCCGCTGGGCGACGGTGGCCTCGAATTGGAGTCACTCTCGATCGCGGAACTCGTGATGCAGCTCGACAATCACGGCGTGGAATTCTCCGATGAGGAGATGGAAAAGCTGCCGACGATGACCTTCGGTGAATTCGCCGAAGAAGCCGCACGGCGCGCCGCAGCGAAGTAAGAAAAGCCCCTCACCGTACCGTGCCCCGGCGCTCGTTTCGCTCGGGCGGACCGAAGGAAGGAGATGTGACCTTGCCGCAGCCGACCAGGACGATCTGTGTCGTGGGCGCCGGTCCGCGAGGCCTCGCGGTCCTTGAGCGGTTATGTGCCAACCACACCGGCGAGCGCCGGCTGTCGGTCCACGTGGTCGACCCCTGCCCGCCCGGGCCCGGACGCACGTGGCGCACCCGGCAGTCCCCCCATCTGCTGATGAACACGGTGACCTCGCAGGTCAGCCAGTTCACCGACGACAGTGTCCAGTGCGCCGGGCCCATCCGGCCGGGCCCCAGCCTGTACGACTGGCTCCAGCGGCCCGAGGCCGGCACCCCGAAGGGCTGGCTGCGGGCGGAACGGCTCGGGCCCGACGACTACCCCTCCCGGGCACAGTACGGCCGCTATCTGGAGTGGGTCTTCGCCCACCTCGTGGCCACCGCCCCCGACACCCTCCGGATCGTCGTCCACCCGGCCACGGCCGTCACCCTGGACGAGGACGCGACCGGCCAGTGCGTCACCCTCGACGACGGCACCCGGCTGACCGGCCTGGACGTCGTGGTGCTGTCCCTCGGGCACGGCCCCAACGAGCCCGCGGCCGAGGAGCGTCGGCTCACGGCGTTCGCCGGCCGGCACGGGTTGCGCTATCTGCCCGCGGCCAACCCCGCGGACCTCGACCTGGACGACATCGCCTCGGGAGAGGTCGTCGGGCTGCGCGGTCTCGGACTGGCGTTCTTCGACGTCCTCGCCCTGCTCACCGAGGGCCGGGGCGGCAAGTTCGCACCCACCCCCGACGGACTGCGGTACCTCCCCTCCGGTCAGGAGCCCGTGCTGTACGCGGGATCCCGTCGCGGAGTGCCGTACCAGGCGCGTGGGGAGAACCAGAAGGGGCCGACCGGCAGACACGAACCGCTGTTCCTCACCCTCGACGCGGTCCGCCGGATCCGCGCCCTGTCCGGCGCGACCTTCCGGCAGCACGTCTGGCCGCTGCTCGACGCGGAGGTGCGCGCCGTCTACCATCATGCGCTCGTGGCGCAGCGCACCGGCCGGGCCACCGCCGATCTGTTCCTGGCCGAGTACCTGGCTGCCAACGTCTCCGGGCGTACCGCCGTGCTGCGTCGTCACGGCGTGACCGCCGCCGACGAGTGGGACTGGGAACGCGTCGAACGCCCCTGGGGGCAGCGCGCGTTCGCCGACCGCGCCGACTTCAACCGCTGGCTGCTGGACTATCTGCGCGAGGACGCCCGGCAGGCCCGGGGCGGCAACGTGGACAATCCGGTCAAGGCCGCCCTGGACGTCCTGCGCGACCTGCGCAACGAGGTCCGGCTCGCCATCGACCACACCGGGATCACCGGCAGCTCCTACCGGGACGAAGTGGTGGGCTGGTTCACGCCGCTCAACGCGTATCTGTCCATCGGCCCGCCCCTGTCCCGTATCGAGGAGATGACCGCCCTCGTCGAGGCCGGAGTGCTCCAGGTCGTCGGCCCCCGCACCCGGGTCCGCCCGGACCCGCTGGGGGAGGGCTTCCTCATCGGCTCCGACGCCGTACCCGGCGCGGAGGTGCGTGCCACCACGCTCATCGAGGCGCGCATCCCCGACGTGGACCTGCGCCGCAGCGGCAACCCGCTGCTGCGGCATCTGCTCAGCACCGGGCAGGGCCGGCCGCACAGCATTCCGGATCCCGAGGGTGCCTACGAGACCGGCGGACTCGACGTCACCCGCCGCCCCTACCGGGTGGTGGACGCCGAGGGCGTGCCCCATCCGCGCCGGTTCGCCTACGGGGTGCCCACCGAGTTCGTGCACTGGGCGACGGCCGCGGGCATCCGCCCCGGGGTCGGCTCGGTGATCCTCGAGGACGCCGACGCCATCGCCCGGGCGGCACTGGCTCCCTGACGGACGTCACCGGCCCGCCGGTCCCCGCCGCCCCGGCGCGGATCCGTCGGCCGGCCCGACGCCCGACCCGGTCATCCGAACCGGCCGGGCCGCCCCGCGGCCCTGGTCCTCACCCGCACGGAGTTCCCCAGTGGACATCACCACGAGCTTCGACCCCGAGGCACTCGCACTCCCCTTCTACGACGACGAACACCGCCGCTTCGCCGAGGAGATCGGCGTCTGGTGCGACGGCCACGGCCCGCTCTGGGAGGCCGTGCGCCGGATGGACCCGGACGAGGCCGGGCGCCGCCTGGTGGGCATGCTCGGCGAGGACGGCTGGCTCGCCACGCTCGACCCCCACGCCGCGCCGCACCGTCTGCCCGGGGATCTGCGCGCCCTGTGCCTGGGCCGGGAGGCGCTCGCCTACGCCGAGGACCTCGCCGACTTCGCCTACTCCATCCAGTCGCTGTCCGCCACGCCGATCATCCGGTTCGGCGACGCCGACCAGCACAAGCGCTATCTGCCCGGCATGGCCGACGGCTCGATCATCGGCGCCTTCGCCGTCTCCGAGAAGCAGGCCGGCTCGGACCTCGCGGCGGTGGGACTCAGCGCCCGGCGCGTCGAGGGCGGCGGCTACGTCCTCAACGGCGGCAAGGCGTGGATCGCGCACGCCACCATCGCCGACCTGTTCGTCGTCATCGCCCGCACCGGGGACGGCCCGGGGCCGCTCGGCCTCACGGCCTTCCTAGTGCCCGCCGACACCCGCGGCGTGCGGGTGAGCGAACGGCTGGAGGCCGTCGCGCCCCGCTCCTTCGGCCATCTGTCCTTCGAGGACTGCCAGGTGCCCGCCGAGGCCGTGCTCGGCCGCCCGGGCCGCGGCTTCGTCATCGCCGCCGACCTGCTCGACCGGTTCCGGATGACCGTCGGCGCCGCCGCCGTCGGCTTCGCCCGCCGGGCCGCCGACGCCGCGCTGGCCCACACCAGGAACCGGGACGCCTACGGCGGCACGCTCTTCGACCTCCAGCTGGTGAAGGGCTCGCTCGCCGACATGGAGGTCAGGATCAACGCCGCGGAGCTGCTCGTCGCGCGCGCGGCCTGGGACTGCGACCGCGGCAGCCGCGGCTACGCCCGCCACTCCCACATCGCCAAGGTCCATGCCACGGAGGCGGCCCAGGACGTCGTCGACGCGGCCGTGCAGCTCTTCGGCGCCGCCGGAGTGGTCAAGGGCGGTCTGCCCGAACGCCTCTACCGGCAGATCCGTTCGCTGCGCATCTACGAGGGCGCCACCGACGTGCTGCGCCTGGCCATCGCCGACGCCCTGGACGTACGGCGCGCCGCCCTCGCCGGATGACGGCCCGTCGCCCCGGGCCCGCCACCGGATCCCGTCCACCCGCAAGGAACACCGGCTCGACCACCCCGCCCCGGACAGCGGCCCACGCGGCCCGCGTCCACCGGGCCGGGGGACGTACCCCCTTCGAGGAGCAGCACTGATGTCGGACCTGCCCCGCCTGTGGCTGCGGCACGAGAGCCGCCTCACCGAACGCCGAGCGCCGCTGGTGCCCAGCGACGCCGCGCGCCTGGTGAGCCAGGGCGTCCCGATCACCGTGGAGGAGTCGCCGCAGCGTGTGTTCCCGCTCGCCGAGTACGTCCGCGCGGGCTGCGCCACCGCACCGGCCGGCAGCTGGACCCGGGCGCCGGAGGACCATCACGTCCTGGGGCTGAAGGAGTTGCCCCCGCAGCCGGACCCGCTGCACCACCGGCATGTGTACTTCGGCCACGCCTACAAGGGGCAGCAGGGCGCCCGGGAGCTGCTCGGCCGGTTCACGTCGGGCGGTGGCGCGCTGCTCGACCTGGAGTACCTCACGGACGACGACGGGCGGCGTCTCGCGGCCTTCGGCTACTGGGCCGGCTACCTCGGCGCGGCACTGGCGGTCCTGCACCGGCGCGGCACGCTGCGGACACCGTTGCGCTCCCTGGAGCGTACGGAACTGGACACCCTGTTACGGGAAGGCCGCGGCGGCGGCACGGCACTGGTCATCGGCGCCCTGGGCCGCAGCGGCCGGGGCGCGTGCGACGCGCTGGAGACCGCCGGGATCGAACCGGTCCGCTGGGATCTGGCGGAGACCCGCGCCCTGGACCGGGACGCCCTGCTCGACCACGACATCCTGGTCAACACCGTGCTGGTGACCCGCCCGGTGCGGCCGTTCCTCACCCCCGAGGACCTCGACGCGCCGGGGCGGCGCCTGTCCGTCGTCGTCGATGTCACCTGCGACGTGGGCTCCGACTGCAACGTCCTGCCCATCTACGACGCGGTCACGGACTGGACGCATCCGGTACGGCGGCTGCGCGAGGGCGACCGTCCCCTGGACCTGATCGCTCTCGACAACCTGCCCTCCCTGCTGCCCACCGAGGCCAGCCGGTCCTTCTCCGCCGAACTGTGGCCCCATCTGCCGAACCTCGGCGCGGACTCCTCGCCCTGGTCCCGCTGTCTGCGCCTGTTCGGGGAGGCGGTGGCCCGGGAAGCGGCCGGAGCCGACGGAGAGGAGAACGTCCGTGTCCGGTGACCGGATCGTGCCCGCGAGCGGTGTCGTCCACTGGATCGGCACCGGGCTGTCCACCGGCCGCAGCGGCCTGGGACTGCTGTGCGAACGCGCCGAACGGCTGCGGCTGTGGGACCGTACCGCCGAGCGTGCCGACCGTCGGCTCGCGGCCCTCGGACTCACCGGCCGCGCCGAGGCCCGCGCCCTGCGACCGGGCGCCCTGGAGGCCCAGGTGCGCCCCGGTGACGTGGTCGTCTCCATGCTGCCCGCGACCGAGCACCCGGCCCTGCTCCGGCTCGCCGTCGACCGGGGGGCCCACTTCGCCTGCACCAGCTACACCTCCGAGGCGCTCGACGAGCAGGCGGCCGTGGCGGCCGGGGCCGGCCTGGTCGTCCTGACCGAGGCAGGGCTCGACCCCGGCATCGACCACCTGATGAGCCATCAGCTGGTCGAGCGGGCCCGCGAGGAGGTCGGCGACCGGGCGGCGTCCGTCACCTTCACCTCGTACTGCGGCGGCATCCCCGCCGAACCCAACGACTTCCGCTACCGGTTCAGCTGGGCGCCCTACGGCGTCCTGGCCGCGCTCCGCTCGCCCGCGCACCACATCGACGGCGGCCGGCGGAGCACCGTCCGCCACCCCTGGCAGGCCACCCGCACCGTGGTCCTCGGCGGGGAACCGTTCGAGGTCTACCCGAACCGGGACAGCCTGCCGTTCGTCGCCCAGTACCGCGTGCCCGACGGCTGGCACCTGGACACCTTCGTCCGGGGCACGCTGCGCAACACCGGCTGGCGCGCGGCCTGGACCGAGGTCTTCGACACCGTCCTGACCGACGACGAGACCCGGATCCGCGCCCTGGCCAAGGAGCTGGCCGACCGCTACCCGACCACGGAGGCCGACCGGGACCGCGTGGTCCTCTCCGTCGACCTGACCGTCGAGAACCCCGCCGGCGGCACCCGGTGGCAGGGATCCCAGTTGCTGGACCTCACGGGTGACGAGACCGAGAGCGCGATGGCCCGCTGTGTCTCACTGCCGCTCGCCCACGGCGTGACCCGCATCCTCGACGGGGCCCTGCCGGCCGGTCTGAACCGCGCGGCCGAGGACCCCGACGAGGCCGCCCGCTGGCTGCGCTTCCTCGCGGCCCATGGCGTGGCCACGACGTACACCCAGACCCCGCCCACCGGCCCGGGAGTCGAACCATGACCTCCGTGGCCCGCCCGCACGCACCTCTCGGCATCGCGTCGCCGGGCCCCCGCCGAGCGGTGGCGGCCGCTCGGCACGCGTCCGGCGGTCCGCCGGGCATCGCACGTGAACCCCTTCACACCATCGAGCGCGGCGACCCGCCCCAAGGAGAGATCCCACATGGCTCATGAGCCCACTCGCTCCGGCCCGACGCACTACCGCTGCCTGGGAGTCGGCGTAGGCCCGGCCAACCTGAGTCTCGCGTCCCTGCTCCACGGCCGGACGGACGTGCCCAATCTGTTCCTGGACCGCAAGGAGTCCTTCAGCTGGCACGACGGTCAGCAGCTGCCCGGAAACACCTTGCAGGTCTCCTTGTTCAAGGACCTGGTGACGCTGGCCGACCCCCGCAACCCGTTCTCGTTCCTGTCCTACCTCCACGACAACGGACGCCTGTACCACTTCCTCAACGCCCAGTTCGACGCCGTACCGCGAGTCGAGTTCCGCAACTACCTCGCGTGGGCGAGCCGTTGCAACAAGAACATCGCCTTCGGCGAGGCCGTCCGGGAGGTCGCCTTCGACGGGGTGTTCACGGTCCGCACGGACCGCCGTACCGTCACCGCGGACAACGTGGTCGTCGGCGTGGGCAGCGTGCCCTGGGTCCCGCCGCAGGTCCAAGGCGCCCTCGGGCCCACCCAGTTCCACATCAGCGAGTACCTCCACCAGGCCAAGAACCTGGGCGGCAAGCGGGTCGTGGTGATCGGCGGCGGACAGTCCGGCGCCGAGGCCTTCCTCGACATGATCTCCCAGCCCAGCAAGGACCTGCCGCGCCGGGTCTCGTGGATCTCCCGCCGGGGCAACTACTTCCCGATCGACGACTCGCCCTTCACCAACGACTACTACATGCCGTCGCACGCCGAGTACTTCTTCAGCCTCGACCGCGGCAGCCGGCAGGCGTTCAACGAGCGGCACATCCTCACCAGCGACGGCATCTCCGAGAGCACCCTGCGCGACATCTACCAGCGTGCCTATCTGCACCGGTTCGTCGAGGGCAACGTCGACCTGGTGGGCCTGTACCCCAACCGCGAGGTGACCGACGTGTCCACCGGCCTGTACGGCGGCTGGCAGGTGACCGCCCGCCACAACGACGACCGCGAGGTCGTGGAGCTGTTCGAGGCGGACGTCGTGATATGGGCGACCGGCTTCCGGTCGACCCAGATGGACTTCCTCGACCCCATAGCCGACCGGCTGGAGCGCGACGGCGACGAACTGCGCATCGACGAGGACTACGCCGTCCACTGGGACGGGCCCGACGACCGCCGGATCTTCGTGCAGAACGCGGCACGCGGTCAGCGCGGCCTCGCCGACCCCAACCTGAGCCTGAACGCCTGGCGCAGCCAGCGCATCGCGGACCGGCTCGGCAAGGTGTCCAGCAACGACCAACTGCCGTCGTTCATCGAGTGGTCGACCAAGATGGGCGCCCGGGCCGGGAGGGACACATGAGCCCGACGCAGAGCACACCGATCGTCGTGATCGGCGCCGGGGTGATCGGCTGCCTGATCGCGCACGAGGTGCTGGCCGCCGACCCCGGTGCGGAGGTGACGGTGCTGGACCGCGACCTGGTGGGCTCCGGCGCGACCCGCCGCTCCGCGGGCCTGCACTTCCCCCGCGGCGCCTCCCCGTCGGTGCGGGCGATGGCCTCCGAGAGCCAGCGCTACTACGCCCAGCTCCTCGCCAAGCGGCCCGAGCTGCCGATCCACCCGCTCGCGATGACCGTCGTCGCGCCCGAGTCGGCCGCGCTGCGGCTCGACGAGGTGTACCTGCCCGAGACGAACCTGCGGCGCGTGGACAAGGTGCCGTCGGCGGCCGTCAGCCTGCCGGCGGGCGCGGCGGCCTGGGCCGGGGACGGCTGCCAGTACGCGGACGTGTCGGCCCTCACCCAGGCCCTCGCCGCCGAACTGCGCCCGCGCGTGGAGTTCCGTGAAGGCGTGGCGGTGACCGGCCTGGAGCCGGACACGGACGGCGTCCGGCTGACATTCAGCACCGGCGACGTGCTCACCGCACGCCAGGTGGTGCTGGCTCCGGGACCGTGGCTCACCCACCCCGCCTGGCGCGACCTCGTGGCGCCGCTCGGGGCACGGGTGAAGAAGATCGTGGCGCTGCACATCGAGGACGCCCCGTCCGACGACGACGGCGCGATCGTTTTCCACGAAGAGGACGCGTTCCTGCTGCCGTACCGGCAGCGCGGCCACTGGCTGTTCAGCTACACCTGCACGGAGTGGGACGTGGACCCCGACGCCGTCGACCCCGGTCTCACCTCCGTCAACCGCGCGGAGGCCGTGGAGGTGCTGGCCGGCTACGCGCCCCGGCTCGCCGACCGGATCCGGTCGGGACGGGTCTTCTGCGACGCCTACAACCCGGGCGGCGGTCCGCTCGTGCAAACGCTCACCGAGGACGGGCGCCTGATCTTCGCGGGTGCCGCCGGCGGCTCCGGTTACCGCCTGGCCCCGGCCATCGCCGCGGAGAGCGTCCGCCTGCTGTCCAAGCACGCCGCCTGACCGGCGCCTTCGCGAGGCCTTCCCGGTTCTCCAATGCCTTCCCGGGCGTCCTCCGAGCGGCCTTGCCGAGCCCTCGGAACGTCCTCCCGAAAGGAACCGACATGATCTTCAGTCGCTACGACGCGCGTGCCCTCCACGACGCGTTCGGCATCCGCATGAGCAGCATCGAGGGGCTCGGCGTGGGGGCCGGCTGGGGGCGGGTCGCCCCGGGGCAGGCCTCCACCGGTCACCAGCACGACGAGACCGAGTTCTTCGTCATCGTCGCGGGCCGGGGCGAGTTCGTCGTGGACGGCCGCAGGCATCCCGCCGAGCCGGGCACGCTGGCCCTCTTCGAACCCTTCGAGACCCACGTCCTGGAGAACACCGGCGACACCGACCTGATCTTCGTCACCCAGTACTGGCGTGACCCGGGCCGCGCCCTGCGGTCCGCCGGCAACGAGGAGCGCCGCGCCTTCGGCGACCGCCCGGTGTTCGTCTTCTCCACGCCGCCCACCCCCAACGGCGACCTCCACCTCGGTCATCTGTCCGGGCCCTACCTCGGCGCCGACGCCTTCGTCCGCTTCCAGCGTATGAACGGCACCGAGGCCTGGCACCTCACCGGCAGCGACGACTACCAGAGCTATGTGGTGGGCGCCGCCCGTCAGGAGGGCAGGGAGCCCGCCGAGACGGCCGCGCACTACAGCGCCGAGATCGCCCGCACCCTCGACCTGATGGACATCAGGCCCGACCAGTACACCGTCACCGACGCGGAGCCCGGCTACCGGGACGGCCTGCGCGACTTCTTCTCCCGTGTGGTCGCCTCCGGCTGGGCCACCGTCACCGAGAAGGACGCGCTCTTCGACGCGGAGAGCGGTCAGTACCTCTACGAGGTCGACGTCAAGGGCGGTTGCCCCGGCTGCGGTTCGGGCACCAGCGGCAACATCTGCGAGGAGTGCGGCGAGCCCAACACCGTGGTGGACCTGGCCGAGCCCCGCTCCGCCGCTTCCGCCGGCGAACCGCGGCGCGCCCCGCTGGCCCGCTACTCGCTGCCGCTGCACGTGTTCCGCGAGGAGGTCGTCGCTCACCACGGCCTCGGCCGCGTCCCGGCCCGGCTGCGCGAGCTGAGCGACCGGCTCTTCGCCCGGCCCGCCATGGACATCCCCCTCACCCACCCCTCCTCATGGGGCGTCGCGCCCACGGAGACGGACGTCGGCGGACAGGTCATCTGGGTGTGGCCCGAGATGTCCTACGGCTTCCTGCACGGCATCCAGTCCCTGGGCGTGCGCCTGGGCCGCGACTGGAAGGCCGCCGAGCCCGGCCAGGACTGGAAGATCGTCCACTTCTTCGGCTACGACAACAGCTTCTACCACTCCGTGCTCTACCCGGTGCTCTACCGCTTGGCCCACCCCGACTGGGAGCCGGACATCGACTACCACGTCAACGAGTTCTATCTGCTGGAGGGCAGCAAGTTCTCGACGAGCCGGCGCCACGCCGTCTGGGGCAAGGAGATCCTGACCCCCGACTCCGTCGACGCCGTGCGCTACTTCCTGTCCCGCACCCGGCCCGAGGGTGAGCGCACCAACTTCCGCCGCGTGGACTACGCACGGACGCTCGACGAGACCCTGATCGGCACCTGGCAGCACTGGCTGCACGACCTCGGCGCGCGGATCGCCAAGCACTACGACGGCAAGGCACCCGACGCCGGCAACTGGACGCCGGAGCACTCGGCGTTCCTCGCCCGGCTCGGCGCCCGACTCGCCGCCGTCGGCGGCAGCCTGCGCGCGGACGGCTTCTCGCTGAACCAGGCCGCGGCCGAACTCGACGGTCTGGTCGCCGACACAGTCCGCTTCTCCGCCCTGGAGTCGCTCACCGCCCAGAGCGCCGGCTGGCAGAACGAGGCCCGTACCGCCATCGCGCTGGAACTGGCCGCGGCCCGGCTGCTCGCCCATGTCGCCACGCCCGTGATGCCGCGCTTCGCCGGCCGGCTCGCCGCGGCGCTTGGTCTGCCGGAGCCCGCCACCTGGCCGGACACGGTGGAACTGATCGCTCCGGGCACGGAGATCAGGCTCTCCGAGACCGTGTTCTTCAAGTCGGCCGACGCGACCGGCACGGACACCCGGCCGGGGGAGGAGGACCGGTGACGGACGACACGCTGGGCCGGATCCTCTCCGCCGAACCGGGGGACGGGCACATCCGCGTCGCCAGCCTGCTGGGCACCCAGACCCTCTCCCTGCGCGAGCTCCACCGTCGCTCCGGCCGGGTGGCCCGATGGCTGCGGGAGCAGGGCATCCGCCCCGGTGACCGGATCGGGATCCTCGCGGCCAACAGTCTGGAGTGGGTCATGCTGGACCTGGCGGCGCTGCGGCTGAAGGCCGAGACCGCCGGGTTCGAGCCGGGCAAGTTCGCAGCGACCGCCGATCTGATGGACAGCTACGGCATCCGTCTGCTGTTCACCGACCGGCCCTTTCAGGGACCCGGTATGGTCCCGATCGGCGAGGTGGCCCAGCTCGCGGAGCGGGCGGACCTGGACGGGACGCCGCTGCCGCCGGTGACCTGGGGCCCGAAGGACGTCACCACCATCAAGTTCACCTCCGGCAGCACCGGTGAGCCCAAGGGGCTCGGCGCCACCGCGGGCAGCATCGACAGCTCGCTGCGGGCGGTGCAGGAGATCTTCGAACACGGCCCGGACGACGACCTGTTCGTGTTTCTGCCGCTCTCCCTCCTCCAGCAGCGGTACTGGGTCTACTCGGCGCTGCTGCACGGCCACGACATCACGGTCAGCACCTACGAGGCCGCGTTTGCCGCGCTGCGCCGGGTGCGCCCGACCGTGGTGATGGGTGTCCCCGCGTTCTACGAGACCGCCAAGCGGCAGATCCAGGCCAGGATGCGCCGCGGCGACGGTCAGACCGCGGGGCAGGCGGCACGGACGGTCTTCGGCGACCGCGTCCGCTATCTGTGGACCGGATCGGCGCCCGCGGCCTCCAGCATGCTGCGCTTCTTCACCGAGGCGGGGCTGCCCATCTACGAGGGCTACGGGCTCAACGAGACCTGCATCGTCACCAAGAACCACCCCAAGGCCCACCGCGACGGCAGCGTCGGCAAGGTGCTGCCGGGCAAGGAGGTCCTGATCGGCGAGGACGGTGTGGTCACGGTCCGCAGCGAGCACCCGGTCAACGACCACTACGCCTACTGCCGGCCGGGCGACTCCGAGCGGGTGTTCGGTCCGGACGGCACCGTCCGCACCGGCGACCTCGGCTACATCGACGAGGACGGATTCCTCTTCATCCGCGGCCGGGCCGACGACGTGATCGTCCTGGACAACGGCAGGAAGGTGATCGTCCGGCCGATCGAGGAGGACATGAAGGCCGATCCGGCCATCGCCGAGTGCGTCCTGTTCTGCCCGGGCCAGACCGAGCTGGTGGCCGTGGTCTCGCCGGCCACCGAGCCCGCCGACGAGAAGGCGATAGCCGCCCGCCTCGCCCGCACCAACGCCTCCCGCGCCGCCGACGAACGGATCGGCCGCGCCATCGTCGCCGACCCCCCGTTCTCCATCGACAACGGCCTGCTCACCTCGCAGTACAAGCCGAAGCGAGCACGGATCCTCGACGCCTACCACGACGCCGTCCACGACCCCGAGGAGGGAATCCATGCTGTCTGAGTCCACGCAGTCCAAGTTGGAGGGCGCGGCCCGCGAGCAGCTGGCCGCCGTACTGACCCACGACATCGCCCCGACGGCGCTCGATCTGGACGCCGACATGGCCGGTTCCTACGCCCTGACGTCCTTGAACAAGGTCTTGTTCCTGACGGAGCTGTGCGAGGCTACCGGCGTCGACCTCGGACATTTCACCGAGGACGACCTCGACCGGATGCGCACCCTGCGCGACGTCGTGGAAGCACTGGCCCGTTACTCGACCGAGGGAACCTGACCTATGACCTGGGCCCAGAAGGCGGCAGCCGTCCTGGAGAACGACCATGTACGCCTGCACCCGGTGACGGAGGCCGACCGCGAGGGGATCCGGGCGGTCGCCATGGACCCGGACATCTGGCGGTACTTCGTCTCCCGGGTGGAGGACGAGGCCGACTTCAAGGTGTTCTTCGACACCTGCCTCGCCGACCAGGCGGCCGGCCGCCGGATCGTGTTCGTCGTCACCGACAAGTCCTGCGGTCGGATCGCCGGGAGCATGTCCTACGGCAACCTCGCCGAGGCGGACGCCCGGCTGGAGATCGGCTGGTCCTGGCTGGGCCGCGACTTCCGCGGCCAGGGCGTCAACCGGTGGGTGAAGTACCTGCTGCTGGAGCACGCCTTCGAGCAACTGGGTGCGGAACGGGTCGAGTTCAAGACGGACGTGCTCAACGAGCAGGCGCGACGCGGGCTGCGCAACATCGGCGCGACCGAGGAAGGCGTCCTGAGGAGCTTCAACTACATGCCCGACGGGCGTCGGCGGGACGCGATCTTCTACAGCGTCCTGCGCGCCGAATGGCCTCGGGTGAAGGAACACCTCACGATTTGAGGGGTGTGACGAAGGGGGATCGCACATGATCGACGGCCTGTTGCTCCGTAAGTTCCTGCGCGTCCACGCGCGCCAGATCGGCTACCGCTCGGCCGCGACAGGGTATGCGGCGCTGGTCGACCAGACCGAGCACGAGTACGCCCGGTTCTCCGGTGCGGAGCTGGTCAGCGCGGTGCACGGCTCGTACACGGGCTGGATGGGCGGACGCCGGGCGGTCGGGGTCCTGGGCCGTCTCGGACGACGGGCGCCCCGCGCGGCGGCCCGAACCCTCACCCTGGCGACACCGAAGCTGTTCCGGTGGCTCGTCGGCCCGATCCGGCGCACGGGCCCGACCGAACTGGTGGTGCAGCGGTGCAGGTTCCTCGCCGAGACCTCGCCGGAGATCTGCCTGCGGGTCTGCAAGGCTCCCACGGAGAGCTTCTTCACCGACACGCTCAACATCCCCACGACGCTCACCCCCGACCTCCGTCGGTCCACGTGCCGCGTCTCCTTCACCCCGGCTCCGCGCCGGGCCCGGTGACCCGTACCCCGCCGACCCCACCGGCGGGGTACGACGGGTGAACGGGCTTATGGCGTGGCCGAGATGGCGTACGGCCCCCTCACGGGGGCGATGTCATCCGGGTGCGGGGTGGACGGGATCATGGTGGTATGCCTGACACTTCCAGACGCGGCCTTCTCGCCGTCCTCGTGGCCTCGGCCGCGTCCGCGCCGCTCGCCGGGCTCGCCGCCGCGAGCCCGGCGAGCGCCGCCGGCCCGGCCGCCACCGTTCCGCCCTTCCCCGCTCCGGCGGGCCTGAGCTCCGCGCGTTCCTCGGTGACTCTGCCCCCGCTGGACGCCTCCTACTTCACCCCGGTGACGCTCGGCACCCCGCTCACCGCCACGGTGCTGCCCGGAACCCCGGCCCGCACCGAGGTCACCTCCGGCGGCCGGCGTGTCGCCCTGCTGACCCACGGCGCGCGTACCGTCGTCGTGCCCGGTCCGCAGCGCACCTTCGCCGAGAACAAGCGGCCCTTCGCGGACGACTTCCAGCGCACTCTGCCCGATGTGTCGCTGCCCGTCGCGGACCGCGAGTACTGGGGGGCCTCTCCCGGGGGCGGAAGCTGGTCCACCCTCGGGCCCGCGGACACCGACTACTCGGTCGTCCCGGGGGCCGGCGTGATCAGCCTGACGACCGACTTCGCCAGCCGCCATGCCACGCTCAGGGACGCCGACATCACGGATGTCGATGTGCGGTGCGTGGGCCGCTTCGACAAGGTGCCCACCGGTCAGGCGTGTTCGTTCGCCCTGTCCTTCGGCTACCAGGATCCCCACAACAACTACCGCGCCCGGCTGTCCTTCCTGACCACCGGCGCCGTCGAACTGCGGGTGGAGAAGGAGGTGTCCGACGCCGTCACCCAGCTGACGTCGGCCCTGACCCTCGCCACCGGCGTGCCCGCGGGCACCGACTGGACGATACGGGTACGGCGTGAAGGCCCCCGCATCCAGGCGAAGGCCTGGCGCGCGGCCTCGGCCGAGCCGTCCGCGTGGGCCGTCGACGTCACCGACCCTGACCTCGCCAACGGCCGGGTGGGCGTGCGCGCCCTGGCCAACAGCGGCTGCACCAACCTGCCCGTCAAGCTCACCGTGAGCAACTTCGAGGTGGACGCCGCGAACTGGGCGGCTCCGCCGACCGTCACCCACGGCGACTGGGTGCGGGTCCTTCCCCAGCCGTTCGACGGCACCTGGAGCGACGGACTCGAGCAGACCATCCGCGCCTGGGCCGGTTCCATGACCCCGGACGTCCTCGCGTATGCCGCGATGTTCCTCGGCGGCGCGCCCGCCGTGACGGCCGGTGCGGGGCCCGCGCAGGGCAAGCAGGTGCTGGGGGAGGCGGGCTACGGCTACCTCGATCCGCACGGCTACCGCTACGAGGGCGCCGACTTCCATGAGTACATGAATGTGGGCTGGACCTTCGACGACGGCGTCCACACGGGGCCGTCGAGCAAACAGGTGGGGAACCTGGACTGCTCCGGCTACACCCGCATGGTGTACGGCTACCACATGGGCGTGCCCATGGCCGCGGGGCAGGACACCTCAAAGGAGAGGCTGCCGCGCAAGTCCCGCGACATGGCCGAGTACGCGCCCGGGGTGCGCATCGACCGGACCGACGGCACCAACCCGCCCGCCGCCACCCTGCTCCAGCCCGGTGACCTGGTCCTGTTCAACGCCGACTCCGGTGACGACAACCCGACCGTCACGGTCGACCACGTGGGCATCTATCTGGGCCAGGACACGATGGGCAAGCGCCGTTTCCTGTCCAGCCGCAAGACGGTCAACGGGCCCACGATGGCCGACCTCGGTGGCGCCTCGCTACTGGACGGCACGGGCACGTACGCCAAGAAGCTGCACACCGTGCACCGCATCTGACACCGACCGGGCCGGGGGAGTCGTCGTGCACGGCGACTCCCCCGGCGCCGGGGGGACCTGCTCAGGAGGGCTTCACCGCCGAGACCGCGGTCACCGTCACCTTGTTGTCGCACTCGGCGAACTCGCCGTCCGCCAAGGCAACTTGGTGCGCCCCTGCCCCCGGCACTCCCACGACCAGGGTCGGGTACACCACGGGCTTCGCCCCCGACACGCAGTAGCCGTCGCCCTCGCCCTGGACCTGGACGAAGGTCAGCTTCGCCCATGACCTGCCGCCCGGCGCCAGTCGCACCGGCGAGGCCGTGCCCGTGCGGGTCACCGACAGCGGAACATTGTGCTGCGGGGACCCGTTGCCCGCTCCCGCCACGGTCGGATGGCCCTGCAGGACGCAGGGCTGCCCGGAGACATTGGTGAACTCGGCGATCACCGCTCCGGTCCCGGTGCCCTGGGGGCGATGGGCGGCCGGGTACACGGCCGCCTTGAGGGCGCCGGCCGTACAGGCCTTCGCCGGGCTGCCCGACGTCTTGACCACGGAGGAGGCGCCGGCCGCGGGCGCCGACGGGGCGGCCGTACCGGAGGCCTTCGAGGGCGCAGAGGCCGTCGCGCCTGACGCCGCCGTACTCGACACCCCGGAGGGCGCCTTCGACGTGGACCCGGCGGCCTTCGGACCGTCACCCGGCTGGCACGCGGTCACCAGCAGCGCGGTCGCGACCGCGGCCGTCGCCAGTGCGGCACCGCGGTGGGTTTTCGTGTACGGCATGACATCCCCCGACTTTCGCATTGCGTGGACACCGGTCGTGCACCGGCGCTCGCCGGTTCAGACGGCGTGGCCGGACAGCGGGTTCGCCGGCCGGTCAGCTGTCACACGACAGTGACAAGGTCCTTGCCGTTCTGCCGCAATCGCTGCGATTCTGCCTGGCTGCGGGCCCCTTGAGCGGCCGTGCACCGCACGACCCGCCGATGTCCACCGGTTGACGTAGCGTCATCTTCAATGGTTCAGTGGCTCAGCCACTCAACCACTCATCCGCCGGGGGCCGAGGTGGAACCACTGCCACGCGAGACGATCGTCGACGTTCTGGAGAAGCGGCTGCGCGAGGAGATACTCGACGGACGCCATCCGGCCGGGAGCTATCTGCCGCCCGAACGCGAACTGGCCGACGGATTCGGGGTCACGCGCACCACGCTCAAGCACGCCTTCGGCCGGCTGGTGCACGCCGGACTGCTGGAGACACGGCACGGAGTGGGCACCCGCGTCCGTGACTTCCTGCGCCTCGGCGGGGCGGATCTGCTGCCCATGCTGGTACGCCACAGCCCGGACTGGATCGGCGAGATCTTCGAAGTCCGCCGTAGCATCGGCGCGTTGATCGCGGAACGCGCCGCCGTCGGCGCCACGGCCCCGCAGATCGCCGAACTGCGCACCCTGCTCGCGGCCGTCGGGGACGCGGCGGGCGGCGACCCCGTGCAGCTGGCGGACGCCGAGGTGCACCGGGCGCTCGCCCGAGCCACGGGCAACCGGGTGTACGTCCTGCTGACCAACACCCTGTTCAACGCCTATCTGCCGGTGCGTGCCGCGCTCGTCGGCCCCTTCCAGGATCCCCGGGCCGCGCGGGACCGGCTGGCCCCGGTGGTCGAGGCCGTGGCCACCGGCGACCAGGCGGCGGCGCGCACCGCCGCCGGCGACTATCTGTCGGCCACGGAACGCATCATGCTCGAAGGGCTGGCAGCCGCCCACGGACGCCGGGACGAATCCCGGTGACCGCACGAGGGACGGTCTTCGAGGAGACGATGCTGGGCCGTGTGCGCCTCGTCCACGACGACCGCGACCGCCCCGTACGGCTCGATCTGACGGCCCGGGCCGACGACGTCCTGCTGCCGCACCGCACGACACACGCACGGCTGACCGGACGCGTGCGGATAGCCGGACGGGCCGACGACCCGGAAGCCGTAGGGCAGTTGGAGATCTCGCCCCTGGCCCGCCGCAGGATCCGCTACCGGATCACCTTCACCCTGGAGGGCCGGCGCCTGACACTGGACGGCTGGAAGTCCGTGTCGCCCCGGCGCCCGCTCACCTCGCTGACCGTGTTGCCGTACACCCTCTACGAGGACGGCGAGCGCGTCGGCGACGGCACCCTGCGCTTCCCTCTCACCATCGGCCTGCTGCCCTTCCTCACCAGCTTCCGGTTCCCCCGTGCCGGCGTGCCCGCCGCCGACCGCGATCACGCGTCACGCTGGGACGGCACCCCCGGGCGGACCGAGGTCTGGTACACCACCCTGACCGACCCGGCGACCGGCAGCGGGGTGTGGCTGCACCATGAACTGGTCGCGCCCACCGACGGCTCCGGCGCCTACGCCCACGGGTGGGCCGCCGTCTTCCCGAAGGACGGCCCCGTCGAACACGCCCTCTTCGGCCCCGTCCCCTGGGAGGCGGGTCCCGACGGCTTCACCGCCGAGGGCGTCAGCGCCGTCCCCGGCCGGCTCACCGGCTCCGTAGGGCCGTTCGCCTGGGCACTGACCGAGACACCCGAGGGCCCGCCCCTCCACACCTTCCCCCGCTGGTCCTGGCGACGCCCCTGGCTGCCGGCCGCGCAGATGCTGCCCGCCACCCGCGCCCGCTACACCGGCACGGTGCGGTACGGCACCCGCGAGCTGTCCCCGGACGGCGCTCCCGGCGCGAGCGCCCGCATCTACGGCCACGGCAATGCCCGGCGCTGGGCCTGGCTCCACGCGGACCTGGGCGGCGGCGACATCCTGGAGATCATCGCCGCGGTCTCCATGCGCCGGGGACTCGACCGGCTGCCCCCGCTCGTCTTTCTGCGGCTGCACCGCGACGGCCGCACCTGGCCCCGGCGCGTGGAGCGCTCCGCCGTGGGCTGGGCGGGTCTCGGCCGGTTCCGCGCGGACATCGGCCTGCCCGAGTGGCGGGTGGAGGGCCGGGCGGGCCGCCGCCGCATTCGTGTGACGGTGACCCAGCCGCCCGAACGGACGCTGTCCCTCGACTACACCGACCCGGACGGCTCCCGCGCGGTCTGCCGCAACAGCGAGGCGGCGGACGCGGTCGTCCAGTTGGACCGCTGGTGGGGCGGCTGGCGGCCGGAGGCCACATGGCGGCTGTCCGGCACCGCCCATGCGGAGGTCGGGGAGCGATGAGCCACTCGCCACCCGCCGCATGGGCGGGACTTGTCGCGGCGCTGCTCGCGGACGACGGCACCGCCGACTGGACACGGGCCGTGCCGCGACGGCTGGACACGCTCCTCGGCGCCATGCCCGCCGCGGCACGGGCAGCGGTGCGCGGCGCGGCCGCCGCGATCGACGCGTACGCCGTGGCCCGCACCGGACTGCGACTGTCGGGCCTGAGCCCCGCCGAACGCGAGAACGTGATGGCCTCGCTCGCGTCCCACCGCGCCCTGCTGCCCCTCCTCGACGCGGTGAAGGTACCGGTGCTGCTGGCGGCCGGTACCGAACGGACGCTGCGGCACGGCGGCATGTCCGTGCGATCCGCGGAGTCGGCCCCCGACGATCCACCGCTCCACTGCACGCCCTCCGCCCAGTGGCCCACGCGGTCCACAGCGGACGCCGTCGTCATCGGATCCGGTGCGGGTGGGGCCATGGCGGCGCGAACACTCGCCCGCGCCGGCTTGGGTGTCGTCGTGGTCGAGGAGGGCGAGCACCACTCCACCGCGTCGTTCGCGCGACGGGCCCCGCTCGACCGCTTCGGCGACCTCTACCGGGACGGCGGCGCGACCGTCGCCGTCGGCAACCCGCCGCTGGTCCTGCCCGTGGGCCGCGCGGTCGGTGGCACCACCGTCGTCAACTCCGGGACCTGCTACCGCACACCGGGCCACGTCCTCACCCGTTGGGTCCGCCGCCATGGCTTCGCGGCCGCCGAAGGCCTCGACGGCCGCCTCGACGAGGTCGAGCGCACCCTGAAGGTGGCGCCCCAGCCGCTGGACGTCCTCGGCACCAACGGGCTGCTCGCACTGGCCGGGGCCCGGCGGCTGGGCTGGCCCGCCGCACCCATCAGACGCAACGCCCCGGGCTGCGCCGGCTCCTGCCAGTGCGTGGTCGGCTGCCCCACCGGCGCCAAACAGAGCGTCCAGCTGTCCGTGCTGCCCGAGGCGTGTGCGGCCGGTGCCCGCATCGTCACGAGCGCGCGGGTGCGGCGGATCCTCACCGACCCCGACCGGCCCGGCGGCCCACGGGCCGCGGGGGTGCTGGTACGGCGCCCGGACGGCTCCGACCTGGAGATCCTCAGCGCGCTGGTCGTGGTCGCCGCCGGAGCCCTGGAGACCCCGCCGCTGCTGCGCCGCTCCGGCCTCGGCCGCCACCCCGGGCTCGGCCGGAACCTCAGCGTGCATCCGGCCATCAGCGTCGCGGGCCGCTTCGACCGGCCGGTCACCAGCCGGCAGGCGGTGCTGCAGAGCGTCGGCGTGGAACACCTGCGTGTCGACGGCATCCTCATCGAAGCCACCGCGGCACCCCCGGGCATGAGTTCGTTCGTGCTGCCCGGCGTGGGACGCGAACTGCGCCGCGAACTGGACGGAGCGGACCGGCTGGCCACCCTCGGCGCCATGATCGCCGACCGCCCCTCCGGCCGCGTCCACGGCCGGGACCGCACCCTGGTCCGCTACGACCTGGCCCCGAGCGACGCCCGCCGCCTGCTGCGCGCCCAACGCGCCATGGGCGAGCTGCTGTTCGCCGCGGGCGCCGAGGAGGTGCTCACCGGAGTGCCGCACGCCCCGCGCGCTCGTACCCCCGCCCAGCTGGAGAGGCTGCTCGACACGGTGACGGCGCGCCACCTCCATGTCTCCGCCTTCCATCCCACGGGCACGGCCGCCGCCGGGTCCGACCCCGAGCACGCACCGGTCGACCCGGACGGGTGGCTGCGCGGCATCCGCGGCGTGCTGATCGCCGACGGCTCCGTGCTGCCCAGCTGCCCCGAGGTGAATCCCCAGCTGAGCATCATGGCGGCCGCCCTGGCCATCACTGAGCGCCACGCGGCGAACGCTCTGTGACACCGCCCCCGAGTCTCGCGTAGCGGGCAGTCGCCCGAGACGACCGAACCCGCACCGCCCCCGGCGCGGCCGCCCGGTGGAGGGGGCCACTACCCGGCGGAATATCCGCCCCCGCTCCAGATGTGCCACGTCGGTTTGCGACGACTATGGAAGGAGGCACAGCGGTCACCGAGGCGCGGCACGAGCCATGACCCACTGGGAGAGGGGATCGGTGCATGGGGACGACGGACTCCTCCCGGCCCGGCCGGCGCCCGTCACCGGTCGGTCCCGCGGTGCCGCCCAGTGGCCTCCTCGATCTGCTGAGCGTCGCCGCCGTCGTGCTGGACTCGAAGGGCCGCGTGATCTTCTGGAGCTCTCACGCCGAGGAACTGTTCGGTTACACGGCGGCGGAGGCGCTGGGCCGGTTCGCGGCGCGGCTGATGGTCCACGAGGAACACTGGGACGAGGTGGTCCTCCTGTTCGCCGAGGTCATGGAGTCCGGCGTCGACTGGGCCGGGGCCTTCCCGATCCGGCACAAGGACGGCAGCACGCGCCTGGTGGAGTTCCGCAACATGCGGCTGCTGGACGACCTGGGCGACACCTACGCACTGGGACTCGCCGCCGACCAGGCCACCGTCGAGCAGGTCGAACGGGACGTCGCCCTGTCCACACGCCTGGTGTCCCAGTCCCCGATCGGGCTGGCCGTGCTGGACACCCGGCTGCGGTTCCTGAGCGTGAACCCGGCTCTGGAGCGCATCGTCGGCCTGCCCGCCGCCGAGCAGGTGGGCCGGTCGATCCCCAGGGTCCTGGGGTTCCTCGACACCACGGGCTTCGAGGAACACCTCCTTCGCGTTCTCGACACCGGGAAGCCCGTCGTCGACAGCCATGTCCTGTGTCACCCCCCGGCCGACCCGGACCACGAGCACGCCTGGTCCGTCTCCTACTACCGGCTGGAGGACTCGGGCGGCCGGGTGCTGGGCATAGCCTTCTCCGTCATCGACGTGACCGAACGTCACCGGGCGGCGACGGAGGCGGCCCACGCCCGGCAGCGGCTGGCCCTGATCGCCAGTGCCTCGGCGTCCGTGGGCACCACCCTCGATCTGGAGATCACGGCGCGCGAGCTCGCCGATGTCGTCGTGCCGGTCCTCGCCGACGTGGCCTCGGTGAACGTGCTCGACAGCGCGCTCACCGGCCGGCCCGCGGCGCCCTCGGGGCCCGCCCGCTTCCGCGTCCTCGCCGTCGCCGCGTCCCGCCCGGAGGAGGCCTACCATCCGGACGGACGGCCCGGGCGCGGCATCACCTACGACACCGACCACCTGATCACGCGGTGCGTGCAGACCCGCCGGCCGGTGCTGCTGCCGCACATCACGCCCTCGGATCTGCCGCGCATCACCCGTCACCCCGATGCCGCCGCCCGGCTCACGGCGGCCGGACTGCACTCCTATCTGGCCGTCCCGCTCATCGCCCGCGGCGAGGTCCTTGGCGCGCTCGCCCTCAAACGCACCCACCACCTGGCCCCCTTCGGCGAGGAAGACGTCTTCCTCGCCGCGGAGTTGGCCGCCCGCGCCGCCGTGTGCATCGACAACGCCCGCGGCTACCAGACCCAGCGCCATGCGGCTCTCACTCTCCAGCGCAGCCTGCTCCCCGAACTCCCGTCGAGCCGACCCGGTCTGGAGGTCGCCTGGCGCTATCAGCCCGCGGGCGCCGCCAGCGAGATCGGCGGTGACTGGTTCGACGCCATACCGCTGCACGGGGACAAGACCGCCCTGGTCGTCGGAGACGTCATGGGCAGCGGCATCAACGCCGCCGCCACCATGGGCCAGCTCCGCAGCGCCACACGCGCCTTCGCAGAACTCGACCTGGCACCCGCCGAGGCCCTCCACCATCTCGACCACCTGAGCGAGGGCATGGGGCGCGCCATCACGACGTGCCTCTACTGCGTCTACGATCCTCACCGGGGCCAGTGCGAGATCTCCCTCGCCGGCCATCTGCCGCCGGTCCTGCTGCGCTCGGGCGGTCCTGCGCAACTGCTCAACCTGCCCCCCGGTGTGCCCCTGGGCGTGGGCGGGATCCCCTTCGACACCACCACCATCGTCTTCCGCCCCGGCTATCAGCTCGTCCTCTACACCGATGGTCTGGTCGAGACCCGGAGCGACCCCATCGACGTCCGCCTGAACACCCTCCTCGACGCCCTGACCGCGGCCCAGCAGCAGGATCTGGAGGAGACCTGCGACCGTCTTCTGGCGATCCTCCGCCCGCCGGGCGGCGAGGACGACGTGGCCCTGCTCATCGCCCGGGCCCGGACCTGATCCTGCTCTCGGTCAGGCGCCGTCCGGCCGGACGTGTTTGCCGTCGGCGGGAGCGGTAACGCGGTGTCCATGAGCGAACCGAACAGCGGAACGAACCAGAAGACCGATGCCAAGCGGACGCCCGCGGCCAAGGCCGGGCGTACCGCGCAGAAGGCCACCGCTCCGGCCTCACGGGCCGCGAAGAACGGCGCGGCCGCCACGACCGACGCGGCGTCGGCGGCGAAGTCGGGCGCCGAGCGTACGGCGGAGTCGGCGGCCGGGGCCGTGCACGTCGCGGCCAAGGGGGTGGAAGTGGGCCGCCAGGCCGTCCTCGCGACCTCGGGTCATGTCGCGGCGACGGCGAAGACCGCCTGGACGGTCATAGCCCACCGCAAGCTCGTCGCCGCGGGCGTCGGGGCCGGACTGACCGCGCTGAGCGCCGCGTCGTACGCGGTGGGCCGCCGCACCGGGAACCGAGCCCAGGGTCCCCTCACCCGGCTCACCGGCGGCCGCATCTGACGCGCGAGGGCGCCGCCCCCTCGGTGGCCCGGCGACCGGATCGCCGGTGGCCCGAGGGCCGGGTCGGGCCGCGGACGGCGCGGCCACGACCACGGCCGGTCGGCAAGCGGGCCGGTCTCAGCCCAGATTGCCCAGCCGGGCGTCCTGCCACAGATCCACGCCGCCCTCGGTGGCGTACTTGTCGATCTCGGCCAGCTCCTCGCTGCTGAAGTCGGGGTTCTCCAGCGCGGCGACGTTCTGCTCCAGCTGCTCGACGCGCGAGGCGCCGATGACGAGCGAGGTGACGCGTTCGTCCCGCAGGGCCCAGGCAAGAGCCATCTGCGCCAGGGTCTGCCCCCGGCGTGCGGCGATGTCGTTGAGGGCGCGCAGCCTGTGCAGCATGTCCTCGGACAGCCAGGCGGTGTCGAACGACGTGCCCGCGGCGGCCCGCGAGCCCTCCGGGATGCCCTCGAGGTAGCGGCCGGTCAGCAGGCCCTGAGCCAGCGCCGTGAAGCCGATGACGCCGAAACCCTCCTCCTGGGCGGCGTCGAGGAGGCCCTCGGTCTCGATCCAGCGGTTCACCATGCTGTAGGACGGCTGGTGGATGAGGAGCGGGGTGCCCAGCTCGCGCAGGATGGCGACCGCCTCACGGGCGCGCTGGGTGTCGTAGGAGGAGATGCCGACGTAGAGCGCCTTGCCCTGGCGGACGGCGGTGTCGAGCGCGCCCATCGTCTCCTCGAGCGGCGTGGTCGCGTCGAGGCGGTGGGAGTAGAAGATGTCCACGTACTCCAGGCCCATGCGCTGCAGCGACTGGTCGAGCGAGGCGAGGAGGTACTTCCGGGAGCCGCCGCCCTGGCCGTAGGGCCCGGGCCACATGTCCCAGCCGGCCTTGGTGGAGATCACCAGTTCGTCCCGGTACGGCGCGAGATCCTGCTTCATCAGGCGCCCGAAGTTGATCTCGGCGGAGCCGTAGGGCGGGCCGTAGTTGTTGGCGAGGTCGTGGTGGGTGATCCCGAGGTCGAAGGCCCGCAGGGCGATCTCGCGCTGCGTCTCGAACGGCCTGTCGTCCCCGAAGTTGTGCCAGTAGCCGAGGGACAGGACGGGAAGGTCGAGCCCTGAGCGACCGGTGCGGCGGTAGCGCATGGTGCCGTTGTAACGCTCAGGATCCGCGACGTGGTTCATCGGGTGATCTCCGGATGATTCGGTGAAGGGTGCCCCCGCCGGGAGACAGGGGACGTGCCCACACTGCCTCCGCGTGATCCTGAAGTCCAATAGCTCCTTTTCATCGGATTCAGTGGTGTCGCTTCTGAATCGCTCGCGGGAGCCGCACCGCCGTCCGGATCAGCGCATCAGGGCCTTGCGGACGGTGGGGTAGCAGTCGATGACCGTGTCGAGTCCGACGATCTGCATCACGCGCATCACGGGCTCGGTGAGATGAGCCAGGCGCAGCCAGCCACGGGCGCGGTGGGCCGCGTGATGGGCGGCGACGAAGGCGTTGACGCCGCTGGAGTCCATGAAGGTGACGGCTTCGAGGTCCACCACGGTGTACCGCGGGCCGGAGCCGTCCCCGGGAATCAGTGTCCGGCGCAGGCCGTCGGCGGTGTCGTGGTCGATCTCGCCGCGCAGGGTGATGACGCGGATGCCGTCGACGGTGGTGCGGACGATCGACAGCCGGGCGGGACCGGTTGATCCTGCGGTCTCTGTCACGCTTCCCCCACCAGCAGTCGGTGACGCCGTCGGCCACCTCCTCCGTGCGAAAGGCTGCCCTGGATGCGACGGGGAATGCTTCCGGCGCCGAGTCTGTCCGCACGCATGGGGCGTGGGCGGCGCGGCTGCGGGTAGACGCGGGGCGTGAACGGGGTGGCAGAGGCGGTCCGAATGGATCCATTTCCGCAGGGCGAGAGCCGTACGAGGCCGGACGAGGGCCAGCTACGGACCACGATCGTGCTGGACGGCGGCGGCGCGTGCATCGCCGACGCCCGGCACCTCACCGCGGCGTTCCTGGCGCGGGTGCAGGCAGTACACGGGATTCCGGTGTCCCTCCGGGCGATGGACGTCACCCAGCTCGTGGTGAGCGAGCTGGTGACCAACGCCCGCAAGTACGCTCCCGGTCCCGTGCGGCTGGAGCTGCGGGTCGTCGGTGCGGCGGTCGACGTGACGGTGTGGGACAGCGATCCGGTGCTGCCGGTGGCCCAGGCGCCGGACCCGGGAAGAGTGGGCCGGCACGGTCTGGAGATCGTCAGGGCCGTCTCGCAGGGGTTCGAGGTGCGGCGCGAACGGGTCGGCAAACGCGTCAGGGCGCGTATGGCCCTGTGGGACGACCCAGAAGGCCGGCCGTCCGGACACCCTCCCCTGTAGCGGGTGCCTCGCGTCGGCCGCCGGGTACGGCCGCGGAGTTCGGGAGTCACGGTGGGGTGACGCGGGGCGCGAGGGTACCGGCCTGGGCGCCGGAGAGCTTCTCGAGGGAGTGGCCGCGGGTCTCGACACGGAAGACGAGCGTGATGAGGAACCCCAAGGCACAGGCCGCGGCCACCGCGTAGAGGAGCGCGGCCTCGCCGATGCCGGCCAGCATCACCGGGAAGAGGAACGTGCCGAGGGCCGCGCCCAGTTTGCCGCAGCCGGCCGCGAACCCGTGTCCCGCCGCGCGCATTTCGGACGGGAACACCTCGGCGGGCAGGGCGAACGTGGTGGCGTTGGGCCCCAGGTTCATAAAGGTGTTGAACAGCGCGAAGCCCAGCATCACCAGGCCGAGATGCGCCTTGGCCCCACCGGACAGCTGGGTGCTCGAGGCGAGGACGCACAGCGCGATCGCCATGACCGCGAAGCCGGTCAGTTGCAGTGGGATCCGGCCGACCCGGTCGATCAGCAGCACCGCCACGACGAACCCGATGACGAGGAAGACGTCCAGTACGGCGGTGCCCTTGGTGGACGCGATGGCGTCCGCGATGAACGTGGCGTCGGCGTGGCGAAGCGCGAACGAGGCCAGCAGGGTGGGGGTGAAGATGCCGACCCCGTAGGTGGCGATGTCCATCAGGAACCACGGGGCCGCGGTGAAGACGGTGCGTCTGCGCCACTGCCGGGAGAAGAGCTGGGGCTGGAGGAACGCCCGTACCCCCTCCGCCGGCGGCGCGTGCCGTTCCCGGTCCGCTGCGGTCACCTGCACGGGTGTGCCGACGAGCGCCCGGCCGACCTCGCGGGCCTGGTTCTCGCGCCCGTTCTGGGCGAGCCAGCGGGGACTCTCGGGCACCCGGCGGCGCAGCCAGATGATGAACAGGGCCGGGATCATCCCGAATCCCAGCATGATCCGCCACGAGCTCACCTGCGGCCGGGCCTGGAGGACCACCACTCCCGTAGCCGCCCCCAGCACGATGCCCACCGCCTGCAGGCTGAAGGCGCTGACCAGCCATCGACCACGCGCCTTGGACGGCAGGATCTCGGCCAGGTAGCTCGCGGCGATCGGGTAGTCCAGGCCGACCGCGATGCCCAGCGCGCATCGGAAGATCATCAGGGACCAGACGTCCCACGCGACCGCGCACAGGATCGAGAAGACGACGAACAGCCACAGGTCGACCCGGAAGATACGGCTGCGTCCGATGCGGTCTCCCAGGGGTCCCAGCAGCGCCGCGCCGAACACCGAGCCCACGATGGCGGCCGCGGACAGCATGCCCTTCTGCACCGCGGTGACCGAGAAGTCCTTGGCGATCAGGGGGTTGGCGACACCGATGATGAAGAAGTCGAATCCGTCGAGCAGAATGCCCAGACCGGCCAGCAGCCAGAACCGGATGTGCAGGCGGGAGATGGCGGCGTCGTCCAGTGCTTCACCCAGGGGCCGCAGTCGGTCGGCGCTCCTGAGCGGTGTCTTGGTGGTCATGTCGTCCTTACCGGTGGCTCGGGGACAGGGCTCGCCGTGGGCCATCCTCCCGACGTGATCGCGCCGGATGGGGACGACGGGCGACGCGACGGCACCAAGGCACTCGAACGGACGTACTTGCTCCGGCCGGGCCGCCGGCCCGCGCAGCCGCCGACAGCCCGGGAAGGCTCCCGATTGACCATGCTCAGCTGCTGGGTTTCTTCGCAGAACTGGCTATCGTGAAGGCATGAAACGGACCTCATTCTCCGGCTGGCCCTGCTCCATCGCGCGGACCGTCGACCTGCTCGGTGACAGCTGGACGCCCCTCGTGCTGCGCGAGGCCTTCTACGGGATCCGCCGCTTCGACGAGTTCCAGCGGGGGTTGGGCATCGCCCGCAACACGCTGACCGACCGGCTGAACGTGCTGGTGGACGAGGGAATCATGGAGAAGCGGCTCTACCAGAGCGAGCCGCGGCGCTACGAGTATCTGCCGACCGAGAAGGGGCGGGATCTCTTCGCTGTGCTCGCCGCGATGTCCCGGTGGGGCGATCGGTGGCTGGCGGGGGAGGAGGGCGTCCCCGTGGTGCTCCACCACGATGTGTGCGGTCATGACACCCATGCGGAGGTGGTGTGCGCCGCGTGCCACAAGCCGCTGGAGGCCGAGGACACATCGATACGGATGGGGCCCGGCTACCCGGAACGCCTGAAGCGGCGGCCGGATGTCCAGCGACGGTTCGGCACCGTCTGAACGATCCCAGCCGCGCGGTCCCTTGACAGGTGAGTCTCGTAAAGCAACTCTGGTGGTCATTCCCTGGATGCTGAGGAGGTCGACCGACTTGGAGTGGACGGGCGCACGCTACGCGGACAAGCCCACCCTTGAGGTGAGCACCTGGATCGACGCTCCACCGGAACGGGTGTGGGGTCTGGTCTGCGACATCAGCCTGATGCCGGGCATGAGCGATGAACTCCAGTCGGTCGAATGGCTCGACGGCGCCGCCGGACCCGCGGTGGGAGCCAGATTCGTCGGCCACAGCAAGCACGAGGCGTTCGGGGAATGGCACACGACCTCCCACGTCATCGAGTACGAGCCGGGGCGGGTGTTCGCCTGGGCGGTGGAGGATCCGGCCGACCCCTCCGCGGTCTGGCGCTTCCGCGTCCGGCCCAAGGACGGCGGGACCGAGCTGTCGGAGTGGATGCAACTGGGTCCGGGCCGCTCCGGTCTGTCGTTCGCGATCGACCGGATGCCGGAGAAGGAACAGAAGATCGTGTTCGTGCGGCTGCGCGAGTTCGAGGGTGCCATCGCCGCCACGCTGGAGAAGATCAAGGAAAGGGCGGAGGCCTGATGCGCACTGCCACAACGATCGAGGCGTCCGGCGGCGAACCGTGGTCGCAGCAGACCGACTTCGTCGTCGAGGCCGAGAAGCTGGGCCTGGACATCTGCTGGGTGGCGGAGGCATGGGGCTCGGACGCGCCCTCCGCGCTCGGCTACTACGCCGCGCTGACCGACCGCATGCTGCTGGGGTCCGGTGTGATGCAGCTAGGCACGCGTACCCCGGCGGCCGTGGCGCAGACCGCGATGACGTTGTCCAATCTGTCCGGCGGGCGGTTCCTGCTCGGCCTGGGCGCCTCGGGTCCGCAGGTGATCGAGGGCCTGCACGGGGTCCCGTTCGCTCGGCCGCTGAAGCGTATGCGTGAGACCGTGGAGATCGTGCGGCGGGTGGTCGAGGGCGGCAAACTCTCGCACTCGGGGTCGGAGTTCCAGATTCCGCTGCCCGGCGGCGACGCCGTCCCGATGCGGCTGTCGATGCGAGCGGAACACCGGATCCCCATCTACCTGGCCGCACTGTCCCCGGCCATGCTGCGACTGACCGGTGAGGTCGCCGACGGCTGGCTGGGAACCAGCTTCGTGCCCGAGGGCGCCGCCGACGCCTACTTCGCCCATCTGGACGACGGCCTGGCCCGCAGTGGGCGTACCCGGGCGGACCTCGACATCTGCCAGGGCGCCGAGGTCGCCTTCGCCCCGGACGAGGACGCACTCGGTGAGATGACCGCCCGGCGGAAGAAGGAACTCGCCTTCAGTCTGGGGGGCATGGGATCGGCGTCCACGAACTTCTACCACAACGCCTACAGCCGCCAGGGCTGGGCCGAGGTCGCCACCGAGATCCGCGCCCGCTGGCAGGCCGGTGACCGGGACGGTGCGGCGGGCCTCGTGACCGACGAGATGGTGCTGGGCACGACGCTGATCGGTACCGAGCCCATGGTGCGGCAGCGGCTGAGGGTGTGGCGCGACGCCGGCGTGGACACCGTCCGTCTCTACCCGGCCGGGGAGACCCTGGAAGCCCGGCTCACCACGCTGGCGAGGGCGATCGAACTGGTGCGGGAGGTCGACAACCCGTCATGAGCACGGTCGCCGCGCCCGGCGGCCGCAGGGCGGTTTCCGGGTGTCGGCGGGCCTGAATGAACGTCACATTCCCTTTCATCGCCCCTCCCCTCTTGGGTAACCCGCCCTTTCTGCCGCCGAAATCACCCTGGCCAGCGACGACAGCGGTGCCGCCCTGGTGAGAGCCGTTCACCGGTGTCTGGGCGACCGCTGGGACATCGCGCAGGTGCCGTACATCCACGGCGGCAGCGACGGCGATGTCGTGGTCACCGCGTTCGAGGCGAACGCGGTCAGGCAGCTCTACGGCCCGGACAGCGATGTGGTGATGACGTCGCAGGAGGCCTGCTTCGGGCACAACGGCGCGCCGTCGGGCTGTGTCGGGGTGGCGCTGAGCCTGCTGATGATGGAACGGGGCGAGGTCTGTCCCACGGCGAACTGCGAAGAGCCCGCGGACGACCTGCCGTTCGACCCCGTCGCCGGGACCCGCACCAGGCCCCTCGACTTCGACTACGCGCTGACCTGCAACTACCAGATCGGCGGGGTGAAGAGTGTGATTCTCGTCGGCAGCCCGGGCGCTGTCTGACACCGCTCCGCACACCCCGCGGGTCCGGCTCGCGCCCCGGACCCGCGGCCCGCGGAACGCGCCCGGTGCCGTGCTCACCGATCCAGCGGGCCCCGACCGCCTCCGCCCTCGGCGCGTCACCTTCAGCACCGACACACCACCCCGACGACGACCGCCAAGGGAGGGGCTAGTGGAACACAAGGAGCAGGAACCGGCAGGTGGCGACGGCGGACGCAGCGCCGTCATCGGCATGCGCTGCCGGCTTCCCGGGGACGTCGACTCGCCCGGTGCGCTGTGGCAGTTGCTCGCTGCCGGACGCGACGCGGTCGGAGACCCGCCGCCCACCCGTACGGAGATCGGACGGACACCGGATGCCGCGTCGGCCCGGCAGGGCGGCTGGCTCAGCGACATCTCCGGCTTCGACGCCGCGTTCTTCGGGGTCTCGGGACGGGAGGCGGACATACTCGACCCCAGCACCGGCTGTTGCTCGAGGTGTCCTGGGAGGCCCTGGAACACGCGGGCCTGCTGCCCGACCGCCTCGTGGGCACGCCGACCGTGGTGTTCACCGGCCTGAGCTACACCGACTACATGGACCGCCTGGCCGGGCACCCCAAGGAGCTGGAGGGGGCCGTCCTCACCAACGGGCACTGCGTCGCGCCCGGCCGTATCTCCTATCTCCTCGGGCTCCAGGGGCCGTCCGTCGCCCTGGACACCGCGTGCTCGTCCTCCTTGGTCGCCCTGCATCTGGCCGGGCAGGCCCTGGAGAGAGGGGAGTGCGATGTCGCCCTCGCCGGGGGCGTCACCCTGATGCTCGCCTCCCGCATCACGCGGTCGTTCCTCCGTATGGGCATGCTCTCGCCGACGGCGCGCTGCCGCGCGTTCGACGCGGCGGCCGACGGGTTCGTGCGCGGCGAGGGCTGCGCCGTCGTCGTGCTCAAACGGCTGCGGGACGCCGTGCGGGACGGGGACCGGGTGCTGGCCGTGGTCCGGGGCTCCGCCGTGAACCAGGACGGCCGTTCGGACGGCCTTGCCGCACCGTCGGCGGCGGCCCAGCGGGCGCTGTTCCGTCAGGCCCTCACCCGCGCCGCCGTCGACCCCGGCGACGTCGGCATGGTCGAGGCGCACGGCACGGGCACCCCGGTCGGTGACCCCGTGGAGTTCACCAGCCTGGCCCGCGTCTACGGCACGGGACCGCTGTGCCCTGGGTTCGGTGAAGACCAACCTGGGGCACCTGGAGCCCGCCGCGGGCGTCACCGGACTGCTGAAGGTGGTGATGTGCCTACGAAAGGGTGTGGTCCCGACGAGCCTGCACTTCACCCGGTTGAACACTTCCATCGAGGCGGAGGGAACGCGCTTCTTCGTGCCCGACCGGCTGACGGACTGGCCCGTACGCACCGCGACCCGGCTCGCGGCCGTCTCCTCGTTCGGATTCTCCGGCACCAACGCCCATGTGGTGCTGGAGCAGGCGCCCGCCCCTGCCCGGCGCGGCGCACCGGGCACCCGTCGTCCCGCACGTCCGGCGGCCGCCCGCTCCCATGTGCTGCTGGTACCGGCGGACTCCGCCGACGTGTTGCCCACCGCGGCCCGGCGCCTCGCCGACTGGCTGGAGGACGAGGGAGCGAGCACGCCCCTCGGCGACATCGCCCACACCCTCGCGCTGCGCCGCCCGGCCGGACGCGGCCGACTGGGCGTGGTGGCGTCCTCCCGCCCCTCTCGCGTGGCCGCCTTGCGGGCGTTCGCCGACGGACAGGCCGTGCCGGGCGTGGTCTCGGGCACCGTGGCGGCCGGTGTGTGCAGGCAGCCGGTCTGGGTCTTCTCCGGACAGGGCTCGCAGTGGCCGGGCATGGCCCGCGCGCTCCTCGCCCACGAACCCGCCTTCGCCGCCGCCCTGACCGAGGTCGACCCCCTGATCGCCGAGGAGGCGGGCTTCTCCGTCCTGGACATCGTGCGGGAGGGACGGGAGGTGACCGACTGCGGTCGCGTGCAGCCGGCGCTGTTCGCCGGGCAGACCGCGCTGGCCGCCACCTGGCGGGCCTACGGTGTGGAGCCCGCCGGGGTCATCGGCCACTCGATGGGCGACGTCGCCGCCGCGGTCGTCGCGGGAGCCCTGTCGCTGCGGGACGGCGTCCGGGTGATCTGCCGGCGCTCCGCGCTGCTGACCCGCGTCGTGTCCGCCGCGACCGCCGACGGGCTGCCGCTCCGCGGCGTGGTGCACTCGGCCACGGTCCTCGACGACGCGGTGGTCGCCCACATCACCGACGAACAACTCGAACGCGTATGGCGGCCCAAGGTCACCGCGGCATGGCGATTCCACGAGGATCTGGCGGATCAAGCGCCCGACTGGTTCGTGCTCCACTCCTCCATGGCCTCGCTCCTGGGTAATCCGGGCCAGGGTGCGTATGCCGCCGCCAACGCCTGGCTGGACGGTTTCGCCGCCTGGCAAACCACCCAGGGGCTGCCCACCTTGGCCGTCAACTGGGGCCCCTGGGGAGAGACCGGCCGCGCGACCGGCTTCGCCGACCGGGGCTGCGACACCATTCCCACCCAGGACGGCCTGCGCGCCCTGGGCGTACTGCTCACCCACCGGCGCACGGCCACCGGCGTCCTGCCCGGCCCACCGGCGACCTGGATCCTGCCCGCCGTCCGCACCACCACGTTCTTCGCGGGTCTGCTGGGCGAGGGCCACGAGGGCCAGGGCACCGCACCCGCGCACAGCGAGCCCGCGACCGGACCCGACATCCGCTCCCGGCTCGCCGGTCTCGACTCCCCGCACGCCCGCCGCGCGCGCTGGAGGACTATCTCGCCGACGAGATGCGCACCGTCCTGCAGTCCGGCAACTCCCGGCCGGACCCGCAGACACCGCTGCGCAGCCTCGGCTTCGACTCACTGCTGTCCATGGAACTGCGCACACGCCTCCAGGCGGGACTGGGCATCAGACTCGCCAACGACTTCGTGTGGAAGCACCCCACCATCGCCTCGCTCGCCACCGGCCTGGCCCGCCGGATGGGCCTGGACCTGTCGTGACGGCAGGACGGGGACGCCGAACACCAACGACCCTGCCGGGTTGTCGGGTCGCCGCGACCGGGACGTGGTGACGGCCCGGCAGTACGGCACCCGACATGTCCTGTGAATCGGTGACTGGCCGTACACTCAGCAGTCGCCCATACGGCTGTAAACCGTCTACAGGAAGGTCTTGTTGCACGTGTTCCAGGACGCCCCGATCTATCACCGGCTCGTAGCAGAGCGCGGCGACGTGCCCGCGCGCGTCCGCGACGCGGCCGAGAGCATACGCCGCGAGTTGGAGGGAGTCATGCGCACGGGGCAGCCACCCGGCCCTTCCCGACCGGACCTGTTCACTCCCACTTCGCAAGGTCGGCAGGCCTCCGCGCTGCCCCCTGGCTCGCTGCCGCAGTGACGCCGAGTCGCCGGTCGCGGCTCCCGCGAGGCAGGTGACGAGGGCGGCGCTTGCCGGGCCCGCCGCTCCGCAAGCGCCGCCCCGACCGTCTTCACACATGCCGCCCCACGCCCGCTCGCCGGGGTCTCCGGGTGGTTCGTTCCGCGTCACGGCAGACTGGGTCGCGTGGACGAAGAGGTCAGAGCTCTGCACGAGCGACTTGCGCGACTGGAACAACTGCTCACCACGGCCGTGGAGAGGCCGGCCGAGCCGGCCTGGCGCCGGCCCACGGCCCGCGAGTCGCGCTGGGCCGTCACCGCGGCCGTGCTCGGCGCGGTCGCTCTGCAACTGCTGCTCCCCGAGCGGTTGGCGTTCCGACCGGAATGGCTGCTGCCCGCGCTGGAACTGCTGCTGCTGGTCCTGCTCCTCCCGGCCCGCCGCGCGCGTACGAAACGTACGACCTCGCTGCTGCGGGGCTGCGGGCTGACGCTGGCAGGCATCGTCAGCCTCGCCAACGGCTGGTCCGCGGTGCTCCTGATCCGGGGTCTGGTGCGTGGCACCGAGGGAGGCGACGCCGGAACACTGCTGATGACGGCAGTGGCCATCTGGCTGACCAACGTCATCGTGTTCGCACTCTGGTACTGGGAGTGGGATCGGGGCGGACCGGTGGCCCGGGCCGAGGGCAGCAGTGACTACCCGGACTTCCTCTTTCCGCAGATGCAGAGCAAGGAACTGACGCAGGCGGACTGGGAGCCGGCCTTCGCCGACTACCTGTACGTGTCCTTCACCAACGCCACCGCCTTCAGCCCCACCGACACCATGCCCCTGTCCCGCTGGGCGAAGCTGCTCATGGCGGCACAGGCGTCGATCTCTCTGCTCACCCTGGCCCTGGTGGTCGCGCGTTCGGTGAACATCATCGGCGGGTGAGCGGCCGTACTCCGGCAGGGGGAGCCAGGGGCCGCGTCACGGCCGGGTGTACCTCCAACTGCTGATGACCAACCCCGCACGGCCGGGACGCACCGTCAGGACCGGCCCCACGGTGGGACGGCTCGCCCGAGGGGGGACAACCGGGTGCAGCGACGGTCGTGGGCGGGTCGGGCCCGGTACGGCGGGGACGGTGGGCTTGAGAGGCACGGCGGGTGCGGCAGTCGCAGTCGGTGGCTTGGGGACGAGGGGCACAGGGGGCACCGCGGGTGCGCTCGGGACGGCGGGCGCCGTGTGCGTGGCGGGCGCGGAAGGTGCCGGTGGTGTGGCGGTGCCCTGAAGGCGGACGGGTGTGCTCAGGTGGGCGAAGACGACGGTGTTGGACAGGTACTCATGGGCGCTGCGGTCGTAGGAGCCGCCGCAGGTGATGAGGCGTAGTTGGGGAGTGGGAGCGTCGGCGTAGACCCGCTTGTCGGGGAAGCGGGCCTTGCTGAAGGTCTCGACCGAGTCGACCCGGAAGCGGGCCGTGATGCCGTCGGCACGGGTGATGTCGATGGTGTTGCCGGGCCTGAGGAAGCGCAGGTAGACGAAGACGGCGGGCCCGGTGGTGGTGTCGACATGGCCGGCCACGATCGCCGTGCCTCGTTCACCCGGTGAGGTGCCGTTCTTGTACCAGCCCGCGAGGTTCCTGTCGGCGGCGGGCGGCGGTTTCAGATGTCCCGAGGAATCCAGGGACAGATCGGTGAAGGGGGCGTTCACGCCGATCTGGGGGATGACGAGCCGTTCGGGTGCCGACCGGGGCAGTGCTCCCAGGACGGAGGGTGCGTTCGTCCTCGGCACGGGCTCAACCGGAGGCAGAGCGGCGGGCGGCGGACCGGCCGCCGGCTGGAGGGCCGCCGCGGACGGGGTCGGGGGTTCGGGATCGGAGGGGGGCGCCATGGAGTGGTGAATGAGCAGGCCGCCCAAGGCCACGGCTGCGGCCGGCCACAGAAGGGCGCGGTTGACGGTACGGACGGGTGGGGTGGCGGGCTGGTCCGTGGGGGCCGGCAGTGAGGAGGTCATGGGAGCGCGCCTGTTCATCAGCGGGGCGGCGGTGATGCGTCGACGGGTCGGCCGTCGTCCGGCACGGGCACCGGCACCCGCGGCACCACCACGGCCGGGGCTGCTGTCGCCGTTTCGTGGAGCGACAGCAGCCCGTGACCGTGACCGCATGAGTGCCGGCGGGGGTGCGCCGGTCAGATTCCCGCGGCGTTGCGGCGGCGGAGCATGAAGGCGCCCGCGCCGAGGCCGCCGAGGAGCAGGATCGATCCTGCGGCCAGGCCGCTGGTGCTGGTGGACTGGGCGAGGAAGCCGCCGCCGGCGTGGACGCCGCCGCGGGGCGCCTGGCGGGCGTCGTCGTGGTGGCGGGCGCCGTGGCCCTCGTTGGCGGAGGCGTCGTCCTCGCCGGCACCGGCGGCGTCGCCGCCGGCCTGGGCGTCCTGGTCGGTCGCGCCGTCCTGGGCGTCGGCCTGGGGGCCTCCCTGGGATTCTTCCTGGCCCCCATTGCCCTCGTCGTCGTGCCGACCCTGCTGGCGGCCCTCGTCCTGGCCCTCGTCCTGGCCCTCGTCCTGGCCTTCCTCGCGGCCTTCGTGGCGGCCCTCGTGGTGGTCGCCGTGGTGGTCCCTGGCCAGGGCGAGGAAGCCGCCGCCGGCGTGGACGCCGCCGCGAGGCGCCTGGTGGGCCTCCTGTCCGGCCTCCGGCCGGGCTTCCTGGTGGTGGCGGCCGCCGTGCTCGGCGTGCTCGGAGTCGCCGTCCTCGAGGCCGCCCATCTCGGCCTCGGGGCCGCCCTGCGACTCGTCCTGGGCGTCCTCGCCGCCCTCTTCGTGGTGCCTGCCGTGCTGGTGGTCCCCGTCGGGGTCGTGCTCGTGGGCGGCGTAGGAGGTACCGCCGTCCGCGACCCGATGCCCGGCCGGCGACACGGCGTGCGCGGCGGGAGCGGAAAACGCGACGGCCGCGGCAACTGCCGCGGAGGCGAACATGGTCCGGGTCACTCGCATGAGGTCGTCCTTTCGCCGCCGCCGCGAAGGCCGGCACCACGCCGGCACAGCGGAATCGCAGCAGCAACGTGATTACCCTCAACCCCACCTCCGCCCGCGCCCCTGAAGGACACGGAAAGGGAGCGGCGCCCTTACTCCCTCCGAGTGCCTCCGAGCCGAAAAGTAACCCGGTCGGCCGCACGCCCGATCCGCCAGACCGACGTATGCGGCCATACAAGCGCGCCAAGCGTCAGGGACATGTCGTAGACACACGTTCGATGACGCTGTTTCAGGCTGCTCGCGGGCCACCCGACGTCGATGCGTGTGCCTGTGCCGAGGCCGAACGGGGGGGAACGGCGAGAGCCGTGACGCATCCCGTCCCGCCGCCGTCGTCAAGAATTCCGCGAAACGAGGGAAAGAGCGAAAGTGAACTCGAACTGCCCACACTCACAGGGAAGTTGGTGCACACGGCGATGGAGTCCGAAGATCACGATGGCGTAGTTTGGGCCCATGGTGGAGGGGGCGAAGAACATGACGGAGACCGCGTCGTCCGAGCAGTCGGCACCGGGGAGGCATGCCGCTCGGCGGAAGAAACCGGCGGGGGGAGGCGTGGGCCGTTCGTCCCTGCTGATGGTCATGGGCACCGTCGTGTCCAGGGCCACGGGGCTCATCCGCACGGTGTTGCAGGCCACCGCCTTGGGCACCGGCCTGCTCGCCAGTACCTACAACACGGCGAACACCGTGCCGACCAGCCTGTACACCCTCTTGATCGGCGGTGCGCTCAATGCGGTGCTGGTGCCTCAACTGGTACGGGCCCGGGCCACGGATCCCGACGGCGGGCAGGCGTACGAGCAGCGGCTTGTGACCTTGGTGGTGTCGGTGCTGGGCGTGGGGACGGCGCTGGCGGTGTTGGCGTCACCGCAGATCGTCGGCATCTATATGCGGGACACCCCCGCCACACATCAGGCGTTCGAACTGACGGTGGTCTTCGCCCGTTTCCTGCTGCCACAGATCTTCTTCTACGGCCTGTTCAGCATCTACGGCCAAGTCCTCAACGCCCGTGAGAAGTTCGGGGCGATGATGTGGACGCCGGTCCTGAACAACGTCGTCCTGACTGGCATGTTCGGCGCCTACCTGAGCCTGATGATCGTCCCCGACCGGGTGGAGGACATCACCACCACCCAGGTCCGGCTGCTGGGCATCGGGACTACGGCGGGCATCGCCGTCCAGGCCCTCGCGCTGATCCCGTTCGCGCGAGCCGCGGGATTCCGCTTCCGGCCACGGTTCGACTGGCGTGGCACGGGCCTCGGTTCCAGCGTCCACGCCGCGAAATGGACGCTGTTGTTCGTGCTGGTCAACCAGGTCGCCCTGACGGTGGTCACCAACTACGCGAACAGCGCCGACCAGGAACTGCCGAACGCCGGTGTGGGCTACTCCGCCTACACCTACGCGCAGACCATCTGGATGCTGCCGCAGTCCATCGTCACCGTCTCCCTGGTGACCGCGCTGCTGCCGCGCATGAGCAAGGCCGCCGCCGAGGGCCGCATCCCCGACCTGCGGGCCGATCTCTCACGCGCGTTGCGGGTCAGCGGAGTCGTCGTCGTGCCCGCCGCCTTCTTCTTCCTCGCACTCGGCCCGCAGATCTCGACGCTGCTGTTCGCCCATGGCGCGACCGACCCCGCCAAGGCCCAGCCGCTCGGGCACATGCTGCAGGCCTTCGGCCTCGGACTGATCCCCTTCTCCGCCCAGTACCTCCTGCTGCGCGGCTTCTACGCGTTCGAGGACACCCGCACCCCGTTCTTCATGGCGCTGTGGACCGCGACGGTCAACATCGTCCTGGCCACCACCTGCCATGTGCTGCTGCCCGCGCGCTGGGCCGTGACCGGGATGGCCGGGGCCTACACCCTCTCCTATCTGGCCGCCCTCGCCCTCACCGCGCGGCTGCTGCGCCAGCGGGCCGGCGGCCGCCTCGACGACGGGGAGGTGCGCCGCACCTACACCAAGCTGGTGTGCGCCGCGGCACTGAGCGCCGGCCTGTCCTGGCTCACCGCACGCCGCTGCGCCTCGGCCCTCGGGCCGGGAACCTGGCCCACCGCCGTGAGCCTGGCGGCCGGCACGCTCACGCTGAGCGCGGCCTACCTCGTCCTCGCCCGACTGATGAAGGTCGGCGAGCTCCGGCGTCTTCCGGGGCTGCGGTAGGGCGCGCTGCGGCGCGGGGCTCTAAGGTGAGCCGACGTCTGCGTTTGGCCGGAGGGGAACTCATGGTGCGTAGATCCAGGATCGTCCGCTATGCCGCTACGTTGGCGGCCCTGCTGCTCTCTGCCTCGTTCGTCCAGGGAGCAACCGCCAACGGCGCTCCTGACCGGTCACGCAAGCTCGCCGTCCAGCTCAACGCCTACTGGACCCCGGCCCGGATGGCGGCCGCCCTCTCCAGCGACGCCGACCAGGGCGCTGAGTCCGCTCCGAGTGCCCCCGCCGGATCCCCCGCGGGGGACGGGCCTCAGCCGGGTGAGTACATCCCGCCGAGCGAGGCCTTCGACGGCATGCCCCAGGTGGGCACCTTCTTCTGGACCGACACCACCGGCGCCGGCCGCACCTGCAGCGGCTCCGTGGTGCGCAGCCCCGGCCGCGTCCTCGTGCTCAGCGCCGGTCACTGCCTGAAGGACTATGCCGGCACTTCCCCCCAGCGCAATCTGGCCTTCGTGCCGCAGTACCACGACGGGCTCAAGCCCTACGGTGTCTTCCCCGTCATGAACAACGGCGTCTATGTCTCGCAGCAGTACTACGACCTGGGCCAGGACGCGGGGGCCGAGTACGACTTCGCCTTCGCGGTCACCGAGCCGAACGAGGACGGGAGACTGGTCCAGGACGCGGTCGGTGGGCTGCGGTTGCTCACCGGGACGGGGTACGACCACGCCCCGGTGCGGATGGTCGGGTACCCGGCGGCGACGGAGAAACCGCTGGAGTGCTGGAGCCGGACCACCGAGTGGGCCAGCGACGACCCGGCCGATCCGGGCACCTTCCCGCGCATCGCCTGCGACGGTTTCGTGGGCGGAACCAGCGGCGGACCGATGCTGGTGCCATGGCTGAGCGGATGGGCCGTGATCGGGGTGATCGGCGGGTACCACACCGGCGGGAACACGCCCCAGGTCTCCTACAGCGCCTACTTCGGTGCCGCCACCCAGAGGCTGTATCAGGCCGCGACCACCGGCGCCCCCCCGGCAGGGCCGACGTCCTGAGGCCGGCCGTCGTCGTCTGGAAGCCGACACCGTGACCTGCCCGGGCCGGCATCGGCGAAGGTCCCGTGTCGACGGGCTCACAGGCCGGCTGCGGCCCTCCTCCG
The DNA here is from genome assembly GCF_042889625.1 of Streptomyces sp. NPDC002573. Classification (NCBI taxonomy): domain Bacteria; kingdom Bacillati; phylum Actinomycetota; class Actinomycetes; order Kitasatosporales; family Streptomycetaceae; genus Streptomyces; species Streptomyces sp. NPDC002573. Next base: position 24,747 of record NZ_JBIARC010000007.1, on the reverse strand, counting down.
CGCCTGCTCGAACTCCGCCAGCGGATCGCCACCGGTACGCCAGGGCCATACGGTGACCGTGCCGCCGAGCGCCTCGAAGACCGGATGGGCCTCGTGTCGCCGGTCGGCCGCCATCAGCGCGTAGGCGAGGAGATTCAGGTCGGCCAGGGCGGTGGCATGGTGGAAGAACTCCGGCCTGGCCCAGGTGCGGACCGCGCGGTCCAGGGCCTGGGTCGCTTCCCGCTGGCCCCAGTGGTTGCCCGCCACCAGGGCCTCGACGCCGCCTCGTGCGAGAACGGACTGGTACTGCAGCACCTGGGCGGTGAGTTCGGTCGCCGCGCACGGCGCGTTCGCGGGCATACGGGCGGAGAGGGCGTCGACGAACTCGAGCACCTGGACCCGCGAGCCCCCTTCCTCCGGAGTGAGATAGCCCAGCATGTTCAGATAGGCCTCGCGATTCCAGCGGTCGCGGGCCAGAACCTCGTTCCACAGGCCGAACACCTGCGACTGATCCCAGCGTTCCAGCCGTGCCGCACCGAGCAGGACCACCCAGGGAGTGGGGTCTTCCGGCGCCAGCTCGGCAGCCTGGAGGCAGCTCCTGGTGACCTCGGCCCTGTCGTCCAGGCCTCCTTGGGCGCGGCCTCGTGCCAGCAGTGTCCCCGCGTGGAGAACGAGTGCGCTCGCGTTGTGCGGCTCCCGCTTCGCCCAGCTCTGCGGCAGGTGTGATGCGCGAAGATAGTCCGCGAGGACAGTCATGCGGTGCGTATGGCGGTCCCAGTCGCCCGGGTTCTCGTCCATGAGGCGCGATATCTGTGCCACACACAGGTCTGTCGTCGCGATGGTGCCTGTTCTGGTGGTCGCCACAAGGGACTTCAAAAGCCTGCCCAGGGCCTGGTCATCGAGTTCCGGGGCAAGGCGGGGTCTTCTGCGGCGGCTTGAGAGGAATGCCATGCACGGAGGCTAAGGCGGACTCGGTGTCGCACAAGACATACGCCAAGATCGTTATCAGTTGCACGTCTTATCTGCTGTTACCCGTTCGTATGGCGAGATACATGCATCTGACACCTGACGGTGGGGGACGACGGTGGCCGGGGGCCTCAGGGGCGCGGGTCCACCGCGCGACAATGGGGAGATGACCACCCCCGAGCCGCTCGCGTCCGCCCATGAGATGCACGGCTATCTGATCGGGCAGTTGAATCTCGCTGTGCGCCGTCCGGGCATGCACGGCGGTGAGCCGGCCCTGCAGATGCTGATGGACCATCTGCTGTTCCTGGAGCGCCGGCGCGAGGCATGGAGCGAGCGCGTACGTGCATGGGAGGAACGCCGGGCCTGGACGAGCATCGGAGTCATCGGTGCTTTCCACAACGCATTCCCGGGCGTGTTCTCCGACGAGTGCAGTGCGGCCTCGGTGTACGCGGAGTTCGCCCGGGACTGCGGCTGGCTCCGGCCCGACCGCGAACTGACCGCCGATGTCCACGCGGCCCTGCGCGGCACGGTCCGGCAGTGGGCGGGTGAGGACCGGGTGTGGGCCGACGTGGCCGAGGAGTTCGGTCCCCCGAGCGTGCTGATCGGGGGGACCAATCCGTTCTGCGGCAAGACACTGGCGTACGTGAGCGAGAAGGAGGACGACCCCATCGTCTCCTTCCACCTCTGGAACGGCAGCACGTCCGGCTCCTGGCCTCCCGACCACCAGGAGCCCCTGCTGCTGGCCGTGCGCTACGGGGACGGACCGTTCCGGCAGAGGTTCACCCTCACTCCCGAGGGCGAACGCCGCCTGTCCTCGGTCACCCCGTCGGCGCGCTGATCTCCCGCTTGAGGATCTTGCCGGTCGGCCCGGTCGGCAGGGCTTCCACGAGCCACACCATGCGGGGGTACTTGTACGCCGCCACACGGTCCCTGACGAACTGCTGAAGTTCCTCGGCGCCGGCTCGGGCGCCCTTGCGCAGCACCACCGCGGCCGCGACCTCCTCGCCGAGCCGCTCGTGCCGCACGCCCACCACGGCCGCGAGCGCGACGGCCGGGTGCTCGTGCAGCACCTCCTCGATCTCGCGCGGGTAGACGTTGTACCCACCGCGGATGATCATGTCCTTCTTGCGGTCGACGATATAGAGGAAGCCGTCCTCGTCCTGGCGGGCGAGGTCGCCGGAGCGCAGCCAGCCGTCCGGGATGGCGGCCGCGGTCGCCTCGGGCAGGTTCCAGTACTCCTTCATCACATTGGGTCCCCGCACGGCCAGCTCACCGACCTCGCCGGGGCCCACGTCCCGCCCGTCGTCGTCGAGCAGCCGGACCTCCACGTCCTGGATCGGAGTACCGATGGACCCGGCTTTGCGGGGCCGGTCGAGGTGGTTGAAGGTGACCACCGGGCTGGTCTCGGACATGCCGAAGCCCTCCAGCACCGTGCAGCCGAACCGTCGCTCGAAACCGTGCAGGACCTCAACCGGCAGCGAGGCACCCCCGGACAGGCACATTCGCAACGTCGGCACTTCCACCTCCGCCGGATGCTGGAGCAGCGCCGCGTACATCGTGGGGACCCCGTCGAAGACCGTGGCCCCGTCCCGGACGATGGCCTCCAGAACGGTCGCCGGGTCGAAACGCGGGATCAGGGTGAGCGAGGCGCCGCTGTGGACGGCCACGCTCATGGCGCAGATCTGGCCGAAGATGTGGAACAGCGGCAGGCAGCCGACCACCACGTCCTGCGCCGTCATACGCTGCACATGTTCGGTGTTGACCTCGGTGTTGTGCCGCAGTCCGGCATGGGTGAGCGCGGCGCCCTTGGGCCGTCCCGTGGTGCCGGAGGTGTACAGCAGCACGGCCACGTCGTCGCCGGCCGTCTCCGTCACCGCCGTGAGCGGCTCGTGCCCGGACAGCAGCCCGGCGAGGGAGGAGGGTTCGACGACGATGTGCCGTGTCCCCGCGGCGGCCGCTCCCTGCGCCCCTTCGCCCGGCGCCTGGTACCACTCGAACAGCAGCGCCGCACCCGAGTCCCCGAGCTGGTACCCGATCTCGCGCGCCTTGAGCAGCGGGTTCATCGGCACGACGATCGCGCCGGCGCGCAGGATGCCGTAGTAGAGCACGACGAACTCCGGGACGTTCGGCAGCATCAGGGCCACCCGGTCGCCAGGCCCCACACCCTCGGCGCGCAGCAGTGCCGCGACCCGGGCACTGCGCTCGTCCAACTCGGCGTACGTGGTGATCTGCGTGTCCAGACGCAGCGCGGGACGCTCCGGCTGCCGCTGTGCCGTCCGTGTCAGGAACTCCGCCAGATTGGGCATGATCCCGCCTCCACGCATATCGCCGCTGAACTCCGCTGTTCACCTGGACGACATGGTGCAGTGGCCGACTGCGACGATCCATGGGGCGGACGACAGAGTCGCCTCCCCGGCTTTGTTCCCGGTGACAAAAACAGCTCGTTACACTGCGTCGATGGACTTCAGGGGCGTAGCAGGGGCACTCCATGCGCGGCTGCCGGAACTCGGTGAGCGCATCGCGGAGCGCATCCAGGCGGATGTCGTCGCCTACCAGGACGAGGCGCTCATCCCCTTCGACTCGCTGCGGCACTCGTGCACGGCCAATGCCGATCTGGTCCTCAAGCATCTGTCCGACGCCGCAGCCACCCCTGACCCTCTGCCGGCCCGGGACACCGGCCGTATCCGCGCGAAACAGGGCGTGCCGCTGGCCGACGCCCTGCACGCCTACCGGATCGGCTTCGAGTTTCTGTGGTCGGAGATCCTCGACGAGGCCTATCGCCATCCGGACGTCTCGGACGCCCAGCTGGTGGCCGAGTCCGCCAAGATCTGGTCGCTGTTCGGCCGCTACGCCGAGGCGGTGGCGGAGGCCCATCGCGAGACCACCGCCGAACTCACCCTGCAACGGCAGGCCCGGCGATCCGCGCTGGTGGAAGCGCTGTTCACCGGCGCCATCGCCGACCGCACCACGCTCTGGGAGGCCGCCCGTGAACTGGGCCTGCCCGAACACGGACCGTACGCGGTCGTCGCGGCCGAGTCCGCGGCACCCGGCACCGAGCCGCTGGTCGGCATCGAATCCGCGCTCCGCCAAGCCCATCTGCCTTCGGCGTGGCGGCTGTTGCCGGACCAGCAGATCGGGCTGGTCGCCCTGACCGCGCAGACGGCGGAGACCACCGGCCTGCGCATCCTGCGCCGGGCCCACGCCCGTGTGGGCGTCAGCCCCGGCTTCCACTCCTTGCGCGAGACACCCCAGGCCCTGCGCTTCGCCCGGCTGGCCCTGGCCAGCCTGAGCGGCAGCGGCCCAGGGGTCGCGCGCTTCGACGACAGACCCCTGGCGATGGTCGTGGCCGCCGCCCCGGCCGAGGCGTCCCATCTGATGAAGGTGGCGCTCGGGCCCCTCCTCGACCTCCCGGCCCCGGAGCGCGCCCGCCTGTTGGCCACGCTGGAGCACTGGTTCGCCGCGGCCGGTTCCGTCGCCGACGCGGCCGAGGCGTTGTTCGTCCACCCCAACACAGTCCGCTACCGGCTGCGCCGTATCGAGGAACTCACCGGCCGGCTCCTGTCCGACCCGCGCACGGCGGCTGATTTCGGCGCTGCGCTCCTCGCCGTGCGCAGCCCCGCCCAGGAGCAGCGGGGGACCTGACAGGGTCACTCGATCCGGCGGCTCTCCCGTCCGTCGCGGCGGTCGTGCCGGCTGTCCGGGCTCGGCACCGAGGGGCGATGGCCGGCCCCGTCGTCGGCACGATCCGTACCGTGTCCCGGCCCGGCGCCTACGGCCGAGGCCTCCAGGGCGCGGGATCCGGGCTCCGGCGGGGTGGCCGGCCGTCGCGCGGCGGAGCGGCGCTTGCGGAGCAGCAGCCGTCGTCCGGGGCGTTCCACCGCCTCGTACAGAACCCAGGACAGTCCGAGCGACAGGGCGAACGCGCCGGCGGTGACGGCAAGCGCCGTCGGCAGTCCGAAGCGAGGGGAGTCGCCCAGCAGGTGTACACCGGCCCGCAGCACCAGCAGATGGACCATGTAGAAGGCGAACGAGAGTTCGCCCAGGCGCACCAGCCGCCGATGCCGCCACAGCGAGGGCTGATCCCGCAGGTCCGCGACGGCCGCGGCCGGAATGAGCAGGGCGAAGCCGATGAGGGTGCAGGGGGTGGCCGGGTACCCGGCGGTGACCTGGGGGACGAAGAAGTAGCCGATGATCGCCACGGCGAGCGAGGCCTCCAGGCCGGGACCACGCCACCGGTCCAGGATCACCAGGCGTGCCACGGCGGCGCCGAGGACGAACTCCGGCAGCCGGGCGACGGGCAGTGAATTGACCGGCTGGCTCAGCCACTGGTGGGCGTCCACCCGGCTCAGGACCAGGACCGTCAGCACCGACGCCCCGGCCAGCGCCGTCGTTCCCCGGGCGCCCAGACGCCGCAGCAGCAGCGCCAGCAGCGGGAAGGCGGCGTAGAAGAACGCTTCGCAGGCCAGGGACCAGCTGACCGGGTCCAGGGTCTGCCACCACGGTCGCCACCAGGAGTGCACCAGCAGAACGTTCGCCAGTCCCTGGAGCGGTTCCGGCCTCGCTCCGCGGTCCAGCGTGTAGGCCATGAGCAGCGCGATCGCCACGGTGACGAGATGGACCGGATAGATACGGGCGAAGCGGCGCCGCCAGAAGGTGAGCGTTCGATCACCGGGTCGCGCGGACCACATCAGGACGAATCCGGACAAGATAAAGAAGAACGACACTCCGGTCGCTCCGGCTCCGAATCCCCACGTCATGACGCGGCCGCCGGTGCCGCCGAAGTAGCCGAAGTTGCGCACGTGCAGTCCGAAGACCAGCAGCGCGGCGATCCAGCGCAGTCCGGTGAGGGACGGCAGCGAGGGCGCCGAAGAACGCGGGGGAGTTCTGGGAGTGGCCGTGGTGGCGGTGGCGGGCGGCGTCCGGGTGGCGCTGGTCGCCGTCGTCATCGTCTCACCTGCTGGGGTTTTGGGTTTGGGGCATGAGAGGGAACGTTGCCCATTCAGTCGATTTCATTCCGGTGTGGTTGCGCACGTCACATCGGTCGGTGTGACGCCGCACGGGCGTGGCCGGGTCAGCAGGGCTTGCGCCACACTCCCAGCTCCGGTTTCTTCTGCATCGACGACAGCTTCAGTCGTCTGGACTCGGCGCAGAACTTCTCGGTCGGCTCGGCGTATTCGACGTGGAAGACGGCCTTGCCGGCCTTGATGAACGGAGTGAGTTCGGCGCACTCGCCGTACTGGGCGCACTCCTCGTTCACCGCGAAGTCGAAATCGCGCAAGAGGTGCGGTATCTGCGGGAGGTCGTTCTTGAGGCCGACCGACAGTCCGCGGTCGTGGGCGAGATCCGCGATCATGCGGTTGTAGGCGAGCTGGTCACGCGCGGTGAGCGGGAAACCGGTCGTGTTGCCGTAGCCCTCCACCAGATCCGGCTCCACCGCGTCGAAGCCCTTGGTGCGGCACATGTCGAAGCGCCGCGCCATGATCGGGCGCAGCACCGAGCGGTGGCGGATGTCCAGCCATCGTTCGCCCGACCAGCCGTTGGACTTCCCGAGCAGCGAACGCGGGAAGACGCCCTTGTCGGGACGGAAGTCCTCCCAGGCGCCCACGTTGACGTAGCAGATCACCTTGCGCCCGGCCCGGTGCAGACGGGCCACGTCCGCCGCGGAGTTCTCGAAGCCGTCGATGTCGTACACGGGCACGTCGGCCGCGGGGTCGACCTTCCCGTCGAGCTGCCACTGCCAGGCCAGGCCGGGGCGGGGCCGCCAGAGGGCCTTCGCCGGACGGGACGGTCTCGCCGGTGCGGTGGCAGTCCTCCCGGCGGACGGTCTTCCGTGCGTCGAGTCCGGGCGGTCGCCGTCGCGCGCGCCGTCCGTGACGGAGCAGCCGGTCAGTGCGGAGACCGCCACCGCGGCCGCCAGGGTGACGCGGGCCCACATCGTGCTCTTCATCGCTCCCTTCCGTTCAGGGCTGGGGTCAACTCCCCCCAGGGGTTGGGGGGTTCGCCGGTCACGGGACCGCAGACCGCCGCGCCGCGCTCGTGCGCGGTGCGCACGGCGAGCGGCACCAGGGCCTCGGGCACCCCGTACACAAGATGGCAGAACCGCTCGGGTGGTTGCCGCGTCGTCCATTTCGGTCTGCTGAAAGCCGACACATACGTCGACCAGTGGCCCTCGAAGGTGACGGTGAGGTCGGCGAGGCGGGCGTATCCGGGGGCCGGGTGAACTCCCGGATTGAGTACGACCGTTGTCGCGCCGAGTCTTCGTACGGCGCGGACCAGCCGGCGGCACGCCGGCAGCCCGCCCGGAGTCGCGGTCACCCGGTCCAGGAAGCAGCCGTCGGCCGCGTACCACCACTGGTACCGGCGCAGGTCCTCGGCGATCTCGGCACGGTCGCGACGGCCGTAGTCGGTGTCCACATAGCCGAGCAGCCGGGCCCCGGCCGCCCGCAGCGCCTCGGCCACCGAGGTGAACGCCCGGTCCGGGGCCGCACCCGGTCCGTTCGCGGGGTTCAGCACGATGGCGTAGGTGCGGGCCGCGGCCGTGATCAGTCGGTGCCAGGCGCCCGGATCCTCGGCGGGGTGGACATACAGCGGAACCAGCAGGGTCACGGAGCGCGCTCGCCTTCCGGGTGGGGGCAGGAGCCCTCGGCCGTGGCCGACCACAGCTCGGCGAGCGCATCGTCCAGCGTGCGGGACGGCCGCCAGTCGAGGGCCTCGTTCGCGGCGGTGATGTCCGAACACTGCCAGGACACCTCGGCCGAGCGGGCCGAACCGCCCGCGTTCTCCTCGATCCGCCCCCGGAAACCCGCCGTGCGGGCCAGTCCTCGCACAAGTTCCCGAACCGCGACGGCACGGCCTGCGCCGATGTTGAGGACCGGGGGCAGCGGGCCCGGCGCGGCCAGCGCCAGTTCCACCGCCCGGGCGACATCGCGTACGTCCACGAAGTCGCGGTACGCGGACAGATCACCGAGCCGCAGCACCGCCTCCGGGTCCGCCCCGGCCGCGCGCAGCAGCGCGGCCATCCGGCCGGGCAGCCCGGTGACCGGCGCACCAGGCCCCACCGGATTGCCCACCCGCAGCACCACCGCGTCCAGGCCCGAGGCGGTCACGGAGATGGTGCCCGCGAGCTTGGTCGCGCCGTAGGGGCCGACCGGCCGGGTGGCCGCCGACTCCGTCACCCGGGTGCCCCGGACGCCCGGTCCGTACTCGGCGGCCGAGCCCAGATGGACCAGCCGCGCCGCGGGCGCCGCCTCCCGCAGCGCGGCACACAGCACCGCGGGGCCACGGGCGTTGACCTCGGCGAGGGTCACGGCGTCGCCGCCGGTGACGCCCGCACAGTTGACCACCGCGTCGGGCGCCGCCGACGCCAGGGTCCTCGCCAGCGCTTCGGGCCGGTCGGAGGCGAGGTCGACGGTGAAGTCGGCGCCGGGTGAACGGCCACCGTCGAGGACCAGCGCACCCGGCCGGGCGCGCAGCCGTTCGACGAGGTGACCGCCCAGAAACCCGGTTCCGCCCAGGACGAGAATGCGCATGTGGTGCTCAGGCTCCCTTGAGCAGAAGCGACTTGCGGGTGGTGAACTCGGCGTTGGCCCGGTCGTAGTCGTCCGGGCGGCCGATGTCCAGCCAGTAGCCGTCGAACTCGTAGGCGTGCGGCGGCCGCTGAGCCGTCAGCAGGTCGAGGACCAGTTCGTCGAAGCCCAGCGGCAGCCCGGGGGTGTAGCTGTCGAGCGTCTCCCGGGACACTCCGTAGACCCCTATGGAGACGCGGTAGTCCATGCTGGGCTTCTCGGTGAAGGCGACGACCTTGCTGGACTCCGTGGTGAGCACTCCGAAGTCGATGTGCACCTTGCGGGCGTAGGTGGCGATGGTCAGCGGTGCGCCGGAGTCCCGGTGCGTGCGCAGTACGTCGGCGTAGTCCAGGTCGGTCAGGACGTCGCCGTTCATCACCAGGAACGTCTCGGGCAGCCGGTCGCGCAGATTGAGCAGCGGGCCCATGGTGCCGAGCGGGCTCTCCTCGGTGGCGTAGTCGACGGTCATGCCCCACTGGGAGCCGTCACCGACGTAGGCGCGGATGATCTCGCCGAGATGGCCGATGGCGAGGGTGCAGTGGGTGAAACCGGCCGTGGCGAGCTGACGCAGCACGATCTCCAGGATGGCGTGCTCGTCGCCGATGGGGACGAGCGGCTTGGGCAGCGCGGTGGTGTAGGGGCGCAGCCGGACGCCCTTGCCTCCCGCCAGGATCACAGCGTGCATGGGGCTCCTGCTTGGTGCCGGGGGACGACGAGCCGGTCGGGGTCAGATGTTGTAGATGCCGGTCTTGTAGCGGGCGAGGTTGGCCGGATCGTGGAAGAACGCCACGGTGTGCGCGAGGCCTTCCTCCAGCGTGTGGGCGGGCCGCCAGCGCGTCGCCGCGGCGAGCCGGGAGGCGTCCGCGACCAGCCGCATCACCTCCGAGTTCGCGGGCCGTATGCGTTCCTCGTCCTCCCGTACGTCCAGCGGGGTGTCCATCACCTTGCCGATCAGCGCGACGAGGTCGCCCACCGAGATCTCCCCGCCGGTACCGGCGTTGAAGGTACGGCCCACGACCCGCTCGGCCGGTGCGCCGCCCACCGCGAGGAACGCCTGCGCGGTGTCCTTGACGAAGGTGAAGTCCCGCGTGGGGCGCAGATCCCCGAGGGTGATCGTGTGCTTCCCGGCCGCCACCTGGCCGATGACGGTGGGGATCACCGCGCGCATCGACTGACGCGGCCCGAAGGTGTTGAACGGTCTGAGCGTCACCACCGGCGTGTCGAAGCTGGCGTGGTAGCTGTCCGCCAGCCGGTCCCCGCCCGCCTTCGAAGCGGCGTACGGGGACTGGGTGTTGATGGGGTGGTCCTCGGTGATGGGCACGGTCTGCGCGGTGCCGTACGTCTCGCTGGTGGAGGTGTGCACCAGCCTGGGCGTGCCGAGGGCGCGCACCGCCTCCAGCACGTTCAGCGTGCCGGTGACATTGGTGTCCACATAACTGTGCGGCGCCCGGTAGGAGTACGGGATCGCGATGAGCGCGGCCAGGTGGTAGGCGGCATCGACGCCTTCGAGCAGGCCGCGGACCGAGCCGGGGTCGCGGACGTCGCCCAGCACGATCTCCACCTGGTCGAGGACGTCCGGGGCGAGGGTCTCCAGCCAGCCGTAGGAGGAGAAGGAGTTGTACAGGACCATGGCCCTGACCCGGTGCCCAGAGGCGACCAGCGCCTCGGTGAGATGGGAGCCGATGAAACCCTCGGCTCCGGTGACGGCGGCAAGCGGTGCGGAGGTCAACTCATTTGTCCTTCCGATGGGTTGGGTGGGTTTGGTGCACCCGGAGGCAGGCATGGCAGGTGCTGCCGTACGGCGGCACGCACAGGCCGGTTCATCAGTCGTGCGGGGCGGGCCGTCCGAGCAGGCGCAGCGCGCACGCCGCCAGACACAGCGCGGCGGCGCCGCACCCGAGCGGCAGGATCACCGGGCCCGGTGGCAGACGCAGCAGCGTGACCGCCCCGGCGGCGGCCGCGGCCGCGAGACAGATCACCGCCGACGGCCAGGCCACCCCGAACGCCTGGAGCAGCAGCGCGGTCCACAGGGTGGCCGCGAGCAGCAGCAGCGCGGTCGGCTCGGCCCCGGTCAGCAGGGCGGCGGGCAGCAACGGCAGCACGTAGCCGAGGAGACACAGGGCGAGGACGCCCGCCGAGCGCAGCAGGAAACCGGCGGGCGTCGCGGCCGCGCGCATTGCGGAGACCGACAGTCCTCGGTAGCGGTACAGCAGCCATTCCGCCGGCCCCATGCTCACGGTCAGCACGATCACCGCGTACGGCTCCCGTCGCCCCTCCAGCAGCACCAGCGTGCCGGCGGCCAGTCCGAACAGGCCGTACGGCAGCGACGACAGCAGCCGCGGTCGGTCGGCGCCGGCCGTGGGCGGGGTGGTGAGGACCTGGCCCAAGGCCAGTCCTGCGGCGGTCAGCGTCCCGGCCAGCGCCAGCATCGGCAGGCCGACCCGCAGCGGTGCGCCCGGCTCCCACCACGGGAGTACGGCCGTACCGGCGGCCAGCGGTGACAGCGCGGCCAGCAGCAGTCGTTCGCGGCCCAGCACCAGCAGGACGCCCGCCGCCGCCAGGTACAGCGACTGCGCGGCCGCCGCCAGTGTGACCGGACCGCCCCCGGCGGGCAGGGCGGCGAGTGCCGTGGCCAGCGCCGCCCCTGTCGGCGCGCCGATCAGGAGCGTCCGCCCGGCCTCCCGGCGCCCGGCCGCCATCCGCAGATGCGCGCGGTGGCCCAGCGCCTGCCCCCAAGCCCAGGACGCCAGTCCGGCCACGACGAGCACGGCGGCATACCGGCCGGGGTGCCACAGGGGTGCGGTGAGCAGATAGGCCAGCCCCGGCAGCGCGAACAGCGCGCCCCGCAGCAGACAGCGCACAGTGTTCGGACGCCAGGGGTCGGGTGCCGGACCGGGCTCGGGAAAGACCCGTGGCACCCGCTCGTAGAGCGCGGCGGCGAGCGAGAACAGGTTGGGGTGTCCGTACCGCTCTCTGATCACGTCGGCGGACAGGCCCTCCGCCTCCAGCAGCGCGGCGACCTCGTAGGGATGCACCGCGGGACCGATGCGCTCGGCCAGTTCGGCGGCCAGTCGGCTGACCGCCTCCTCGTCCGGGCCGTGCCCCGGCAGCCGCAGCGTGAGCGTGCCGTCGTCGGCCGGGCGGGAACGCGGCGAACGCCTGCTGGTTCCGGCCAACCGCAGGGCCAGAGTGTCCTGTTCCGTCCCGCCCGGCTCCAGTGCCATCGGCCCGCTCATCCGGCCAGGCTCCTCGCGTCGGCGGCCACCGAGGCCGGGGCGTCCGCGCCGGGCACCGCGTCCGGAAGCGTGGACGTGGGCACCGTCGCGGGCTCGGACGGAGGCGGGGACGGGGGCGTGGACATGGACGTGTACGTCGGCGAGGTGCGGGGGAGCGTCGCCAGTTCCAGGTAGATGGCACGGAAGGTGTCGATGGTCTGCCGCAGGGTGAACCGCTCGATCACCCGTAGCCGCGCCGCCTCGCCCATCGCCCGGCGGCGCCCGGGCGCGCCCAGCAGCTCCAGCGCGGCCGCGGCCATGGCTGCCGGATCGCGCGGTGGCACCACGAGCCCGGTGTCGCCGACGGCCTCCCGCACCCCGCCGACGTCGGTGGAGACGGTCGCCCGGCCGCACGACATGGCCTCGATCAGGGTGAACGGAAAGCCCTCGCTGATGCTGGAGAGCATCACGACGTTGCCGGCCGCGTAGGCGTCCTTGATGTCGTCGACCCGGCCCTCGAAGGTGACGGCGTCCGCGTGCCCGAGTCCGGCCGCCAGCGCCTCGCACCGCTCCCGGTAGGCCTCCCCGCCACGGGGCGTTCCGCCGAACAGCCGGAGCCGGGCCTCGGGTATGCGCTCCCGGACCTCGGAGAACGCGCGGATCAGGGTCTCCAGGTCCTTGATCGGGTCGACGCGGCCCGCCCAGCTGAGGGTGGGTACCTCCGGTTCGGGTCCGGCCGGCGGGAACGCGGCCGGGTCCACGCCGTTGTACACGGTGCGGATGGACTCCGGGGCGGCGCCGCCCTGTTCCTCCCACAGCCGGTTGTAGCGGTTGCCCGGCGTGATCAGGGCCGCCCGGCGGTAGCTCTCCTCCGCCAGCAGCCGGAAGAAGCCGAGGACGACGGCCTTCACGGGCCAGCGGTAGGGGGTGGTGCGGTAACCGAGGTAACGTTCCCGCAGATAGACCCCGTGTTCGGTCAACAGCAGCGGAACGCCGTACCGTTCCAGCCCGGCCAGCCCCGGAAGGACGGCCACGCCACCGCTGACCGCGTGCGCGACACCGTCCCGCGGCGGCGGCGCGGCCAGGGGACGCAGTGCGTGCTCCAGCAGAGCGGTGGCGGTCAGCGCGTCGTGCAGGGTCGGGCGGGCCTCTCGCACGGCCAGGCCAGGACGGTTCCACACCCCGCTCAGGATCGCGATCGCCCGGTCGCCGCGCAGGAACGGGCTGAGCGCCCCGTCCGCCGCGGCCCGCGCCAGGTCGTACAGAGCCGGGGCGAAGCCGTCCTCGGCGCAGGGATCGAGCAGCGCGGTCAGGAACCGCTCATAGGCGGCGACGAGCCGGTTGCGAGCGCGGCCCCGCGGTGCGCGCCCCTCGGGCGGGGCGCCCCACATCGGGACGGACCGGACGCCGGCGACCTGGGCGGGCAGGTCCCACACGACGGGCTCCCGTCCGGTGCCGGTGACGGCGACGACGTCGAAGTCGAGGTCGGGCATGCCCTGGACGAGCTGGTCGCACCAGACACTGACCCCGCCGTGACTGTGAGGGTAGGTGCCTTCGGTGAGCAGGGTGACGCGCGTCGCGCCGGGGCGTCGCGCGCCGTGGTGAACGTGCATCGATGTGCTCCACGGCCGAGGTGTGGGGTGGTCGTGCCGGTCCCGGCCGCCGGTGGGCGGCCGGGACCTTCGGTCGGTGCGCCGTTCAGTGCTTCGCTGTGAAGTGCTTCGCTGTGAAGGGGACCTGTCGCTCGACCCCCGCGGGGACGCGGGTGTCGGGGGCGGGGCCGGTGGCCGGGGCCAGTCGGGTGGCATGGGTGGCCGGAGCCGCGGCGGAGGCCGGCAGGGTGAGGGTGAGCGGGGTGCCGGACGAGGGCGCCCAGCCGGACACCGCGCCCGCGTACGCCGAGCCGAAGGCGCTGCCGGTCAGCTGGGTGCCGGTGGGCAGGGTCGCGGTGGCCGCCACGCCGCTCGGCGCCTGGACGGTCACGGTGTCGCCCACGCGGTAGGCGGTGACCTGGCCGGCCCGGAGAGCGGCCTGCCAGGCGGCGCGCCGCTGCAGCTCGGTGCCGATGTCCTTCATCCGGAGGTTCACCACGGGGGTGTTGTCCGCGAACAGGGCGTCGTACCCGTCGAGGACACCGCTCAGGACCGGGTAGGCGATGCGGTCCTCGGCGAGGTTGGACTGGTGGATGAAGTGCGGCTTGGGGTCGTTGGACAGCACATGGCCGAGGGCGATCCGGGTCTCCATCGGGACGATGTAGCCGCTGTAGCCGGTGGCGGCGTCCAGGGGCGCCGGCAGACAGGTGGTGGTGTCCGGGTGGTCCTCGCAGACGCCGCTTCCGCCCTGGGCACGGCTGGTGTACAGCCAGTTGTACTCGTCGACCTGCTCGGCCTTGTGGCCCGCGTTGTAGAAGATGTTCATCGGGTGGCGGGGGACCGTCAGGGCCGGGCCGACGGAACGCTGCCCGGGCTCACGTGAGTTGTCCGAGGCGAGCCAGGTGACGTGGTTGTCGGCGAGTGCGGGGGCGAGATCGGGGTTGTCGTCGGGCTGCTGCGGCAGCACCTTCATCCCCGAGTGCTCACCGGTGACCAACTCGCTGTCGTCCAGCGGCAGTCCGGCGGCGCGTGCCCAGGCCCGGTTGTTCGCGATCTCGTCGGAGATGGTGGTGCGGCTGACCCACTTGGTGCTGCCGTCGGCGCCGGTGATGCATCTCCAGGGCACCACGGTGGTGTCCTGTTCGCAGCCGAGGAAGGCGTGGGTGTAGGTGTGGTTGATCCAGCGGAACTGGTCGCGGTCGGCGATCAGTCTGTCGGCGAGCTGGTCCACGCCGTTGTTGTCCTCGCGCTGGTCCACGCTGCCGGAGCCGTTGAAGACCATGTCCAGGGTGAAGTGGTGACTGTTCTGCCAGGCGGTGGCGTGGTCGACGTCCGCGGAGGTCATCCGGATCGGGTTCGGCGTGCCGCCGCCATTGGTGCAGTCGACGTCTCCCGGTGTGCAGTTGAGCTGGGTGTCCCAGCGGTCGTCGGCGGCGAAGACGTCGTCGACGTGCACGGCGAAGTAGTTGCGGGAGGCCCCGAGGTGTACTCCGCCGGTCATCCACTCCACGATGCCGCGGGCCAGCAGCCGGAACTGCTGCTGGTACTGGTTGTAGACGAAGGTGACGACGAGCTCGCGCCGTCCGTCGTGCCGGTACTCGCCCACCAGCGACCCGCGCTTCGACGTGCCCGGGATGGGCGCTTCGACGTACGGGGTGAAGTCCACGCCTGCGGCGGGGGCCGACAGGTAGGCGTAACTCTCGTTCACGGTGGGTGAGTTGTCCTCGAAGGGCACCGCTCCGTCGAGATAGCCGAAGGGCCCTGCCTTGCCGGCGCCCGTCACCTGCGCCTGGACGCCGTCGAGGCTCCCGGAGTAGCCGCCGTAGGCCGGATACTGCAGGCCGGCCTCGGGGCGCGCATAGGTGTAGGCGTCGACCTGCGGGATCCCGTACGTCTGCTCGTAGGCCGCGAGCGCCGCCATCTCGGTGGAGCCCGCCGCGAACGGGTTGTCGTCGGGCAGGACCACGGCCTGGAACTTGGCCCGGGGCCGTCCGTCCACGGTGTCGGCGAGGAAGCCCGCGTCGATGGCCGGCCGGTCGGCGCGGACGAGGTCGATCTCGGTGTACGGCGTGCCCGCGGCGTCCAGTTCGGCCGCGATGGCCTCGGTGGCCGGCCCGCCGTCGCTCACCAGCAGAACCCGCAGGTCGATACGGGGTGCTGCGGTGTCGGCCTGGGCCGCGCCGGCCGGTAAGCCCAGTGCGGCGATGAGCGCGCCCACCGTCAGCGCACTGGTGCGTATGGTCCGCTTCATGCGGTGAAGTCCCCTCCCCGGGCAGGGGTGAGCACAGCTCCCATGGAGCGGACGCACCCCCTGGCGCGACGCCGGCGCCCCCTCAGAAGCCGGTCGTCGACGCTCTCGTCGCGTACATGGTGATGGCCCTGTGTAGCTTTCGTGGTCGTGCGGCGAAACATGACGGAAAAGCGAAGGTGACCAACTCGGCATGCCAGCAAGGGAATTGAGCGTCATCTGCACCGGGGCCGCCCGGGCCGGGAGGGTGTGCCGGGGGTCGCGTGCGCTGGTCCGGGACCCGAGCGGCGCGCCGGCGGACCCAGGGGTCCGCCGGCCGGAGTGTCAGAGGTCCAGACCGCGGTGGGTGCCAGGTCGCAGGCAACGGTGGTGCGGCCGGGCGGTATTGGAGTATACGAAACCTGCGGGCCCCACGACATGCCGGACGACTCCGGGCGTACGGAGGGATGTTCTCGGCCATCCGCGCATATCCGGCCCCCGCCGTGAGCCCGTGCCGTCAGTGTCGCGCGTCACATCGCCCTCATGTCACAGATGGACGGGCAGCTCCCATCTCCTGGTCGTCAGCAGCGGTTGGAGGAAGGCGGAGGAATGAACACACGACACACAACCGGCGCCGCGACCACGCACCGTGTGGTGATCCTGGGCGCGGGATACGCGGGCCTGTCCGCGGCCGTCCAGCTCGCGGCCCGGGTCACCGGGCGCGAGGACGTGCGGGTGACCCTGGTCGATGCGCAGGAGCGGTTCACCGAACGGCTTCGGCTCCATATGGCGGCGACGGGACAGCAACTCGCCGAGATGAACATCCCGGAGCTGCTGGAGGGTACGGGGGCACTGTTCGTACGCGGCTGGGTGACGGCGGTGGACGCGGAGGCGAAGACCGTGCGGATCGACGGCGAGCGCGAACTGCCCTACGACACTCTGGTGTACGCGTTGGGCGGCGTGGCCGACACCGCGGCCCTGCCGGGCGCCGAGGAGCATGCGTACACCCTGAACTCGACCGGGGACGCGAAGGTGCTGGCCGACCGGCTCGCGCGGCTCGGCAGCGGCACGGTCGTGGCGGCCGGCAGCGGACTGACCGGCGTCGAGGCGGCTGCCGAGATAGCCGAGCAGCACCCCGAGCTCAACGTCGTGCTGCTCGGCCGGCACGATCCCGGTGCGGCCATGACCCCGAAGGCCGGGGCGTATCTGCGGTCGGCGCTCCAGCGCCTCGGGGTGGAGGTGCGCGCCGGGGTCGAGGTGCTCAAGGTGCTGCCCGACGGGGTCGAGCTGGCCGGCGGCGAGCACGTGGCCGCCGACGCGGTCCTCGGGACGAGCGGGACGCGGGTGTCGCCGCTCGCGGCCGCCGCCGGGCTGGCCGTCGATGAGCGCGGCCGCATCGTCACCGACGCCACGCTGCGGTCGGTGTCGCACCCCGAGGTGTACGCCGTGGGCGACGCGGCCGCGATCCGCCAGCGCTACGGCGTCATGCACGGCACCTGCCAGAGCGGCATGCCCAGTGGGGTGCACGCCGCGCTCGCGATCCTCCGCGCGCTGGAAGGCAAGCGGCCCAAGCCGTTCCGCTTCGGCTACTACCACACGCCGGTGAGCCTGGGCCGGCACGATGCGGTCGTGCAGTTCACCCGGCCCGACGACACCCCTCGACGGTTCTGCCTGACCGGTCGCACGGCCGCACGCTACAAGGAGACGGTGACCGCTTCCCCTTGGCCCACATGGGTCCGTATGAAGAAGATGCCTTCCTCAGGCGCGTTCTGGCCTCGCGGCGGACGCTTCACCCGGAACCGGGAGGCACAGTGACCGGCCCGTCCCCGACCAACGACCAGCAGGTGTTCACCCGCCATCGCAATCTGCTGTTCTCGGTGGCCTACCGCATCCTCGGCAGCGCGGCGGACGCCGAGGACGCGGTCCAGGACGCCTGGATCAAGTGGTCGGCCGCCGACCGCTCGCAGGTGGCCGAACCCAAGGCCTATCTGACGCGGATCGTGTCGAACCTGGCGCTGGAACGGCTGCGCTCGACCCGGCACCAGCGGGAGGCCTATGTGGGGCCCTGGCTTCCGGAGCCCATCCTCACCGGCGGGGATGTCGCCGAGGCCGCCACCGTGACGGAGTCGGTGTCGATGGCGATGCTGGTGGTGCTGGAGACACTGAGCCCGCTCGAACGCGCGGTGTTCGTGCTGAAGGAGGTCTTCGACTTCAGCCATGCCGAGATCGCGGAGGCGGTGGGGCGTTCCGAGGCCGCGGTGCGGCAGGCCGTGCACCGCGCCCGCGAACATGTGCGGGCCCGGCGGCCTCGCTTCACCGCCGACCGGTCGCGGCAGCGCGAGGTCACCGAGCGGTTCTTCGCCGCCGCGACCGGGGGCGATGTCAACGCCCTGATGGAGTTGCTGTCCCCGGACGTCACCCTGTGGACCGACGGCGGCGGCAAGGTACGCCAGGCGTTGCGCCCGGTGGTGGGCGCGTCCACGGTGGCCGCCTGGTTCGCGGCCATCGGCACCGTCACCTACCAGGGCGTCGAGCCCGCCGACATGAACGCCGAACTCGCCCAGATCAACGGGGGAACGGGCATCGTGTTCAGCGGACCGGATCGGGTGATCGCCACGGTCACCTTCGATTTCGACGCCGACGGCCGTATCACCGCGATCCACAATGTGGCCAACCCGGACAAGCTCCAGGCCGTCGCCGACGGCACCGTTCACGACATCGCGGAACAGCGAACGCGATGAACGGTACCGACCGGGACGGTGGATGGGCGGCCCGGCCCGACCTGACCTGATCGGGCCTTCCTCGCCGATCAGCCCGACTTGGGCCGGCGGGCCGCCATCACCGCGTAGACGATGATCCCGGCGAACAGGAACAGAACCCCCTGGTACACCGCCGCGTACCCGGCGCCTGCGACGAGCCACAGGGTGAAGGCGGCCGCGACCGCCGCCACCACGGCGTCCCGCACCAGCCGCGCCCGGTCGACCCGCTCGCGCCGGCCGGAGACCAGATGGAAGAGCTGTGCGGCGGTGGCCAGCAGATACGGCACGGTCGCGGTGAAGGTGGTGACGAGGACCAGGGTCTCGAAGACCTTGCCCGCGCCCGAGGTGTAGGTGGAGATCGTGAGCAGGGAGGCCAGCACGACGGTGACGGCGACGCCGAACGTGGGCACACCTCGCCGACGGCGTGCGAAGGCGGCGGGGAACAGCCCGTCCTGCGCGGCGGCGTACGGCGTCTGGGCGCTCAGCAGGGTCCAGCCGTTGAGGCAGCCGGTCATCGACACGAGCGCGGCGAGCGCGACGGCCCAGCCGCCCCACGAGCCGCCGAACATCGCGTTCACGGCGTCCGAGAAGGGCGCGGTGGAGTGGACCAGGCGGTCGTGCGCGACCGTGCCGAAGACGGACAGCGTGCCCAGCAGATAGACCAGCGCCGCGCCCGTGGTGCCGATGACTGTGGCGCGCCCGACATTGCGCCGGGCGTTCTTGACCTCGCCAGCGCTGACGGCCGCGGACTCCACACCGAGGTAGGAGAACAGCAGGACCGCGGCGGCGGCGGACACGGCTCCGACCGCGCTGCCACCGCTCGCCTGGAACGGACCGAGGTTGTGCGGGTCGAAGAAGAACAGCCCGCCGACCGCGACCAGCAGCAGCGGCACGAACTTCAGCACGGTGGAGACGAGTTGGACCGCGCCGACGTAGCGGGTGCCCGCGAAGTTGGCGAGCGCGGGCAGCCACTGCAGGGCGAGGGCGGCCAGACATGCGCTCCAGCGGTGGTGGTTGACCGGGATCAGCACGTCGAGGTAGCCGACGGCGGCGACAGCGAGCGCCGCGTTCGACACCCAGGTGGTGATCCAGTACGCCCAGGCGGCGAGGAAGCCGGCGAAGTCACCGAAGGCCTCGCGGGCGTAGACATAGGGTCCGCCGGTGCGCGGGTCGCGCTCGGCGAGCCGCCCGAAGACCAGGGCGAGGGCGATGGCGCCGACGGTCAGGACGCCGAAGGCGATCAGGCTGACCGTGCCGTACGGGGCGACGGAGGCCGGGAGCAGGAAGATCCCGCCGCCGATGATGTTGCCCATGACCAGTGCGGTGGCGACGGGCAGCCCGAAGCGCCGGGCGTGTCTGCCGGTGTCGCCGGTGGGGTCCTCGGCGGGGGAGGGAACCGCGGGGGCCTCTCGCGGGGCCGGAGCCGACTGCGGGACGGTTCCGGTGTCGTGCATAGGGTGGTGCTGCCTCTCTCGAACAGGTGCCCGGGATCGCCGGGCCGGGGCCCATGGTCCGGCATGAGACGACATCACTCCAAATCGCACGTTTTTGTCCTGTGGGTCTCGTCGAGAGCCGCAAAAGGCACGCTGCCACGGGCTCTCGGCCGGGAATCGTCCAGCGGCCTGCCTGGTGCATGCCTGGGCGCCCGGGGTCTGCCGGCTGTGACGAACCGGCCGGGACTCCCGGGTGAGCTGTGACACTTCTGCTGCCGGAACTGTGGCCTCAGTCACGGCCGTCGGTCGCCTCACGCTGGTGGGGTCGGGTGATGGCGTTCCTGCTCCTGCTGCTCATCCCGGCCGGATTGGTCGTTCCCTTCGCCCTCGCCGGTCATGGCCTCGGCACCCTCGGCAGAGTCGGCCTCCGAGGTGCCGACCGCCGGACATGGTTCCGCAGTGGTGCCTCTCTCCTCGGCGGGGTCGCGGCCGCCCTCTACACATGGGGCCTGCTCCTGATCGCCCTGGCGGTCGTGGATGCCGAGGACGGCGGCACCGACTCGTCCCCGCTACGGCCCTGCCGCACGCCGGGCCGATGGGAGCGGGCGCTGACCGTCGTGGACTACACCGTCGACTACGTACCCCTCCGGTTCGTCTGCGAGACGAAGCACGGCGGACGGTACGCGGCCGAGTCCGTTCCCGGCTACGTCAACCCGGCCGTGCTGGGCTTCGCACTGGCCGCGGTCGGCTGCGCCGCGGCGGCCCTCGTGCCGGAGGACCGCCCGGAGCGGGACCCGGCCGTCTGACGGCGCCGATTGTCAGTGGCTCGTCCTACGGTTTGATCACTGGGACCTGCCGGAGAGGCCGTGGGTCCGTCCTGGGGAGGGGTCTGCCATGTCTACCGGTTCCACGGTGTCGACGACGTATCTGGAGCTGTCGCAAGAGGGTGACGGCGCGCACAAGTTCTACGAAGTGACCGTCGACGGCCTGGTGGTGACGGTGCGGTACGGACGGATCGGTGCCGCGGGACAGACGCAGACGACGACGTTCGCGACGGCGGAGAAGGCGCGGAGCGCTGCCGCGAAGAAGGTCGGGGAGAAGGTCCGCAAGGGGTATGCCCCCGCCGTTCCGGGACAGCGCGCCCCGCGGTCGGTGACCCGGCGTCAGGTGGCCTCGGCCCCCTCCACCGCCCGCGCGGTCGCTCCCGTGCTGTGGCGGTTCCGCACCGGTTCCTCGGCGTTCGGTATCCATGTCGACGACGAGCGCTGCTGGGTCGGCAACCAGGCGGGCGACGTCTACACCCTGGATCACGAGGGTGGCCTCCTCGCCCGGTTCAGCCTGCCGGACGGCGTGAAGTGCCTGGTCGCCGACGACTTCTGGATCTACGCGGGCTGCGACGACGGCAGGGTCTACGACCTGTCCTCGAAGCTGCCGTTCGCGGCGTACGACATCGCCGCGGACGTCGACATCTTCTGGCTGGACATCCACGAGGGCATCCTGAACGTCTCGGACCGCGCCGGCCGGCTCACCGTCATCGACCACGAGGACGAACACCAGTGGGCCCGCCGCAGCCAGGGCGAGCACGCCTGGATGGTCCGCGCCGACGACCGTGCCGTCTACCACGGACACCAGCGGGGCGTCACCGCCTACGCGCCCGACGGCGGCGGCGAGCTGTGGCACACGCTGACCCGGGGCGGCGTCCTGTTCGGCTGGCAGGAGGACGGCACCGTGTACGCGGGAACCACCCACCACGTGGTCCAGCGGCTGTCCAAGACGACAGGCGCGATCGAGGCCACGTACACCTGCGACAGTTCGGTGTACTCGTGCGCCACCTCGCCGGGTGGGCGGTTCGTCTTCGCCGGCGACTCGGCGTCGTCCGTCTACTGCTTCGACCAGGACGGCACACGCCTGTGGAAGCTCGGCACGGGCGACGGTTCGGCGCTGTCGATGCAGTACCGCGACGAGCGGCTGTACCTGGTGACCACGGCAGGCTCGCTGGTGTGCGTGGACGCGAGCGAGGCTGCCATCGCCGCGGCGCAGCAGGGCACGGTGCCGGTGGCGCGGGACATCAAGCTCGCCGCGGCCCTGCCGACCTACGCGCCTGCCACGGCCGTCGGCGCGGTGGCCACCGTCGCCCACGCCCCCACCGGGGCGGTCGTCGTCGAGTGCGTCCAGGAGAGCGGGCGCATGCGTGTGCATGTGGTGTCCGAGGGCTATGACACGTCCTGGAACGTCCAGTTCCCGCGCGCGATACGGGAGCCCGGGGCCCGCTATGTCGTGGACGCGCTGCACGCGGCGGCCGGCGGCTTCTACCGCGTCCGCGGTGACATCCGGCGGCTGCTGTGACCGGGGCGGGCACCGATGGTTCAGCTGCTTCAGCCGATGACCGCAGGTCGTCGTCGGCCAGCGGCCAGCGGTCGGCGCCCTCGGCGCCCGCCGACCGGCCGTGGTGGCTCGATCGGCGGACGCCGCCGGGATCGGTCCTGTGCTGCGGTCAGTGACGCGCCGCCTGCTTGATCAGGGTGCTCACTGACTCGCCCTTGTCCGGGGCGAACGCGGCGATGTACACCAGCGACGTCACCTTCTCGTGGTTGCCCGCCTCGGTGATCACCGCCCCGCCGTAGGAGTGGCCGACCAGGGTCCCAGCCGGAGCCGTCCACGAAACTTCCGTGGACGAGCACGACACTCCCGTGCGATGCGTTGTCGCTCATGATTCCTCCAGGGTCCTTCGGGCCCGAATGCGCGGCCCTCGGGTGTTCAGGCAGCGGAACCATGCCGCGCGGTCACGAATGCGGCGACCCGCACCGGCGAACCGCTCGGGCTCCTTCAGGTGGCCTCCCGATCTTGAAGGCGGTCCGATGAACACCGACAAGATGCGCGAGCGAAGCGAAAGTTCGATCGCGAAGATATGACGTGCGTCACGTGATTTTCGCGGGGGTGGCAACCGCGTCAGGTGACGCGAGCCGCCCTGCCGTCCATGCCAGCGTCGCTCGCCTCGGCGGCTCGGGAAAGATCACGCGGAGCGTTCGCACTCGTCTGTTCTGCCGGAACATGAGCCAGACGAGGGTCGGCGGGCAGGGGTTGGCGGCCCCAGGGGTGTTGGTGACGTCCATCTCCGAGAGAGTGATGTCGCGGCTGGCCACCACGTGACGCACGTGCTGGCGTACCCCGGCCTCCCGGTTCCGCCGCATGGCCGGGAAGGGATGGGTGCGTTCTCCGGGCGGGCTGAGTGGGTGTGACGCTCGTCACGAGGTCGTTGCCGACGGCGGGCGTGCCGTCGGCGAGGGCGGCGGCAGACACCGTGCCCTGAAGGGTCGTAGCCGCCGGGTCCGGCCTGCCCGCGCGGGTAGGCCCGGCCGAACCTCGTCCTTCCGCTGCCTACGGTGTGGCCCGCAGGCCCGCCAGCAGCACCTGCAGCGCGAGATCGGTGGCCTCGTCCAGAGGCGTGTCGTCGAGCAGTCCGCCGACGGCCAGGGTGGCCAGCCCGTGCACGGTGGAGAAGGCGATCTGGGCCAGTCGGGCGGGATCGCCGGTACGGACGATGCCGTTCCGCTGTGCCTCGGTGATCAGGTGGGCGGCTATCTCCAGGGCCTGGTGGCCGAGTTCGCGCAGTTCCTGGCTGGACTGCTCCTCGTGTTTCGCGGTGAACATCAGCTGGAGCAGGGCGGCGCGCTCCACGGCGAAGCCCAGGTACGCCCGTCCGAGCGCGATCAGCCGCTGTTCGACCGGTCCGGGTTCGTCCGCGGCCGCCCGCAGGCGCCCGTTGAGCTCGGTGAAGCCGTTGACCACGAGTGCGTCCAGCACGGCCTGGCGGTCGCGGAAGTGGCGAGTCGGTGCGGCATGACTGACGCCGAGGTCGCGGGCGAGACCGCGCAGGGAGAGCCCGACGGCTCCGGACTCGGTCAGAACGGCCTCGGCCCGTTCCAGTAGGGCGGCTCTCAGGTTGCCGTGATGGTAGGAGCCCTCGGGCACAGCGCCTCCTCAATGTTGGCGGTTGACTACAATGTATGAACTTGCCTACATTGATTGTCCCGCATGTCGCGGCAAGGGAGCGGAGCACCCGACGATGTCCAAAATGTCCTATCGATCCACGACGGCCCTGATCACCGGCGCCAGCTCGGGACTGGGCGAGGAGTTCGCCCGGCAGTGGGCCGAGCGAGGTGCCGACGTCGTCCTCGTCGCCCGCCGCCTCGACCGGCTCCACGAGCTCGCCATCGAGCTGGAGAAGAACCACGGAATCACCGCGACGCCCATCGCCGCGGACCTTGCCCGGCCGGGAGCCGCCGCGGATCTGAAGGCGGAACTCGCATCGCGTGGCATCACCGTGCGGACGCTGATCAACAACGCCGGCTTCGGCAGCCACGGGGCGTTCGTGGAGCAGGAGCCGGAGGAGATCTCCCGCATGGTCCAGCTCAACATCGGGGCGGTCGCCGACCTGTCCCGGGTCTTCCTGCCCGAGCTGATGGCCGACGGCCGGGGCGCCCTGGTGACGGTGGCGAGCACCGCCGCCTACCAGCCCACCCCGGCCATGGCGGTCTACGGCGCCACCAAGGCGTTCGTGCTGAACCTGACGGAGGCTCTGGCCTACGAGACCCGCCGCTCCTCGCTGCGCGTGCTCGCCGTGTCGCCCGGGCCCGTCAGCACCGAGTTCTTCGACGTGGTCGGCAGCCGCGATGCGATGGTGGGGCGCGTCGCCACGGCCACGCAGGTGGTGACGGCGACCCGCCGCGCCCTGGAGCGCGGCAATACTCCGCCGAGCGTGGTCGTGGGGCTGGGCAATCGCCTGTCGGTACTGTCGTCCAGGTTTGCGCCGCGCCGAGTGGTCCTCGCGGTCGCGGGCCGTGCGCTCAAGGCCTGACCGCTTCACAGCGCGCACGACACCTCTGAACGACACGGCGGCGGGGGGGGGGGGGGGGGGGGGGGGGGCGGGCCCCCCCCCCCCCCCCCCCCCCCCCCCCCGCCACTCGACACCGACGGGGCACGCGGAGGACGGGTTCCCGTTCAGCTGTCG